>JAHDFR010000006.1:51393-63445 GCA_020628065.1 Acidimicrobiales bacterium
ATGATTTGCAAAGCCGCCTCCCTCTTGCGGTCTGCCTGCCGATTGCTTCAGCTTAGGGTGCGGACTGACGAACTGTGCAGCTGAGCAGGGGGGTGGCACTGGGCTATTGTTCCGGCCCAACGGGCGCTGTCACCGGCTGACCGTTGCCGGAATCCGATTCACCGAATGAAGCGGCCCGATATGCTCGGGCCGTGGCTGAATCCCAGACCGACGAGAGCACCCAGACGGCTGAACCGAGCGTGTCGGCCCGCCCCATCCCGTATCGTTTCGACCCCGATACCGACTCGGCCGCATTGCGGGAAACCTACGGCGACATCGAGGACGGGACCGAAACCGGTGTCAAGGCCACGATCGCCGGACGGCTCATGCTGCGTCGGGTCCAAGGCAAGCTGGCTTTCGGGACCCTTCAGGACTCCGGTGGTCGTATCCAGCTTTTCGCCCCGTCGAAAGTCACCCCTGAGTTCGATGATTTCTGTGGACTGTCGCTGGGGGATTGGATTGGGGTTTCCGGCGAGGTCATGAAGACCCGAAAGGGTGAACTGTCGGTCAAGGTTGAGTCGTGGTCGCTGCTGGCCCCGACCAGACGCCCGTTCCCCGACAAGTTCCACGGCCTGTCGGACCAGGACATGCGTTACCGGCAACGGTATGTCGACCTGTGGGTTACGCCCGAGAGCCGGGACGTGTTCGTGACCCGCTCTCGTGTGATGTCGCTGACCCGCCGATGGCTGGAATCCGAACACAACTTCATTGAGGTTGAAACCCCGATGTTTCACCCCATCCCGGGGGGTGCAGCCGCTCGACCGTTCACTACCCACCACAACGCTCTTGATCAGGAGTTCTTTCTGCGTATCGCCCCCGAGCTGTACCTGAAGCGCCTCGTCGCCGGGGGCCTGGAGCGAGTCTTCGAGATCGGCCGGGTCTTCCGTAACGAGGGAATCAGCACCAGGCACAATCCCGAATTCACGATGCTGGAGCTGTACCAGGCCTACGCCGACTACAGCGACATTATGGAGCTGGTGGAAAATCTGGTGGCCTACTTGGCCAACGAGATCCGGGGAACAACCAAGTTGACCTACGACGGGCGGGAAATGGATGTGGCCGCCCCGTGGCGCCGGGCGTCGATGGTTGACCTCATCGAGGAGGCCACTGGCCAACGGGTCGACTTGACGATGGACCGTTCCGCCCTTGAGGCCCTGGCCGACCGGTACGGAGTGGAAGTCAAGCCCGAATACGGTCATGGAAAGCTGATTCTGGAGATCTACGAGAAGGCGGTCGAACCGGAGCTGTGGGGCCCGGTTTTTGTCACCGACTATCCGGTTGAGGTGTCGCCGCTGTCCCGCCAACATCGGGAGAATCCGGGTTTCACCGAGCGCTTTGAAGCAGTGGTGGCCGGCCGCGAGCTGTGCAACGCCTTCACCGAACTTGTCGACCCTGATGATCAGCGCGCCCGGTTCGAAGACCAGGTTCGTCAACGGGAGGCCGGTGACGATGAGGCCATGGTGGTGGACGAGGACTACCTGCGTGCGCTTGAGTACGGTTTGCCGCCCACCGGTGGGCTGGGTATCGGCATGGATCGTCTCGTCATGTTGCTGTGCGATGTGCCGACCATTCGAGACGTCGTACTGTTCCCCACGTTGCGGCCGGAGCAGACCGACTAGCCACCTGAACCGGCCGGCAAGTCGCTGAGGTGGCCGGGAGGCGCTGCTGCAACAGCATGGGGCCTTGGTGTGCTGCGATTCAGGTGAGAGAGTCGAGGCTCAAAAGGGTCGCTCGACGATTCTCGGCCGATCCCACTGCGGGCGCTGGAGGGTCGTAGAACCACCCTTGGCCGTAGGTCACACCTACGTCGCGCAGGTGGCTGTGGTCCTCGCTTGTTTCCACTCCCTGAGCAATGATGTTCAGGTTCATCGACGTCAACATGTCGATCAAGCCCCGTAGGAGATTCTTTCCTCGCTCGTCTTGTCGGCAAGCGGTGAGTAGCCCAACGTCAAGCTTGACCGTGGTCAGGGGAAGCTGAGCCAGGCGGGTAAGCGAGGTCGCTTCCATACCGAAGTTGTCCAAAGCCAGGACGAAACCTCTCGCCGCCAGGGCTCGCAGGGCGCGAGCGGCCGACTCAGGGTGATGCGACAGCACTGTTTCGCTGACCTCGATCATCACTCGTTCAGGGTCGAGTCCGCTCGGTTCAAGTTGCTCTACCAGGCGGGCGGTCGTTTTCGGCGCCAACAACTCTCCGGCCGACAGGTTTAGCGATAGGCCAATGTCGTCCGGCCAACCTGCGGCCTCAATAGCGGCGATCTGTCGGGCTTCAGCCGACATTTGGGAGAACAGGCCGCTTTCGACTGCGGTGTCGATGAACTGGCTTGCGGCCACTACGTCGTTGCCGGGGCGAACCCATCGGACCAGTACCTCGTAGGCCACTTTCGTGCGGTCGTCGAGACGGACGATTGGCTGATACCAGGGCACGAATTGCCCGGTGCCCACCGCCTCTCGGATCTGTCGCTGCATGGTTATTTTTTGTCGTTGCACGTCGACTATCGCCGAGTTGGCCACCACAAACCGGGATCCACCCCGGTCCTTGGCCTCGTAGGCGGCGGCGTCGGCCTCTCGTAGAAGATCGTCGAGGTCGGGACGGGCGGTTCCCGAGGTGACGCCGATACTGGCCGCCACCGGCAGGTGAAGGGACTGCACGGTGACCGGCTCGTCGAAGACGGATGCCAGTCGTTCACCCAGTTCTTTTGGTAGCAATGGTGAGTCGGGCTGTAGCAGGACGACGAATTCGTCGCCTCCCATTCGTCCAACGAGCGAGTCGGCGGGAACCACGGCGGTCAACCGCTCGGAGATGGTCTCCAGTAGTCGGTCGCCGGCGGCGTGACCGAAGAAGTCGTTGACCATCTTGAATTTGTCCAGGTCGATGATGGCCGCCAACGAGAAATCTCTGTCCCCCTGTAGATCGTCTACCGCTGAGGCCAGACCGTTGCGGTTGAGCAGTCCGGTGAGATGATCGGTGGTTGCCTTCTTTCGAAGCTCCTGGTGTTGCTCGTACTCTTCGGTGATGTCGAGCAGGATGCTCACGTAGAGCGATGTCTCTTCGTCGCGGCGGACCATCCATGAGCCGAGGAAGGCGCTGTTGTCGGAACGGATGGTTCGGACCTGGTACGGTCCGGTGACCTGGCCGGGACGGGTGGCAAAGAACGGGTCAAGTTGGACGTCGGCGTCTTCGATCTCGACCGCATCAGAGGTGGTTCGTTCCAACACGGCCTGCAGATCCATCTTGACAAGGTCGCAGTAGAGCCGGTTGGCGTAGTAGGTGACCCCGTCACCGTCGAGGATGACGATAGGCACGGGCATCCGCTCGGCCGAGGTGATGAGGTCGGTCAGGTCAAATGTCGGCCGCTCTTCGCCGGCCGCCGTCATGATGGCTCGATCCTGGTTTGGTCTCCGCCCGATGCGTCTCCGAGCGTCCAGGAGCGCTCGTCATCGGAACAGACGATCACGCCTTCGATATTGAACTGTCGAGCCTCAACAAGAGCTGAGATTGCTGCGGCCAACAGCAGGTCTCCGGTGTCCCCTTCGACGCTTACGGCCACGCCAACAGTCTCAACGCCGTTGGCGTGCCACAGCCGTGCCAGGCGCTCGCCTTCGGCTGGACCTTCCAGCGGGCCCAACGCCAGCACAGCCAGGGGGTCGCCGTGGCCGGTCGGCTGTTCGGCTTCGATGAGGGTGTGCAATCTGCTGTGCTGTCCGCTGCTGCGTCGGTCTCCGACGGCGAGTTCTTTGGCCTCTGTAACACAACAGGCCAACACGGCGATCGGCCCGTCCAGCGACGACAGCAGGTCGTCGAGACGGTCGATGGCGGTCGCCAACGAGATTGGGTAATCGCCCGGCTCTTGGACAGCTGAAGACGCCTGTTCTGTTTGTTCGCCGATCCTGGCGGAAACAACCACGTTGTCATTGTCGGCCCGTACAGGATTCGACTTGATTGCCAATCCACTCCACACGAGTTGGACGGCACCGGATCGGCGAACGTGGGATCTTGCGTCGGAATAGCCGCTATGGGCCGTTTAAGGCGTTTCTCGTTACCTGTACCACGTCGGGATCATCGGGTAGGCCGAAGGCCCAGTCGGTGGTTCCAACTGTTATCACCTGGCCGGCGTCGGGCCCGAACGGGTGGACCTCGGCCATGATGGCGTTCCCGTAGCGTGCCTTGGCCAGCGTCTGTTCGTTGATGCCGCCGTGGATCCGCTCGGCGATGAACTCCAGGTCTCCCTGGTCGCTCAACGCCGAAATGGACTTTGGGTAGTCGCCCACTCCGCAGTTGGAGGCCGGGCTGAATGCGATGATCACCATGTCCGGAGGTGTGTCGTCTCCGCCGGCCCGTACCGGTAGCTGAACGTCGTCAAATTGGATGCGGCATCCCAGCGTCTCGTACCCGACGGTGCCGTCCCTGGCGCCGAGGAGGTCGCCGTACCCAAGGTCGGTTCCGGCCAACAGCCAGTGGTCGTGTCGGTAGACGGTGAACGCTCCGGCTCCCCGTCGAACCGCCTTGCCGAATCGGTTGTACAAACCCCAGGCCGAACCGCCTCCGAGAAAAGCCGCTTCCGGTCGATCCACCAGCGGGTCGGCAAACATTCCTGTCATCTCCGTGGGCCGACCCTCGGCCACCACCGGGTCGGTCTCATGGGCGGTGTATTTGTGGCACACCATGGTCTTGCCGTCGCCTTCCGTCGGCTCGATGCGGACCTGCCAGAACATGGTGTTGCCGGAGAAGCTGACGTACCGGCCGCCGCCGGCCACGTGGGCTTCCACCGCGTCCCGCTGTCCGGCCGACCAGTACTCGTCGTGGCCAACCCCGACGACCAGGTCGTACCCGTGAAGTATTGAGTCAGCCGATCCCGGCCCCGTGGAGGATGAATCGAGGTCACTGGAGACGGCGTAGTCGAACGTGTAGCCCTCGTTTTCTGCCCATTCCACGAAGCGGCGTTCGTACTGATACCACCCCGACGATCCGATGCTGGCGGCGTAGCCGTTGGTCAGCCGATAGCGCTGAAAGGCTTCGCCGTCGACGTCGGGTTTCTCACCCCATCGGGTTGGTCGGGCTTTGCGGTCGTCCCGCTCAGTCGACATTCGCCCCAGCATGCCCCGGCTCCACGGGCGGTGAAAAGCCACCTGGTTGGCGCCGGTGTAGAGGCTTCTGCCTCCCCAGGTGTTGTAGGCGTTCCAGGTGTTGGTGGCCATTACCAGCAACGCCTTTGAGCGCCTGGGCTGGTTGCCGGCTCGGACCACAAAACCGGTGTAGGCCACGTCTCGCCCGGCCGGGGCGCCAACTGCGGTCAGCGTGACCACATAGAAGCCGGACGTCCAGGATTCATCGATTGGCACCTGTACGGCCTCGGGCCAGCGACAACCGTGACTGTAGGCGTCGTCAGGGACCGGGTGGAAACTGCCGGTGAGGTCGGTGGCCGACCAAACCGGCGTTCGCTGTGCTCCCCACCGCTCGATGAGGACGTGGTAGGCGGACGATCTGGTCGAGATGTGCAGCGCCGCTGTCTCGCCCGGCGAGTAACTAAGCGAGCTGGGGTAGGCCTCTATGTCGTCGGCGAAGGTGATGTTCGGCTCGGCGGTTTCGGCCATTGTCGGTTACTTGGTGAACTCGGCCGACGTGGCCTGGGTCAACTGCATCAGGTCGACCGGGCTGATGGCGAAGACGTGGCGTGGCGTTCCGGCTGCGCCCCACACGGTCTCGAAGGTCAACAGGTGTGGATCGATCCATGCTCGAATCGGTTGGCTGTGACCGAAGGGCGGCACTCCGCCGATGGCGTAGCCGGTCGTTTCCCGAACGTCGTTTATGTCGGCTCGGCCGCACTTGCCGACGCCAACAATGGCGGCCAGTGCCTTGGCGTCCACCTGGTTTGATCCGGCGGTGAGCGCCAGCACCAGTTCGCCGTCGGCATCGAAGATCATTGACTTGGCGATCTGGTCGACCTTGCAGCCAACGGCGTTGGCTGCATCGTCGGCCGTTCGGGCACCGTCGTCGGGGAATTCGATGGGTTCGATGTTCACGCCGGATCGGGCGGCGTAGTCTTTGACCCTTTGTGCGCTCGGATGCAGTTCCATGACGGTCATCAAGAGTAATAGGGGTGCTGGTCGGGTGCTACGGATAGGCGATGATCGGACTCGGGGGGAACGATCTGCAACGATGGTGGGCATGGGCGTATCAACTGGCGGCGTAGGACGTGACCTCGCACTGACGGCGCACGATGGTGGCACGTGGCGGCTGGCCGATCAGCGCGGTCGGCCGGTGCTGTTGATTCTTCACCGGCACCTGATGTGACTGCCATGCCAGGAACATGTGGTCGCCGTGAGCGAACAGCAGGAACGATTCGGTGACACTCACATCGCTGTTGTCACCTTCGCTGAACACCGGCGTCTGGCCGAGCACCGCCAAGCAATAATGTCCCGTGTTGTCGACGGCTCTCAAATGGCGTGGCTTTCGGACCCGGACCGCCGGTTGTACCGAGCCCTCGATGTGCCCCGGGCATCGCTTTGGCGGGTCTACAACCCGGGCACGATCCGAATGTACGGCCGGCTGCTACGCAGTGGGCGCACGATGAGCCGGCCGGTTGATGACACCCGCCAGCTGGGGGCCGATGTTGTTGTGGCCCCCGACGGTGCCCTATCAACCGTGTTCCGTCCGCCCTCGCCCGACTCTCGCCCCTCGGTGGAGGAGCTGATCGCCGCCGTCGACGAAGCCCGCACAAGGGGCGATGGTTGGTAATGGCACGTCGGGATCGACAATTGTTGTCGAGCGTTGTGTCGCTTGGTGTGGGTCTTTTCGGGCTGTTGTTGGCGGTGTCCGCCTGCAGCGACCGTTCGGGTCAGGCCGATGTGGTTGAAGCGCCGTCGGCCCCGGTGGGGTCCGCTGACCAGCTTTCGGGAGCTGACGCTGGGTCTACGGCCAGCCTGACCACGTCGACAACCGAGTTGTCAACCAGCACCAGTACCGCCGCCCCGGATGACGAGCCGGCCTGGGCGTTTGTGCCATCGGGTATGACTCCCGAATTTCGGCGAGCGGCCGCTGCCGTTGACGGTGTCGAGTCGCTGGCCCAGGTGGACGTCGCTGCGGTCAACATTGTTTCCAGTCGGAATTCCCGGGGGCGAACAATCAACCAGCTGGTCGATGGCTTCCGAATCCAGCTTGATGCCCGGGCCTACCGGGATCGTGGCGCCCTCGCCCGGCTTGTCCCCGCAGCAGCGAATGCCCTTGATGATTTCGACGGCGGCCAGGTGCTGTTGCCCGAGTCCTCGGCCGAACTGAGAGAGTTGGATGAAGGCTCGGTCATCACCTTTGACTCCGGTTGGTCGGCGACCGTGGCCGGTGTGGTGGCCGATGAGATTTTTGGTTCGGTGGAGATCGTCTTTGTCGATCCCGAAGATCTGGTTGAAGCCGGGGCGGTCTCGATTCGGCCCGGTTTGCTCATCGACTATCAGGGCCCGGCTGTTGAGCTGGAGGCCGCTCTCCTCGATGCCAACGGCGGAGACGGCGTCCGGGTGTTCGGTGGCCGGGACTCGGCCGAGCGTGATCTTCCCACACCTGTCCTGTCGCCGCTCGAAGTGAAGCTGTTGTTCGGTGAGTTCTCCTTCCGGCCGTCGGTGGGAAGAAGCGTCAAGATCGAAGATGCCTGGTTCGAGGAGAACATTGAGCTGCGACGCATCCCGATTATTGGTCGGGTTCGTTGCCATCGGATCTTCAATGATGCGTTGGCCGAGGTTATGGCCGGACTGGTTCGTGACGGGCTTGAGGACATGATCGACACGTCGGCCTACCAGGGATGCTGGACGCCCCGGTTCATCGGTGGGTCCCAGCGGTTGTCCCGTCACTCGTGGGGGATCGCCGCCGACATCAATTTCGGCAATGATCCCGACTACTCGCTGGGTTCGCCGGTTCATCCCATCTTGTTGAATCGGATGGCCGAGGCCGGTCTGGTGTCAGGTCACCGTTGGGTGAACGCCGATCCGGGCCACTTCGAATATGTCGGCGAACATGTTGGTGGTTAGGAGCGGATTCGTTCGACCGAGGTGAGGAGCGCTGAGGCGGTGTCTGCCAGGGCGTGGGCGGCTTTGTTGTCCGACACGGCCAAGATCTCTGTGCGGGCGTCGGCCACGAAGTCGGCGGCTACGGCCAGAGACTGGTCCACCCCCGGGCCTCGTCGGACGCAGTCGATGGCGGCGAGACGGTCGGCTTCTTCCAGTCCGCCGTCGAGCAGCTGTCGCAATTCGTCGCCAGGTTCAGCGGCGAGGGTGTAGATCACGGGTAGTGAGTACACGCCTTCCAGCATGTCTTTGCCGGCCGGTTTGCCCAGCTGTTCGTCGGTGGCGATGACGTCCAGAATGTCGTCGACCACCTGGAAGGCCATGCCGTACAGTCGGCCGAACTCGGTCAGTCGGTCTTTGGTTTCGGTGTCGTAGCCGCCGACGATGGCGCCGATGCGGGTTGAGGCGGCGAACAGCGAAGCGGTCTTGCCGGCGATTGATGGGTAATACTGATCGACGCGACGTTCTACCTTGAACAGGGTCTGAAGCTCAGCCACCTGGCCTTTGCACAGTTCGGCGATGGTTGAAGCCAGCAGGCCGGCCACTTCGGTGCCGAGGCTGGCCGCTATCTCGGAGGCTTTGGCCAGTAGAAAGTCACCGGCTAACACAGCACGGAGGTTTCCCCATCGGGCGTTGACGCTGGGGACCTGACGGCGAATCTGCGCTTCGTCGATGACGTCGTCGTGGTAGAGCGAGCCGACCTGTACCAGTTCGACGGCCACGCCGCCCCTGACCACATCGTGGTGAACCGGTACGCCGTCATCCAACCCTGTGGCGGCGGACACAATGGTGAACATCGGCCGCTGTCGCTTTCCGCCGGCCTTGATCAGATGTGACGCGATCTCGGTCAGGTACGGGTCGCCTTCAACCCGAACAGTGTCCAACAGAACAGATTCGATGCGAGCGCTGTCATCGGCCGCGGTGGGCAGGGTGCTGAGTGGAGAGTTTTCCACATCTCCAAGCTACGCCGACGGAGGCTCGACTGGACGCATAAACGACCGATTCGAACTGCTTTCGACGTGACATCCGGCTGATCCCGGCGGGTCGGACGTGATCTACATCACTTCATGAGCGGGAAATAGTTCTGAAGGGAAATAGTTCTGAAGGTCCTGAGGTTGTCCAGGAAAGACCAGACCAAACGGTGGGGCAGACATGCCGCTGGTTGTTGCCCCGGCTGCTGGTAGCTGTTCCCCGACTGATCCCTGTGACTAACTGCCTGGCAGACTCAGGATTAGAGTGATAACGACCGACTATCTAGTATGAAGACGGGTCCAGGAACGAGACCCTCAGCAGCCGAGTAGACTTATCCCTTCGCCTTTAGCGGTCAGACGCCTTATCGGCGCACCGCCCACACAGATCGCAAGCCCCCTAGCATCCCCGCCTCCGACCACACCTGATCGCTGATCACCAAGCCCCCACACGGGAGAATCTCAATGTTCGAACGCTTTACAGACCGAGCTCGCCGAGTTGTCGTTCTGGCCCAGGAGGAAGCTCGCCTCCTGAACCACAACTACATCGGCACAGAGCACATTTTGCTCGGGCTCATCCACGAGGGTGAAGGCGTCGCCGCCAAGGCCCTTGAGGCGTTGTCGATTTCCCTGGAGGCTGTCCGCAACCAGGTTGAGGACATCATCGGCCAGGGTGGAAGCTCGCCCAGCGGTCACATTCCTTTCACCCCTCGGGCCAAGAAGGTTCTTGAACTGTCGCTGCGTGAAGCCCTACAGCTGGGCCACAACTACATCGGCACCGAGCACATTTTGCTCGGACTCATCCGCGAGGGTGAGGGTGTCGCCGCCCAGGTTCTGGTCAAGCTTGGCGCCGATCTGTCACGGGTGCGTCAGCAGGTCATTCAGCTTCTGTCCGGCTATTCCGGGCCGTCGGGCTCGAGCGGGTCGACCGGCGAAGGTAAAGCGTCGGCTACCAGCGGCGGCAGCGGATCGGACACCCAGTCCGGCTCGCTCATCCTTGATCAGTTCGGTCGAAATCTGACGCAGCTGGCCCGGGAGAAGAAGCTCGATCCGGTCATCGGCCGGTCCCGCGAGGCTGAGCGGGTCATGCAGGTGCTGTCCCGTCGTACCAAGAACAATCCGGTGCTCATCGGTGAACCGGGTGTCGGTAAGACCGCCATCGTTGAGGGTCTGGCCCAGCAGATCGCCGAGGATGAGGTTCCCGAGACCCTGCACGGCAAGCAGCTGTACACCCTCGATCTGGGCGCCTTGGTTGCCGGTTCCCGCTACCGCGGTGATTTCGAGGAGCGGCTGAAGAAGGTCCTGAAAGAGATCAAGACCCGGGGCGACATCATCTTGTTCATCGACGAGCTGCACACTCTGGTGGGTGCCGGTGCCGCCGAGGGTGCCATCGATGCCGCTTCCATCCTCAAGCCCATGCTGGCCCGAGGTGAGTTGCAGACCATTGGTGCCACCACGCTCGACGAGTACCGCAAGCACTTGGAGAAGGACGCCGCCCTTGAGCGTCGCTTCCAGCCGATCAAGGTTGAGGAACCGACGGTGGAACACACCATCGAAATCCTCAAGGGTTTGCGTGACCGCTACGAAAGCCATCATCGGGTCACCATCACCGATCAAGCCCTGGTGGCTTCGGCCAATCTGGCCGACCGCTACATCTCCGACCGCCACCTGCCGGATAAGGCCATCGACCTTATCGACGAGGCCGGTTCCCGCCTACGCATCAAGCGCATGGCCACCCCTCCTGCCTTCAAGGAGTTGGAGAACGAGTTGGCCGACGTGGTCAGCCGCAAGAAAGAAGCGGTTGAGCAGCAGGACTTCGAAGAGGCCGGTCGTCTGCGGGACTCCGAGAAAGAACTTCTGGGCAAGAAAGAGGAGATGGAGACCGAAATCAAGGCCTCCGGCGTCGACCTGTTCGACGAGGTCAACGAGGAATCCATCGCCGAGGTGCTGTCCATCTGGACCGGCATCCCCGTCTACAAGCTCACTGAGGAGGAGACCGAAAAGCTCCTCCGCATGGAAGAAGAGCTACACAGGCGGGTCATCGGTCAAGAGGACGCCATCAGGGCCGTCTCCCAGTCGATTCGCCGCACCCGGGCCGGTCTGAAGGACCCGAACCGTCCGTCCGGTTCGTTCATCTTCCTCGGCCCCACCGGTGTCGGTAAGACCGAGCTGGCCAAGACACTGTCGGAGTTCCTGTTCGGCGACGACAAGGCTCTGATCACGCTCGACATGTCCGAATACATGGAGAAGCACACGGTGAGCCGCCTGGTCGGTTCACCTCCCGGCTACGTGGGCTACGAGGAGGGCGGCCAGCTGACCGAATCGGTCCGCCGCAAACCCTTCTCGGTGGTGCTCTTCGACGAGATCGAAAAGGCCCACCCCGACGTGTTCAATACTCTGCTCCAGATTCTGGAGGAGGGTCGCCTGACCGACTCTCAGGGACGCTCGGTCGATTTCCGCAACACCGTGCTGATCATGACCTCCAACCTGGGTACCCAGGATCTTCGTAAAGCCACTCTCGGCTTCTCCAAGAACGACGAGGCCGTGACCTATGAGCGCATGAAGGAAAAGGTCAACGAGGCGTTGAAGGTTCACTTCCGGCCGGAGTTCCTGAACCGTATTGACGAGACCATCGTCTTCCATGAGCTCAGCCGGGCCGAGGTCACCGAGATCGTCGACCTGATGATCAAGCGCACGGTGGACCAGCTCGAAGGCCAAGGAATTGGTATGGAGCTCACCGTCGATGCCAAGCATTGGCTGGCCGACGTCGGTTACGACCCGACCATGGGCGCTCGTCCGCTGCGTCGAGCCATTCAGCGTCAGATCGAGGACGTGCTGTCGGAGAAGCTTCTGTACAAGGAGTTCCGCGCCGGGCAGATCATCGTGGTCGATGTTGAGACCGACGAGGACGGAAACAAGGGCCTGAGCTTCGTGGCTCACGAAGGATTCGAGCCACCCTCGACCCCCGAGCTGGCCGAGGCAGGCGAAGAGTC
>JAHDFR010000006.1:63545-74189 GCA_020628065.1 Acidimicrobiales bacterium
CGAGGCAGGCGAAGAGTCCTAGGGCTCACACATCTGAAGTTTGGTGCCCGGCGCACGCTCCCAGTGGGGCGTGCGCCGGGTCGCGTCGTAGGGCAGTAGTGTTGACGGCGTGGATTTTCCCCACGGCCACCGCTTGCGTCCGTCTCGGCGACTTGTTCGTCGATTGGCGTTGTTGTTGCTATTGCCGGCTGCGCTGGTCGTCGCCGGATGCCAGGCTGATCTCAGAGTTGACGTAACCGTTGCTGATGACGGCTCCGGAGTCGTGCAAGCGGCGGTTGAGCTGGATGCGGAAGCGGCCGCCGCTCTGCGTGACCTGGAGGAGGACGCCAACGGCATCCCGTTGGAGGATTTGGCCGCGTCCGGCTGGCAAACCGAACCTCCAACCGAGACCAGCACTGGTGGCGTCGAGATTCGGGCCAGCAAACCGTTCGGCGACCCGCCCCAGCTGACCGAGATTCTGGAGGAGCTGGGCGGGGAGAACGGGATCTTTAAGAACTTTGTGTTGTCCCGGCAGCAGAGCTTCGGGCAGCTGGCGTACTCGCTCACCGGTCAACTTGATGTGTCCGGCGGTTTCAACGTTTTTGCCGACCCTCAGTTAGAGCAGGTGTTGGTGGCCGAGACCCAGTCGTTGCAGTCTCTGGCTGAGATCTACGGGGCGCAGGAGCAGGACATCAACATTCGCCTTAGCGTCACCATGCCCGGCCAGCTGCAGGAGGATGCCTCCAATGGGGCACCGACCGAGGGGGAGCTATCGGTCACGTCGTCATGGCGGAGGACGTTGCTGGATAACGAGATTCCGGTTGCCCTGGCCACTACTGAACGGTCGATGGCCGCCCAGGTGCTCCGAGGCGCCTCGGTGGTGGCCGGTGTGTTGGCGGCGATTGTGGTGCTGGCCCGGTTCCTGCGCTATCTGGGTAGCCGGAGGCGGCAACGCTCTCGGCCGGTTGTCCAGGGCCCGGTGGACGCCAAGGGGCGAGCGGTGGCCAAGGTTGACCCGGCCAACGAATCCCATCAGGATCTGAATCTTGGTGGGGGGCCACCTCAGCAGCGGCCGGGGACGTTCAGGGTGGTGGCATTGGACGGCATGGGCGTGCTGTACCAGGAGGGTGACGACATCAACCGTCTCCTCATCCCGTTTGCCCGTGGGCGCGGCTCCACCGTGCCCGATGATCTGATTCGTTCCCGGGCCCGGGAGATGAGCCTGGGCAGGATGACCACGGCGTCGTTCTGGCCGTCCATCGGCGTCTTCGGTGACGCCAACTACCTTGACAACGAATATCTGGCCCTCCACCAGCTGACACCGGGGGTGGTGAAGTACATGCGTCGTCTTCGGTCGCACGGTATTCGGGCCGCCTGTATCACCAACGATGCCGCCGAGTGGGCCAACAAGCTGAGAATCAACCACAGTCTGGACACGCTGGTGGATCTGTGGGTCGTCAGTGGGTCGGTCGGGGTGCGAAAGCCCGAGGTGCCGCTGTTTGAGGTGCTGCGCCGGGTGACCGGTGAACCGCCTCATCTGATTCTTGTGATCGACGACAACCTCGATACTCTCGACGCTGCACGGGCGTTCGGTTTTGGAACCGCATGGTTCAACCCGGGCGGGACCCAGGAGCAGGCGAGAGGGCACGAGTTGATGCGCAACTTTGACACCGGTGACACGCCGGATCCAGCCGAGGCCGCTACTGGAGTTCCTGGAGAGGCCTTCGGCAATTGACCAGGGCCGCCGACAGTTGATTCGGGCCTCCGGCTTCGCAACCGGTCGCTTGGGGTTGCCCATCTTCTTGGTCTGGGTAATGACGGCGTCGTCGTTTTATCTTTTCGCCGTTGCCGTTCTCACTGTTGATCTGCTCGACGAGTTCGGTTTGAGCCGGACGGCTATTGGTTTGATCGGGGCCGTCAACACCATGGTGGGGGCGGTTACCGCCCCGTGGTCGGGTCGGGTAACTGATCGGATTGGCCCGCGGTCGGCGGCTTTGGTGGTGATGGGGCTGAGTGGAGCGAGCATGGCGGTGATGGCGTTGTCGCCGAATGCGGTGGTTCTCACCCTGGCCGCCGTGATCGGTGGTCTACCTCAGGGATGGGGCAATCCGGCAACCAATGCTCTGATCGCCGAGCGGGTGCCGGCCGGAGCCAGAGGAACGGTGACCGGCATCAAGCAGTCGGGTGTGCAATTCGGCATCTTTCTATCGGGTCTGACCCTGCCGACCCTGGCGTTGTGGATCGGGTGGCGGGGTGCCATCTGGGTGTATGCCGCCTTCTTCTGGATTGGCATTTTGGTTGTCCTGACCTTGCCGCGGGACACACTGCGGGCCTCGGAAACCGAGAATGTGGCACAGTCTCAGCCGGTCAACGCCGGGGTCGGCAAAGAGCCGGTTCCGCCTTGGATCTGGAGGCTGACGTTGTACGCCCTGTTGGCTGGAACGGTTGGTGGCGCCAGCAGCCGTTTCTTCCCGCTGTGGGCCCATGAAGTGGTCGGTCTGTCGGTGGCTGAGGCCGGCTTGCTGGTGGCCGTAGGCGGTCTGTTGGGGATTGTGGCCAGGATCGCCGCCGGAAAGGTGGCGGAGGCCTTGATTCCTCCGGCCCGGCTGCTGCGTATGTTGGCCGTGGTTGGTGCCGTCTATTGTTTGACGCTTGCGTTGACACCGACGGTCGGTGCCTGGTTGCCGTGGCCGTCAACGATTCTTCAGGCTGTCGGAATCGGGGCCTGGAATGCCGTGGCCATGCTGGCCATCATCATGGTGGTGCCGCTCCATATGGCCGGCCGGGCGTCGGGCATCGTCATGTTGGGATTCTTGAGCGGCCTCAGTTTTGGTTCGCCGCTGGCCGGCTTCGTGGTTGATCAGGTGGGGAGCTACCAGCCGGTTTGGATTGGTTGTTTGATCTTGGCTCTGGTGGCGGCGTCGTCGCTTGGCCGTCATGAGCCGAAGCCGTCGGTCTCTTCGACTCCGGCGGCCGCATCGTAGTAAGCCGAGCAGTTCGACCATCGGTCGCACCTCTTGGTTGTCACTGCCGCTCACTACTGTCGAAGGTATGGGAAAGAGGCGTCGTGTTTTCAGCTGCACTGAGTGTGGTGCGCAGGCTCATTCGTGGATTGGCTGCTGCCCCCAATGTGGGGCCTGGGCCACCCTGGAGGAGGAGTCGATGTTGGTGTCGGCTCGCCGCCGGCCCCGTAGTTCCGGTCCCGAACCGCGGTCGTTGGCCACCATCTCCGAGATCGATTCCGATCTGGCCCTTCCCGTACCAACCGGCGTGGTCGAGTTCGATCAGGTACTGGGTGGCGGTCTCACCGCCGGTTCGGCCACGCTGTTGGCTGGCGAGCCGGGCGTGGGCAAGTCCACGCTGACACTCCAACTGGCGGCGTCCACGGCCGGCTCCGGCGGTCTGGTCATTGTCGTCTCGGGGGAGGAAGCACCGAGCCAGATCGCCGCCAGGGCTCGTCGGCTCGGGCCGCTTCCGGAGTCGTTGATGGTTCTGGATGAGACGTCGGTTGACGCCGTCACCGCCGTCATGGCCGACCGCCGCCCGCAGCTGGTAATCGTCGACTCTATTCAGACCATGCATCGTCCCGAGGTCGACTCGGCCGCCGGTTCGGTGAAACAGGTCAAGGCGTCGGCCGCCGCACTAATTGAGGCCGCTAAGGCTGCTTCCATCTCACTCCTGATGATCGGCCATGTCACCAAAGATGGTTCGATTGCCGGCCCCAGGGTCTTGGAGCACATGGTTGACACGGTGATCACCTTCGACGGTGACCGCTCGGGGAGCCTGCGGTTTCTGCGAACGGTGAAGCATCGCTTCGGGCCGACGAGCGAGCTTGGGATTTTTGAAATGTCGGCTGATGGTTTGCGTTCGGTGCCGGATCCGTCTGATCGGTTCCTGGCCGACCGCCAGCCGGGGCTTTCGGGTTCGGTCGTCCTGCCTTGTCTTTCGGGCCGTAGACCCTACCTGACTGAACTGCAGGCTTTGGCTGTGGGAGCCGGCGGTGGAGGTCACACGACCGCTCAGGGTTTGGCCTCCCGACGTGTTGACATGTTGCGGGCGGTGCTGTCGTGCCGCGCCGGTTATCGCCTTGATGGGCTGGATCTGTTTCTGTCGGTGGCCGGTGGGGTGTCGGTTACCGAACCGGCAGCTGATCTCGGCGTGGCTTTGGCCATCGCCTCTGCCGTGGACAACCGGCCGGTTGCCCCCCAGGTGGTGGCGTGCGGAGAAATCGGTCTGGGTGGTGAGATTCGATCCGTGCCGATGATTGAGGCCCGCCTTCAGGAGGCGTACCGCATGGGTTTTCGGGCCGCTGTTGTTCCTGAGTCAACGAAGGGCGGGCCGACCGGGCTGCGGTTGTTGAGAGCCAAGACGCTGTTGCACGCACTGGAGTTGGTGCCGGAGGAGGTTGAAGGCCAAACCGCCGATTAACGCCAATTGACACCGGACAAGCACGCAATCGCGTGGTGGCAAGGGTCTAGGGCGATGACACGTGCCGGTCATCAACTAGCATTGGTATATGGAGCTGCGACCGGATGCCGCGCTGAATCGGGCTTTGGCTCTTCTCGCGCCCGGCTCTCCGTTCCGCGACGGTCTGGACAGAGTCCTTCAGTCCGGGCGTGGTGGGCTGATTGTTATCGGCGACGGTCCCGAGGTGCTCAATATCTGCTCCGGGGGCTTTCTTCTGGATGCGTCGTTCACTCCTCAACGGCTAGCTGAGCTGGCCAAGATGGACGGCGCCATCATCATGTCGGAAGACGTCTCCCGTATTGCCCGGGCCAACGTCCATTTGGTTCCGAACCCGAATGTGGCCACGTCGGAAACCGGTACCCGCCATCGAACGGCCGAGCGGGTGGCCAAAATGTTGAATACTCCGGTGGTCACGGTCTCGGAGTCCCGCAAACAGATTCAGGTGTATATCGGGGATCACATGAGCCCGGTGCACTCCTCCAGCAGACTGCTGGAACGATCCAACCAGGCTCTGCAAACCCTGGAGCGGTATCGGGCCCGTCTGAGCCAGATCTCTCGCAAACTGATGGCCTTGGAAGCCGAGGACTTGGTGACGGTGCGGGATGTGGTTGAGATTCTGCAACGGATGGAAATGGTTCGTCGGATCGCCGACGAGATCGAGCACAACCTGATTGAGCTGGGTACCGACGGTCGGCTGGTGCATCTCCAGATGGAGGAGATCCAGATCGGGTTCGAAGAAGAACGACGGTTGCTGATGATGGATTACCTACCGTCGTTCACTTCTGATGCCATCGAAGAGGGTCTGGATGCTCTGGCCTATCTGGATGATGATGCGTTGTTTGACGACGAGTTGTTGGCCAAGTCATTGAACCTTCTGGAGGAGTCCGACAGCTTGGAAGCGTCCTGTCGGTCCAGAGGGTTTCGCCTGTTGTCCAAGCTCCCGCAGATCAACGAGTACCACGCCCATCGAGTGGTCGAACACTTCGGTACCCTGCAGCGACTCCTCGGGGCTTCGGCCGCCGAGCTGGCCACCGTTGAAGGCCTGGGACGTTCCCGCGCCAAGGCGCTTCGAGATGGAGCGGCTAGGCTGGCAGGCGATTCGATAATCGACCAGCATTAGCCTGAGCGACCTTCCCACCAGTCGGTTCCCAGCGGTGCTGTACCGGTGACAGTAGCCGGGTGGGGAATCTTGGAAGTAGAACTGTCGACGGGAATCTTGGCCGATCTTCACCCGACCATGTCGGCTGCCCGTGGCGTGGTGCTTGTCACCGACCTTGGCGGTCGACGCCCGCTGTTTGATCGTCTGGCGGCCACCATCAGTCAGAGCTACCGCTGGAACGTGATTGTCGTCGATCCGTTCGCCAGGTTGGAGGCTGATGGTGATCTGGCCGGAGAGCGGGATGAGATGGTCGATCGGCTGAGCGATGACGACATCGTTGCCGACCTGGTTGAGGCCGCCGATCGTTTGGAAGTTGAGCCGGTGGCGGTAATCGGTTTCTCGCTTGGAGGTATGTATGCCTTCAAGGCGGCCGCTTCGGTGCGTTTCGATCGGGTGGTCAGCTACTACGGGATGCCGAGACTGCCGAGCCGCTGGCGTGGTCCGAATCAGCGGGAACCGGTTGGTCTGCTGCAACACGTCGATGATCGATCGAACATCTTGACGGTGGTGGGCACAGACGACATGTTCATCTCGGGTGCCGATGTTCAGGACCTGATTGACATGGGGGTCCAGGTGGTCCGCTATCGGGGCGCCCGTCACGACTTTGTTCATGATCCGGCCGCACCGGAGCATCGGCCCCGCGATGCCGCCGATTCCTGGACCCATGTGGTCAAACATCTGGCCGTCCGCCGCAGCGAAGCCGATTAACTAGTCGGTTTGCGTTTGCCGTTTGCCCTGCCGGGAGTTTGCGGGACGCAAACGCCAAGCGGCCCGTAGGAACCCGTAGGGTTGCCGGTTGCCTTGCCGGGAGTTTGCGGGACGCAAACTCCAAGCGGCCCAAAGGGCCGCCGTTGTCCTACCGGGAGCGGATTTCCAGCTGTTGACGGTTGGTGATCTGGTAGCGTCGGTCCCGCTGGGTGATCCATCCGAGTTTGATGAACGAGGCAATGGCTTTGTTCACCCGTTCCCGGCTGGCTCCGACCATGCCGGCCAGCTCTTCCTGGGTGATGGGTAGCGTGAACTCGTCGGATTCACCGGCGATTTCCAGGAGCCGTTTGGCTGTTCGCCCGGTTACGTCGAGGAAGACTGAGTCGGCCAGCACCTGGTCGACTTTGCGTAGACGAGCGGCCAGTAGTTCGACGGCTCGCCACAGCAGCCGAGGGCGCTCGGCGTAGAGCTGTTTGATTGGGTCATAGGGCATAGCCAGGACTTCGGATGGCTCGAGGGCTCGGGCGTCGGTTGACCGGGGGCGACCGTCGAACATCGGCATCTCGCCGAAAATGTCGCCTCGTTCCATGAGTGCCACCACTGACTCGCGGCTGTCGATGGAACGGTTGACCATGGCGATTCGGCCGGAGATGACCACAAACAACTCGGACGGCTCGGCTTCTTCTTTGAAGATCACGTCGCCGCGGGCGAGCTGACGTCGGGCTCCGTGTCCTGCCAGGGCGGCGAGCGTTTCGTCGTCCAGGTCCCGGAACAGCGTGACCTGCCTCAACACGTCTGCATTGTCCATAGTAAGAAACTAGAGGAAGATCGACGCCTCGCGGTGTTTGGCCCGCCAACCTGTTCACCCGGGCAGATCTGGGAGCCGGGTCAATTCCCGCTTTGTTAGGGCTGGTTCGCGTTGACCAGATGATGTCGGGGTGTTGTTCAGGTCGGTGTTGGCACATACGTGAAGTCGATCCTCACGTTCGTGAATCACATTTTTGACTCTGCGGTCACATCGGTGATGGACTTCACTTAGGTACAACAACCTGCTTTAAGCACCATCAACCACACCGGTTCGGTCGGGAGTTCTGCCACATCCGAACCTCGACCGGTCGGCTCGATTCGGGGGATCGGGCGATGGATGAAGAGCGTCTCGAGTACCTGGGCCAGGTCGCCCTCTGGTACTACGAAGAAAATTTGGATCAACGTGAAATCGCTCGTCGACTGGGGAAGTCGCGATCGATGGTGTCGCGGCTGCTGACCGAAGCCCGGGCCGCCGGTTTGGTGGATGTCCGGGTTCGGTTTCCTCTTCGGGCTGACGAGGCGGCAGGTCGGGACTTCGCTGAGGCCTTCGGGTTGGATAGCGCCGTGGTGTTGGCCAACAGTTCGCCCGATCACAGTCTGATGATGCGCCGGCTTGGCCGGCTGGGAGCTCGATCATTGCAGGCTCATCTGCAACCGGGAATCACCGTGGCCATTGGCTGGGGGGCGGCGCTTCAGTCGGTGGTTTGGGCCATGCCGGAGATCGAGATTCGCGACTCCATGGTGCTCCAATTTTTGGGCTCGGTCTCCGGTAGCGAGCCGGGTCTCGACGGGGCGTTGCTGGCCAGGACGTTGGCGTCAAAACTCGGAGGTGACTTTCAGGCGGTGCCGGCACCGCTCATAGTGGAGAACGCCGGGATTGCCGAATCGCTCAAAGCCGATCGGGGTGTTCGTCGAACGCTGGACGCAGCTGCCGGGGCTGACGTGTTCATCACCGGCATCGGAACCATCGAGTCTCCGTTGTCGGGCCTGGCTCGGGCCGGATACTTCTCCAAAGAAGACTTCACGCGCATGCGGTCCATGGGCGTGGTCGGCGACGTCATGGGTTACTTGATCAACCTTGACGGCGAGATCGTCAACGCCCCGGAGAACCAGCGTGTTATTGCCCTGGCTATCGACGAGTTGCGGGAGAGCCGAACCGTCATCGGGGTGGCCGGCGGGGCGGTGAAGGCCCCGGCCATCACGGGTGCGCTTCGCACCGGGGTGTTCAACGAGATGGTTATCGACCTTGCCGCTGCCACGGCGGTGATGGACATTCACGCCGGGCGGCTCGACCCGGCCGTTTGGCGTTCCCAGGATCGTTTCGATGCTCGAGTGAGAGCAGGAGGTTTGTAGGTGTTTAGACCGGAGACGTTGTTCATCGTGTTCGCCTTGGCTGGTGGCTGGTTGCTTCAGCTTTGGATGTCGACCCAGCAGATGCGGGGTTTCCACCGTCACATTGCCGAGCTTCGCAGGTTGGGTTCGCAGACGTCCATTGGCATGGCAGGCAACACCTACAAGCGGAAAACGTATGTGGCCATCGCCGTGGATGAAGACGGGGTGGTTCAGGGAGCCAAGCGGTTGGCCGGCTTCACGGTGTTCGCAAGACCGAAGATGATTCAGGCCGTTGTCGGTCTGCATTTGGACGAGTTGGGCTCCGGCACTCCGCCGGCCGGGGTTGACGACAAGACATGGGACGCAATTGATCATGCGGCCGAGTTCATCCGGAAGAAGCTGGCTGGAGGTGCCGACGACGACTCGTCCAAAGACGAGCACGTTGACGACGACTTCGGTGAAGCGGCTGACGATGACGTCATTGATGGGGACACCGTTGATGTTTCGGCCCGTGATTCCGACACCGGCTATTCGGGGGGCGGAATGAGCTGATTGGTTGCGTCCGGGCAATCCGAAGAAGGGCGACCTTCGGGGGATTCGGTGTATTGCTCAAATTTGTTAATGAAAGGTGGAGCGCATGCTCGACGTCTTGGCCGGATGGGCCGAAGAATTCATTAGTTGGTTCCAACGGGGAGGTGAGGTGTTCTCCAGTTTGGTGATCGGGATTGTTCCAACCCTGATCGTCCTGCTGACAGCGGTGAACGCCCTCATCGCTCTCATTGGAACCGACCGCATCAACAGGTTCGGCGAATGGGCCGGACGGGAAGGGTTCGCCTACACGCCCTTCCGTTATTTGATTTGGCCGGTGCTGTCAGTGTTTTTCCTGACAAACCCGATGGCCTACACCAACGGTCAGTTCCTGCCGGAGAAGTACAAGCCGGCGTTCTACGACTCGGCGGTGTCTTTTGTACATCCCCCGTTGGGGATCCTGCCGCACGTCAACCCGGGTGAGTTGTTCGTGTGGCTCGGTATCGCCACCGGCTTGGAGACCTTGGGTCTCGGACTTTCCAATTTGGCGGTGAGGTATTTGATCACCGGTCTGATCGTGATCTACATCCGTGGCCTGGTCACCGAGTGGATCACGAAGATTATGTGGGATCGACGTACTGCTGAAGCCGAGGCGACCGCCGCCGCGGCGGCGGCGTGAGGGAGGGCTTGACATGGCAGCAGTAATCACCACCGTAGGTAAGAGCGTCGGCAGCGTTGTCGGCGTGCTCTACCAGGCCGGCCGCGATGCGGTCGAGCAGGTTATTCGCAACATTTTGCCGTTCATGGCCTTTATCGCCTTCCTCATCGGTCTCATCTTGGAGACCGGGGTCGGTGAGTGGATTGCCGATGGCCTTTCAGGCTTGGCCAGCGGCGTCCTCGGCCTGTTGATCCTCTCCATCATCATCGCGTTGCCCATCCTGTCTCCACTGTTGGGGCCGGGGGCCGTGATCGCCCAGATCATCGGCACGCTTCTCGGTGTCCAGATTGGTGAAGGCAACGTCGATCCCAGCTTGGCGCTGGTGGCTCTTTGGGCCATCAACCCTCAGGTGGGTTGCGACTTCATTCCCGTCGGGTTGGCCTTGGGGGAGGCTGAACCCGAAACCGTTGAGGTGGGTGTGCCCGCTGTGTTGTTCAGTCGATTGTTGACCGGTCCTTTGGCCGTGCTGATCGGCTGGCTGTTCAGTTTCGGGCTTTACGCCTAGCCGTCTTTTCGGATTGGCCCGCCCGGTCGCCGCATTGTGCCTGACACAACGGCGGCCGGGCGGGCCGAACTCTCCGCAACTAGCAAGTAACGACCAACACAAACCCAATACGCAACATCAACGAACGAGTAGTGAAAGGGCGGGCCATGGGGCTCCTGGACCGATTCAAAAAGAAGGCTGAAGATACCGCTGGCGCTGTTGCCGACACCGCCACCTCGGCGGCCAAGGGCGCGGCAGATACAGCCAAGGGCGCAGTAGATACAGCCAAGGGAGCGGCAGACACGGCCAAGGGCGCGGCGGACACAGCTGCGGGCGCGGCAGGGGCGGCTGCTGCTCCGGTGGAGAAACCGGCCGACGGAACCTACCGCAAAGTCATGGTCAAGCCGGGCGGCCGAGGCTGGGGGAACGGTCTGGTCATCGCCCCGGAACCGGGCAAGGATC
>JAHDFR010000006.1:74289-86507 GCA_020628065.1 Acidimicrobiales bacterium
GGCGGCCGAGGCTGGGGGAACGGTCTGGTCATCGCCCCGGAACCGGGCAAGGATCTGATCTACTCGGTCACAGGTGGGGGTATTCACCCTGTAGCCCAGCGCATCGCCGACCTTACCGGAGGTACGCCGTTTGACGGGTTCAAATCCAAGGCCGCCTTTGAGGAGATCGCCTGCGCCGTCATCGACTGCGGTGGCACCGCCCGAATCGGCGTCTACCCCATGAAGGGTGTGCTGACGGTTGACATTCATGGCGCCAGCCCTTCGGGCCCGCTGATGCGGTTCATCACCGAGGAGAACTTCGTGTCGGGAACCGGCGTTGACGACATCGAGGTCGTCGACTGAGTCGGCCGGATCAATCGAGTTCTTGGATCAATCGAGTTAACTGTGAGCGACGAACGGAACCATCAAGTCAAGTACGAGGCCACGGTCTCCTCGGTAGGGGAGATGGCCGCCGCGTTCGCCGCCGAAGGCATGTTGGTGTTCTTCGGACCGAGCGCTCCCGAGGAGCTGCACGAGTTTGCCATCATCACCGATGTCGGCCGCCTCGATGGCCAAGTCGTGGCCGGTGACGTGCTGGTGTTGGCCGATCAGTCGTTTCCTGTTGTCGGAGTCGGTGCGGTGGCCAACGACAACATCGCCAATCTTGGACATCTGGTGGTGAAGTTCAACGGCCTGGCCGAGACCGAGCTTCCCGGTGATGTGTCGGTGGCTGCCGAGGCGGCGCCTGACATTGAGCCCGGTGCCCGTGTCGCCATTGTCAGCGGACCGTAACGGCCACCCGGTTCACCCATCAATCCGCCCGTATCAACCACTCCGGCGTTAGCCCGGTTCGTATCCACTACTCCCGTACAAGCCACTCCCGGATTATCAACTCCCGGATTGCCGAGGCAAGAGAGGACAATCATGCTGCTTCCTCAACTCAAACAACGTCACGCCGCCGGTGACATCATCAAGGTCTCGCTGGTCGGGGCCGGTCAGATGGGCGAGGGTCTGGTGGCCCAGATGGAGCACATGTTCGGGATGCGGGGCTTTGTCGTAACCGACGTGCAGCCCGGCCGGGCCGAGCACGCTCTGTTGTCGGCCGGCGTGGCCGCCGACCAGATTGTCGTCACTGACGATCTGGATCGGGCCGCTACTGCCGTCGCCGACGGTTTTCGTGTGGCCACGGCGAATCCGACTGTGGCGTGGGCGGCGCCGGTCGACATTGTGGTTGAGGCCACCGGCATCCCCGAGGTTGGGGCAAAGGTGGCATATGAAGCGATTCTTGCGTCCAAACATGTCCTGCAAATGAACGTGGAGACGGACGCCACCGTCGGCTGGCTGCTTCGGCGTATGGCCCGCTCCGCCGGTTTGGTGTACACGTTGACCGCCGGCGATGAGCCGGGAACAACCATGGAGTTGTACGACTTCGCCGTGAGCCTTGGCTTCGACGTGGTGTCCGCCGGCAAAGGCAAGAACAACCCGTTGGATGTGACCGCCACTCCGGAATCGGTGGCGGCCACGGCCGAGGCCCAGCAGATGAATCCGAAGATGCTGGCCAGCTTTGTTGACGGCACCAAGACCATGGTGGAGATGACGTCGTTGGCCAACGCCATTTCGTTCATCCCCGACGTGCCCGGTATGCACGGGCCGGAAGTAACCCCTAAGACCATTGCCGACGTCTATGTGCCGGTCGCCGATGGGGGAGTGTTGTCCGACAGGGGGCGAGTTGACTACGGGCGGGGTATCGCACCGGGAGTGTTTGTGGTGTTTACCACCGAACACCCCAAGCTGGCCCGAGACCTCAGCTACCTGCGGCTGGGTGAGGGACCGTACTGGGCGTTGTATCGGCCTTACCATTTGACCTCGTTGGAAACCCCCATTTCGATTGCCCGGGCGGTCATCAGTGGCGACACCACCTGTGCCACCGACAACATTCCGACAGCGGAAACGATTGCCGTGGCCAAGACCGATCTTCGGTCCGGGGAGATGATTGACGGGCTCGGCGGCTTCTGCACCTACGGCCGAATCGAGGTGGCTTCGTCGGCTGCGGCCGAGAATCTGCTGCCGCTTGGTCTGGGGCCCGGGTCGAGGTTGGTGAATGATGTGCCGGCCGGACAGCCGTTGACCTACGCCGATGTTGAGGTGGACGAGACGTCGACCATTGTGCATTTGCGTCGCCTCCAGGACCTGCAGATTGCCGCCCACAGTGGTGGCGGCGGTGACATCGACCTGACGTCCGATACGGCGATGGTGGCTGCCGGGTGAGTCTGCTTGAGCGTCTCATGCGGGGTTCTGTCGACCGGGCGTCCAGGATGCAGCCCAAGCGGCTTGACCGCGCCGTCAACGACCATTTGTACGCCGCTCCCTCTGCTCGTGATGAGGTTGCTTCTATTGCAGAAGCCGCCGCCCGCATGGACCGTCTCGGGTTCGCTCCCGCCGGGTTGGCTGCTGTTGCTGTTCGGCGTTCGCCGGGTCGGGCCACGGTTACCGCCGCCGGATGTGATCTTGGGGCGGTGGACAATCGGGACTTGGAGTCGGTGCCGATCAGGGGCGACCATGGCCCGGATCGTCCGGTGGCGGCCGGCTTGTCGGACGAACACCAGGCCACGGTTTGGTGCTACCCACCTTTGCTGTTGGCCTGCTCGGTCGGTGGGCATGAGATCCAAGCGGTCAACGCTGATCTGGCTGATGTTGCCGGTCGAATCGAGATGGTCGAAACGCTTGACGGCACTGGGCCGGCATCGGCTTCGGTGCTGGTCGTCGTAGGTCGAGGGGTCCTCGGGGTTGGTGCCACGCCGCTGCAGGCGCTGCATCGGATCGAGGCGGCTGAGGCTTTGGCCCGGCTGCACTGTCTGCACCGGGGTTCGGACCCGGGTTTTGGTTTGATCGATGCTCAGCTGCGCTCGCAGGAGAGGAAGGAACATGGTTGAGGCCACTGTCACTGTTCACAACGAGGTTGGTCTGCACGCCCGGCCGGCTGCGGCTTTCGTCAAGGAGGCCCAGCGGTTTCAGGCCGACATTTCGATCACCAACGTGACTCGGGGAGGTGATGCCGCCAACGCTAAAAGCATCGTGCAGATCTTCAAGGCCGCGGTGGCCCAGGGGCACGAGGTACTGATCCGTGCTGACGGTGATGATGCCCGGACTGCCGTTGAGACGTTGGTCGCTCTGATCGAGGCCGACTTCGGCGGTCACCAGTAGCAGCGCTCACCAGAAGCCGGGGTCTCTATGGCCGGTCGGGTCCCGGTTGCCAGGCGCCGGCGTACTGCTCGGCCACGAACATGTCTTCGACGAAGGTCACCTTGATGTTGCGGTGGTCGCCGGGGACCACCCGGACTTCCAGATCGGTGAAGCGTTCGACGGTTTCGGCGGTGTCGACCCCTTGGAACCCGGTAGCGGCCGCCTGGTCATAGGCGTCCAGCAGTGGCCGGGCCCGGAACGTCTGCGGGGTCTGTACCCGACGGAGTTCTTCGGTCGGGAGCGGTTGAATGAGATCGGATGTGATCCGGTAAAGGTTCTCGCCCAAGGGAAGGCCCGGTATCGCGCCGCCTGAATGTCGGGCGACGTTGATTGTGGTTTCCAGCAGGTCCCGGCTCATAAACGGTCGAGCGCCGTCGTGTATGCCGACGATGGTGATCTTGCCCGACTCGATCTCGTCTCGTAGTTCGCACAGCCCGGCGTATTCGGAGTCTTGACGGGTGGCGCCTCCCAGCGTGACCGCCACCGGGTGGGCGAGTTGTAGCCGGTCGAGGAGTTCGGCGGCGTGGTCTTCGTCGCCTCTTCTGATGACCAGCACGATCTTGGCCACCGTTGGCGACTGGTCGGCCGTGGTCAGGCAGTAGTCGAGAATGTCCCGTCCGCCCAAAGGCAGGTAGACCTTGTTGAACTTCCCGTTGCCGCCGGTTTGGTCCATCGAGTCGGCCATTCGGCTCCCGGAGCCCCCGGCCAGAACGATCAGCGCGGCGTCGGGTTGATGATTCATATGGCCTCGATCGGCACGTTCACGAATGTTCCAAGCCTACCGCGGCCGTATACTTGGACACGTATGGTTCGAAGCGCCTCGCGGCCTGGGATGCTGGAAACTGTGACCCCCAACGATCTGGAGTCGTCCGCTTTGGGCCTCGGGTCCGATGTTGTCGCATTCCGGGTGAACGCCTCTGATGACCAGCCGGGTCCGGGGACTCTGGTTCACGTTGAGACGTTGGCCCGCAAGTTGGCCGAGTTGCCCGCCCGTGTTGGCGTTGTGGTGTTCATCGACGGTGAGGAGTCTCTGGGCGACCGAGCTGTCCTCCATCAGATGAAGGCCATGTTGACCGAGTACGCCAAGCGCAAGGTGCACGCCTTGGTTCGCCATGTCATGGCCACTGAAGCGGTGAAGCAGGTGGACGGCGATGTGGTGACCACCGGTGTCGACCGGTCGTCCCTGGTTGCTGTTCGGAGCCCTGAGGTTATCGACCGCACTGTTCTCGAACGAGCCCTGGTGGCGGTGGGGGACCGTATGTGGGTTAGTCCGACCGCTTTGGTGGCCGCTGTTGGCGGAGTGGTGGCGTTGTTCGCCGGTTCGCTCACCGGGGCCGACTCGGACGTCGTCGACGACGTCTAAGACCGGTTCTTTATGTCTGACTCTCCCGGGTCATCGTCGTCTTCTGTGCCGGTGTGGCGGGTTGGGCAGGGGTTTGACGTGCACAAATGGAGCTCCGACCCCGAACGTCGGCTGGTACTCGGTGGAGTGCGCTTTGACGACAGCCCCGGTTTGGTCGGCCACAGCGACGCCGATGTTGTCAGCCACGCCTGCATAGACGCTCTGCTTGGGGCGTGCGGACTGGGCGATATCGGTCAGATGTTTCCTGACAACGACCCGGCTCTGGCCGGAGCGGACAGCCTTGAGCTGCTTCGTCACGCCATGGCGTTGATCACCGGCGAGGGCTGGACGGTGGCCAATGTGGACTGCACGGTCGTGTTGGACGCTCCGAAGCTCGCTCCTCACCGGTCCGAGATGGAGTCGTTGTTGACCGACATCGTCAATGCTCCGGTTACGGTTAAAGGCAAGCGGACCGAAGGTGTGACCGCCTTGGGCGAAGGTGTTCAGTGTTTCGCTGTCGCCGGGGTGATGCGTACCGTCTGAGCGCGTTGAAGTTCCTGGCGCGTTGAAGTTGAGGAGACTACCCGTCTTCCGCCACCATTTCATTAGCCGCCATTTCATTGGGGAGTGCGTCAGTTCATGAGTCGGAGCGCCAAGAATTCTCGAAAGTCCTCCTCCGGTAGGCGGGGTCAACCGCGTGGTCGGGGTCCGGCCGCCAATAAGGGTTCGTACAGTCGCGGCGGGTCCAGTGGCGACGCCAAGCCTGGCGGGGGACGTCAGCGGCGTCGTCCGGACGGCTTGGGTGGCGACCAGGTTGAGGGGCGTCAGGCCGTCCGGGAGCTTCTTTTGGCCGGCAACCGTCCGGTGCGTGAGGTGCTGATCGCCGACGAGACCGAAGGGTCGCACTCACCTGGTTCGAGCGAGATTCTCTACGACATCGAAGTGTTGGCCCAGGAGCTTGGGGTGGCTGTTCACCGGGTGTCCCGCAAACGACTTCAGGCTGAGGCTCGCACCGAGTCGAATCAGGGCGTTGTCGCCCGTGCCGGGCAGCTGGCTGAGGCCGACTTTGATGCCTTGGCTGCTGATCCCAACGCCTTTTTGCTTGTGCTGGACGGTGTCACCGATCCCGGCAACCTCGGGGCCATTCTTCGGACCGCCGAATGTGCCGGGGTTACCGGCGTTGTTATTGGTCGTCACCGGGCTGTACGGGTTACCCCCACCGTTACCAAAACCGCGGCCGGGGCGGTTGAACATGTGCCGCTTGCTATGGTTGCCGGGGTACCGAACGCTATTTCGCAGTTGAACGAAGCTGGCGTTTCGACGGTTGGATTGGACGAATCGGGCGATCAGTCGGTGTTTGAATTGCCGCCGGAGTTGAGCCGCCCGGTAGCCTTGGTTCTTGGAGCCGAAGGAAAGGGTCTGGGCCAGCTGAGCCGGAAACGGGTCGGCACCGTCGCCGCCATCCCGCTGTTCGGGCAACTGAACAGCTTGAACGTGTCAACGGCATGTGCCGTAGCATGTTTCGAAATGGTCCGTATCCGCCAAAAGACAGTCGATTGAGGCCAAAGAGCAGGTAGAGGCAGTGAGCGAAGCAACCTACACAGCTTGGGACGACAACTCCTACCCCTGGCCGCCACCGGACGGGTGGTATCAGGCTGGTGATGGGAAGTGGTGGCCGGACGGTTACGGGCCTCAGGGCACCGACGGCTCCGAGGGCAGCGCAGTGTCCGACACTTCCTCCGGGACGTTCACTTCTGAATCTTCCAGTTCTGTTTCAGCGGGTCCGGCCGCTGTTGACGTTGGCGATTCTTCTGGTTCGGCTGTTTCCGGGTCGACCGGGTACAGCTCAGCCGCTGCCACCAGCGGATCGTCGGCTCGGACCTCCAGCAGCGAGATCTTTGAACGGATGCAACGGGAGGCCTCGCACGGTACGAGCGGTCCGTGGTCCAGCTCTGAAGCGGTGACTCAAGCTCCCGGGCTTACCGGCGACGCAAATGGATCGGTTTTGGAGCGAGCAGCTGACAGTTCGGCGTCTGCGGTCGACAGCGCCGGCGATTCGGTGCGTTCGGCATTGAGCGAAGCCACCGGTTCCACTGGTTCTGCTGTCAGCCAGGCCGACGGCGCTGTTGGATCGGTCATGGACCGGGCAACCGATGGTCTTGGTTCGGATGCCTCCGGTGTCGTTGATTCGGTCGAGTCGGTGTCCGAATCGGTGTCGGAGTCGGCTGAGGGGTTTGTTGATCGTCGTGGCGCCGGTTTGGCTGCCGGGGCGGCCGCTGTCGGTGCCGCAGCTTTTGCTTCGAGCGGTGCGAGCGAAGTTGATGAAGCCGACTATCAGTCCGCCTCCAATCTTGAAACCGACGGGGTCGCTTCCGGCGAGTTCGCCGGCGGCTACGGCGCTCCTCAGTCCGAGGCTGTAGCGGCGCCGTCTTACGAGGCCCCCGATGCTCACGCTCCGGTAGCCGACTATTCGGCTGGGCAGGTTGATGGCCTCACCGCGCCCGCCGACTTCGATTCTTCACCTGTGGCCGATCGCGTTTCGTCGGAGTTCTCCAGCCCCGAGTATCGGGCTCCTGATTCCCTGGAGCATGACGCGGCCGGCTCGGACTACGCAGGCGCCGACTTTGCGGCGTCAGGTTTTGCTCCCCCCGAGGCTCCGGTGGCTGATGCCACCACTGCGCTTGATCAGCCGATCCCCGGCCAGCAGCTGCCGTCGGAGTACAGCTCGGACCACGACGAGGAGTTCTCGTCGTCCTACCAGGGGGCGTACACCGAACCGGGTTTTGAGGCTGATTCGGGCACTGGTGTGTCCGACACTTCGACCGCTGTTCCTGCTGCTCTCGGTGGGCCGCAGGCGCCGACGTACGACACGCCGACGTACGACACGCCGGGGTTCAACGGCGACGCTTCGGTTGGCGGCAATGATCTGTCGGTTAATGAGTATCAGGTTGCCGAAGAGGCGACTCCCGGGGTTGATGGTGACCCTTGGGATGATCCTTCGGTCGACACGGCCGTGAACCCTGTGGTCAGAGCTGAGAGTCCTCAGGGGCCGGCTCCGGGCCCCTTGGACGGCCCTTCGAGCCTGCCTGACCCTGGACCTGATCCGTTTGGCACCGGGTCATCGGGCGGTCCGGCCTTCGACGACGGTCGGTTCGCTTCTTATGACAACGGCGGTCAGCTCGACCGCCAGCAGTCTCGTGGCCCTCTGCTGGCTCCTCCGGTTCATGAGCAGTCGAAGGGTGGCCGTGGTCGCGGCTTGCTGTTGAGTTTGGTTGTTCTGGCTGCCTTGGCACTGGCCGGCTTGGCCGGGTTCTTTTTCTATCAACAGCAACAGGGGGGCGACGGCGAAACGGCTGAGGTGGCCGAGGCCGGCGCCGACGCTGCGCCTGGTTCGCTGACCAACCCGCACGACTCATCCCGGGCGGTTCAGATCGAGTACGTTGCCGAGGACATCGCTCAGGTGTGGACCATTCAGGCCACGTCGTCCGCCCAAACCGATCTTGGCAGTTCGACCGAGATCCAGGCTGACCTTACTGTCGCCAATGGCAACGATGACGGTGCGGCCGCCTTGGCTGACCTGGTGGTCTCCATTGTCGACGCCAATGGTGAGGTTCTGGCTTCCGGTGCCAATGACTGCACGAATACTCAAGCGATGTCTTGGGGGCAGTCGGTGGCCGGTGGGACCTCGGTGAGTGGTCCGATTTGTTGGGTTGTTCCGTCCGATTCGGTGGACGGTGCCCTGTTGGGTATCGAGTCAACCAAGGCACAGGGGCGCATCCACATTCAGCTGCCGTAGCCCGGCGGTTGAGAGCGATCCCAAATCGTTTAGTTTTGTCTCAAGTGAGAGATGTTCTTTGTCGTTTCTGTTGGGGCGATGAGAGGGCGACGGAGTAGTAGACCTGAAGAGCGACCTCGGCTGAATCCGGGTGGCGAAGGCGATCTTGAACAGACTCGTTCTGAGCGCCGTCAAGCGGTGTTGCACTTGTTGTCTGAAACCATCGATGATGTGGCGTCTTCTGGACGTGATCCCGACATCGGGTTTGTTGTCGCCGGCGGCTCCGGCTTGTTTAGCCGGGTGGCTGGTGGCAATCGTCAGTTCCGAGGCTGGATTTATGAGTCCGTCTCCCGCCGCAACTCAAACGGCCGCGGGCGCACGTATCACGCCGTTTTGGAGAACGGATTGTTTGTGCTCACTTCGAACGGGTCGGGTTTGATCACACAGTCCGAATTTGACGCCGGTCGCATACTTGGTTCGAAGAGCTTTGGCTACGTGAACTTCGCTTCGGGCTATGTGCACTTCAACACCACGGGTGAGGCTATTTCATTGCTGAAGCGGATGCGCTCGGCGTTCGACTTGCCTGCGCTTGAGCCGTTTGGCTGGCGCTCCTAGCGGCGCCGCAGGTGTTCGGCCAGACGCAGGCTGAGCGCAATGGCGGTCATGGTCGGATTGCAGTAGCTACTGGTGGTGAACACCGACGTTCCTGCGACGTACAGGTTGGCTATCCCGTGGACTCGACTGTCGGCGTCGACGACGCCTTGTTGTCGGTCGACGTGCATTCGGGTCGTTCCCATGTGGTGGTGGGCGACCGGCATCTCGGCCTCGTAGCCGTTCCACCGGGGCTTGACGAATGAGCCTGTTAGCTCGGCGTCGATGCGGCGGGTGTACACCTGTCCCGATGCGGTGGCGGTGAGGGCTTCCTGCGCCAGTTGCTGCATGCGGAGGTAGAGGCGGTGGTCTTCGGCCCGTAGCTGTCGGGCGATGACCGGCAGCTGCTTTCCGTAGCTGTCGACCTGCTCACTCAGCTCGATCCGGCTGTCTTTGTTCGGGTACTGCTCGGCCATGTAGCTGATGGCGTGCAGGTTGGCTTCTGCCGCTGTCCGGTATCCGTTCAGCTTGAGAACGCGGTTGGCGAGGTGACGCATGTCGTCGGGCAGCCAGTCCGGCTCCGCCGGGTGGAAGCTCAGGGCGAACGCCGCCAGCTGCTCGTCTTGTAGCAGCTGGAGGGTGGGGGTCAGGTGCCAGACGGATCGTACGTTGCGCCCGGTGCCATCGTAGGGTTCTTTACTGTTCGGGTCCGGTTGGCGCTCGACTAGCTGGTAGTTGGGCGCCCGCTCGACGAAGCGTTGTGTGGGGATGATGATGCCGGCGATGCCGTGCGGTCGCTCCATGAACATCTTGCCGAGTACCGGCCATCGAGGGCGGTCACGGGCGCTGGTTTGGTCGAGCTCGAGTAGCAGGCGGGTGTTCTCGATACCGCCGCCGGCTAGTACGAACCGTTTGGCTCGCACTTCGAGGGTGTTACCACCGGGGGCGGCCACCCGGGCGGCGCTGATAGTGGCCTTGTCGTTGCTCGTGTCGCTGTTGGTGGTGTTGGCGACGAGTTCTGTGACGTGAGCGTTTCCGATGAGATGCACTGTTTTGGAGCTCTTGATCCGTCCGACCAGATCTTTGGTGTAGACGTCCTGGTGCGACATGTGGAAGATGGCGGTCTGAAGGCCTGTTCCTTCGAGCGGTAGGCGTTTCGTTTGGTCGGGGTCCCACTGGTCGGGGCTGTATTGCGTCGTGCCGAGTTGGCCAAGCTCGCAGGTTTGCCGGTAGTAGGGTTCGAGGTCGCTGGCGGTGATGGGCCATCCGCTGTGTTCTATCCAGGGACGACGGGTGAAGTCGTGGTCTTCGAAGGGTCGGAACAGCGCGGCGCCGTTGGTCCATCCGTTTCCGTGCGTGCCCCATAGCGCGGCGGTGCCGCCGTAGCCTCTCCGTCGTGTGGTGGGCACGTCCGGATATGGCATGGCATCGGTGCCTTGTTCGGCTCCAGGGTCGTGGCCCGGTTGGTCGGCTCCGGCGTCGAGGATGACAGCGTCGATGCCGTAGCGGTCGAGTTCGGTTGCTATCGCCAGGCCGACGGGTCCGGCGCCGATGACGCAGACATCGAAGTTGGCTGCGCCGTCGGCGCTGACGCTGGCCGGGGCGGTGACGGCGTTCAGGGCGGCTTCCAACAGTGCTCTCCAGGCCCGGGGTGGTTCCGGGTGGTTGGCGGACCGGGCCTGGCCAAGACTACCGGGCTGTTCAGGTGTGGGTTGTTTGGCTGCTGGCTGTTTGGGCGTCGGCTGTTGGGTCTGTTGTCGTTGTCGGGCTGTGTCGGCGCAGGTTGAGTAGCTCGTTGATGAGCGACGCCGCCACCGAGTTGCTGAGCATGGTGGCCGGGCCTTCGCCGGGGGCCATCACTAGGGATCGTCGTAGTTGTTCGAGTTCTTCTGAGGTCATCGAGCCATCATGCGGTCGGGTAGTGACACCGAGTAACGGCATCGAGTAGTGGCATGACTCGGCGGCCTACCGGGATGACAGCAGCGTTCAACCTCGTAGCGAATTGCGTTTGCGACTTCTTGGGCTCGACTGGGCCCAATAGACGATCGGCCCGGTGACCAGTGCTTTCCCCTAAGCCTGAGTGGGTCCGGCTGTTACCGAGTGGCGCCGAATGCTCTGGCCGCCAGCGTGAGCCATTGGCGGGCGACCTGGTGATCGCCGGTGATGTCCAAGTCCCGCCGCTCACGGCCCCACAAGCCTTGGAGCAGGGCAACGCCCGGGCCTGCGATCCTTGCGTGCTCTTGATCCTGGTCGTCGAGCGTGGGGTGGGTTAGCCGGGCTTCGACGTTGATGTTGGGGCTTGAGATGCTGACCGGCCCGTCAGGCGCCCCTGCAATGTCTGCCGCCAGTGGAAGGGCGAATTCGGCAGTCTCCACTATTGCGTCGGCCAGCCGTTGGTCCGAGACATGGTGCGGTCGCCCGAGCGCCTCGGCAACGTCGATTCGGTGGATCGATGTTTCCACCGCCGCACGACGGAACCAGAACTTGGCTTGGCCTGGGCCGGCGTAGGTGTAGCACGCACTGTCGGGCTTGGCGTTGGTGAATGCGGTGACGCAGTGACCAAAGTTCTCGACGAAACGTCTGATTGCCTGGGTTCCGGTTGGTGCCTCCGCCGGTTGGTTCAGGCCGGTGAATGTTTGATCTGCCGGCGTGTGCATGGCAGCCGGATAGCCGAGGCCCACACCCAGTGCGAGGTGGTTGAAAACGTCTTCCACCGTCCACCCCGGGCAATTGGGCACCGGGTCCGAAAGCTCTCTTGGGTCAATCGCTCCGAACCATGCGGCATTGTCCGCCAGCCAGGCGATGTGGTCCTCAGGTGCCATGTTGCGAATGCTGCTGCAGGCCAACGACGGTTGCAGCGAGATGGTAGACCGCCAGAGACCCAAGTATCACCCAAAGCGCCAGCATCGCCGGGTAGACGAGGTCTCGAATGGGCCCCTCGTTCCCCAGGTAGTGGTGAAAGAGAGCGACGGCACAAATCGCGGAGGCCAACGCAATCGTGACGATCGCCGGCCTTCGGCTAAGCCTGGAGGCTTCAGGCAGTCGCCGGAGTATCCGCAGACTGGCCACCGCCGGCGTAAACACAACAATCAGGGCCAGCGTGTCGATGACTGCCGGATTGAGTGTCAAGAGATCACCTGTCAGGTGGGAGGCCAGCACCTCACATGGTACCGGTGGCCGTTTGGGCGCACGTCGACCAGCTTTGCATCACGGAGACGTTGTCGTGCAATTAGGTAGGACACTGGGCTGAACAAGTTGGAGCCCGGAAGGAGGTTCGAACTCCTGACC
>JAHDFR010000083.1:0-2035 GCA_020628065.1 Acidimicrobiales bacterium
TCACCGACTCAAAGCTGCCGTTGATCAGCAGATTCTGGCCTGATGATTGAAAAGTTGTGGTTGGCGGTGCCGTGACGATTGTGGTGGTCTGATTCGATGTTGGCGTTGTCGGGACTGATGTGGTCGCCGTGGCTTGTTCCGACGTTGCTGTTGTCGGCACGGATGTGGTCGTGGAGGTTTGTTCCGATGTTGCTATGGCCGGGACGGATGCGGGTGTTGATTGAACGGTAACCGGCGCTTGACTGGCGTCGCCGGTAGCGGGCGGAGGCAAAGAGGTTTCGCCGCGGTCGGCAGCTTCGTCTGGCAGTAGGCTCCCTGATTCCGCCGGACCGATGGTCGTTGTGAACTCCAACTGCGAATCGTCAACCGGCGGGGCGGTTTCCGAACCGACCTTCCAGCCACCGGAGCTTCGGTCGGTCGACGTGCTCCGCTGATCCGACGACTCCACGGGCAGGCTTTGCTCAGAGATTGTCGCCCTCCAAGCAGCCGCTCCGGCAAGGGCAATCAAGACCATGGCTGCGGTCATAAACAATCGCAGGCGGGCCAGCGCCCGGTGTTGTATTTGGTAAATAGTGTTCGGTGTCGCTCCGAGTTCTTGAGCGATTTCTTCGATAGATCTCTGTTCTAAGAACCGTCGACGAATTACCGTGATCTGCTTTGTGTGAGCTCCGAGAGTGCCTCATCCAGGAGAATGCTGACATCAAGATTGGTTTCCCCTTCCACGATCGGAGTCTCGATCTTGGCCGGATCCACGGGTATGACCGGCTTTCGTCGACGAAGCTCGTCAACCGTGTGGCCATGCGCTGCTCGATAGATGTAGCTCCTGGCGATCTTTTCCTGGCAGACAACGTCCTGCGGAAGGCGTCTGACGGCATCAAAGATGGCCTGGTTGGCCACCCCGTCTGGATCTGCAGAGCCCAGTCGCTCGGCGTAGCGCGCCACTTCTGCTCCATATCGATGGAACAACACCTCAGCATTTTGATCGCCGGCGCTTCGACCACCTGAGGTCCGACTTGTGCTTTCGATCACCGAACCTGTCACTACGCACCTCCACCGTCGAGTGCAAAGATTGAACACCCCCGGGATCGCTGGAAGGCCAATGGCCTGTCAATCCGGATCTCCGACGGGTACTCCGACCGGAATGTACAGGGGTCCATTCATCGTGAACATTGGGTGATTATGCCCATTCAATGTATGGATGCTGCTTCCAGTTGTTCTCAAACGGGCAGCTGTCCCACGCTGTCGTTAGAAAAAGGTTTGCGCTCGGCGTAAGAACAAGGAGACCATCTGCGATTAGTACATGTGGATCCAAATCGGGCCGCACGTTTGCGTGCTCGGCGAAACGCGGGAGCCATGCAGGTTCCCCGGGAGCCATACAAACTCAAGGTGGAGAGATGGAAGTTTTGGTGGATCAGCTACGCGACCGATTTGTGGCGTTCAGCGAGTCGGTGCAGCTGGTTTGGGTTGTCGTAGTGCTTGGATTTGTGCTGACGCTTAGCGTTGCGGTCTCAAGCGTCCTTGCGCCGTCATCGGCAGACGAGACCGACGTTTTCACTGATGGAGGTTTGGTCGACGCCGACGCCGATGCCGTTTCGAGCGCGGTTGCAGGCGACGAAGTGACAGCATCTGTTGATGACGCGGGTGGAGCAACGCGTTCCGAAGCTGGGGGAACGTGGCTCGACTCGCCGACAACCATGGCCGTTCATGTCCTGGTGGCACCGGAAGTAGGGTCTATCTCCACCTCCAAGTCCAAGCCCAGTTCTGTTCCGGTGTTGTCCGCAGTATCAGAGACACAAGTGCCTGACTCCGCTCCGCCTACAGATGCTGAGTCGGTCGTGCCGGCTGCGGACTCGAGGCCGTCGAAGCAGGACACCTCTGTGTCAACCCCAGTCGGCTCCGCTCCGTCAAAACCGCTGTCGGCGAAGCCTGAATCCCCTGCGTCGGCGCCCGAGCCAGATGCTGAACCGGTGACCGCCCCGCTTGCGGAAACAACGGTGCCCACGACCCGTCCAACGACGGTGCCCACGACCCGTCC
>JAHDFR010000083.1:2135-5939 GCA_020628065.1 Acidimicrobiales bacterium
ACGGTGCCCACGACCCGTCCAACGACGGTGCCCACGACCCGTCCTACAACGGTGCCGACGACCCGTCCAACGACGGTGCCCACGACGCTTCCTCAAACGGTGCCCACGACGGTACCTACGACACGAGTCGTCAATACAATCTCACAGCCGCTGCACACCAATTTGCTGGTCAATGGCGGCTTCGAATCGGTAATCTTGCCCACCGATACGTTGAGCCACGTATCCCAGGCCGGTTGGACGAGTTCTCGTGCCGGCAATGTGATTGAGACGTGGGAGGGGGCTTATGAGGGTGTTGGTGCTCCAGAGGGTAGACATCTGATTGAGCTGAATGGTGACGGCGCTGATTCGATTAGCCAGACTGTTGCTGTGGTTCCGGGTGCTGCGTATGAGGTTTCGTTCCGGCATCGGGGTCGGGTGACTCGGGAGTCGATGGAGGTGACGGTAAATGGGCGTCAGATCGTTTTTTCGACTGCCGCAGCGTTCTCGTGGGGCGGCGCTAATGTCCAATTTTCGGCCGGTCCGGATGAGACTTCAGTGACGTTGGCGTTCACGTCGCTAACCAGCGGGTCGGTTGGGAACCTGCTCGACGACGTCAGGCTCATCCGAATCCGCTGACGGCCGTGAACGACGGAGCTCGAGCGTGGTGGCGCGAACCGGCAATGGCCAGTTTGGGGCGGTCGATCTACAGCACGTTGAAGTGGATCGACCGCCGCTCGACGTCCACCGTCTCAAGCAGCAACTTCACGGTGGAACCGAGGGCGAAGTCGTCGTTTGGGATGGCGGTGACCACGGCAGGTTCTCGCACCTGGATGCGGGCCTGGTCACGTTGCCGGGCCACGTCGACCACTACGCCGTCGAAGGTCTCGCCCAGGTGGCATTCCATAATCAACGCCTCGGTCATGTCCAGCAGCGACCGCTCCAGGGCCGACTCCCGTTGGCGGGCCTGACCCATAAGCGACGGCAGTTCGTCCAACGCCTCCAGGGCCCAGTTCGGAGCGGCGCGACCGTTCGCCAAGGCCAGCACGATCTCGTTGCCGAACCTGTCGACTAGTCGCCGCAGTGGGGCGGTGACATGGGCGTAGACCGAGGCGATGGCTCCGTGCTCGGGGTGCTCGGGAGGGTCGCCGTTGAAGCCCACGTAGCCTGCGCCTCTGAAGAGGCGGGTGCATTGCAACAGGAAGGCGTTGGTAGCCGGGGAGTCCGGTTGGAGCGTTCTGACGTAGTCGGCGTAGCCAACGTCGTCCGGCCAGTTGAGATCGAGTGCGGCAGCGATACGTCGCAACTGGTCGACGTCCTGATCAGCCGGAGGGGGGAGAGTGCGGACCACGCCAAGGCCTGAGTCCAACATTGCTCGGCCGGCGACCATACCCGTGAGCAGCGAGATCTGAGCGTTCCAACCCTCGACCGCCAGCGACTCATCGAACGCCAGCGAATATTGACCTTCAGCCGGCTGGACGATCTCCTGAGCGGGGAGGTTGAGGCTCACGCCGCCCCGCAACGCCTCCTGTTCCTGACGGACCGGCCCGACTTGGGCCAGCAATCGAAGGGTCTCGTCGACTGAGCCGACAGCGGGGCGGTTGCCGGGCGAGCTGGTTGCCGCCATTTCCGCTATTCGGCGGTCGGCTTCGGCGTAGCTGATGGCTTCAGCCACTCGCACGGTGGCCCGTTCAAGGTGCCAGTCGGTGACCGCTCCGGCAGGGTCCAGATCGATGCGCCACAGCAACGCCGGCTTGTCCGTTCCGGCCAGCAGACTGGCCCGATCCTCGCTGAGAACGGGAGGGTGCAGCGGCGCTCGCCCGTCGGGTGAGTACAGAGTGGATCCCCGGCTTCGGGCCTCGCCGTCCACCAAACCACCAGGGGTTACGAAGGCCGCAACGTCGGCGATGGCATAGCGGACCCGGAAGCCGCCAGCGGCCAGCGATTCGATCGCCAGGGCCTGATCGAGGTCGGTAGCTCCCGGCGGGTCAATCGCCACCAGGGCCAAATCGCGGGCGTCCACCCGTTCGGTAACCGCCAGGGTTTCGTTGGGAACCTCGTCAACCAGGCTGGCTTCGGCTTCGGCCAAGACGCCGGTCGGGAACTCGGTGGGGACATCGAGCTCCTGGCGAATCTTGTCAAACGCCCGAGTGAAGTCGGTTGATGCTCGAAGGACGACTGGAGCCATGGATCAGGCGCCTCCCTGGCCCGGAGACTCGGCCCCACCCGCTGGTTGGCTGCCGTACAGGCCGGTGGCCTCTGTTTGGTTCGACCCGGCTTCGTCCGGCGGCGACGAGTTGGCGCCGGCTACGGTCAGGCCGAGGGCTTCCAGTAGTTCCGGCTTGGCCTGGTAGGTTTCCTCCGCCGTCGGGAACGCCCCACTTCGAACATCAGCGGCGTAGGCCGACACGGCGGCGACCTGATCATCAAAGCCGGTGCCGTAGCGGCGGACGAAGCGTGGTTTGAAACGGTTCTCCAGACCGATGAGATCGTGGTACACCAGAACCTGGCCGTCGGTGTCCGCCCCACCGCCGATGCCGATGGTGGGGATGGAGACGGCGTCGGTCACCATTCGGCCGACCACGTCGGGCACGCCCTCGACGACCAGAGCGAAGCAGCCCACTTCTTCCAGCGCCTTGGCGTCCTCGATCATCTGGTGAACAGCGGTGGCCTGGCGGCCCTGAATCTTGAAGCCACCCATCATGTTGGTTGACTGAGGCGTCAACCCGATGTGAGCCATCACCGGAATCTCAGCGGCAATGATGGCCTCAATGGCCGGCACCCGATTGGCGCCTCCCTCAAGCTTGACCGCGCCGGCGCCGGCCCGAACAAGTGTGGCGGCGTTATGGACCGTCTCGGTGGTCGAAACGTGAAAGCTCATCCACGGCATGTCGCCGACGATGAGGGCGGTCGGCTTGGCTCGAGCCACTGCCGCCACGTGGTAGGCAATGTCGTCAACCGTGACCTGAAGGGTGTCGTCGTAGCCCAGAACCACCATGGCAACCGAGTCGCCAACCAGGATCATGTCAACGTCGGATTCGGTGGCCACTCGTGCTGATGGGGCATCGTAAGCGGTGACCATAACCAGCGGCTCATCACCGTTGCGGCGCTTGGAGTTCCGGAAAACTGGAACGGTCCGTTTACGCCTCGACGCCGGCTTCTCTTGCTTGTCACCGCTTGCTTTGGAGTCGCTTGATGTCATGATTGCTCCGGCGAATCGGTCGGCGAGCCGAGTCTGACCGTTCGGTTATCGATCAATCTGGTTGAGCCGAGGTAAGCGGCCACCAACAGTTGGGCTGAGTCTTTCAACCGCTCTGGACGCTCCAAAGATTCCGGATCCACCACCGCAGCGTAGTCCAGTGTCGCCCTCGCTTCGGCCGAGAAGACCTCCGCCATGGCGGCTTCGACGACCGCAGGATCGGATTCTCCGCTGCCGATGAGGGTCGCGCCGGCCGCCAGGGCTTGGTTGAGGACGACGGCGGCCGAACGATCCTCCGGCGACAGGTAGATGTTTCGACTGGACATGGCCAGGCCGTCAGGCTCTCGAATGATCGGGCAGCCGACGACGTCGATCGGCATCGACAGGTCGGCCACCATGCGCTTGATGATGGCCAGCTGCTGAAAGTCCTTCTCCCCGAAATAGGCGGAGCATGGTCCGACGATGTTGAACAACTTCGACACCACTGTGGCCACGCCGGTGAAGTGGGTTGGCCTCGACTCGCCGTCCCACCGGGCCGAGATGTCGGCCACCGAAACCGAGGTCAGTACCTCGCCGTGGGGATACATCTCTGCCACCGGAGGCACGAACAACACATCGACGCCCGCTTC
>JAHDFR010000083.1:6039-20359 GCA_020628065.1 Acidimicrobiales bacterium
CGTGGGGATACATCTCTGCCACCGGAGGCACGAACAACACATCGACGCCCGCTTCAGTGGCGATGGATCGGTCCCGCTCGAGATCCCGGGGGTAGGCGTCGAGGTCCTCGTCAGGAGCGAACTGCAGGGGATTAACGAAAATGCTGGCTACCACCAGGTCGTTGTCGTCTCGGGCCGCTCGCATCAGCGAGGCGTGACCGTCGTGCAGATAGCCCATGGTGGGCACGAAGCCGACGGTCAGCCCATCGACTCGGGCCGAGCGGGTGATTGATCGGATCTCGGCCACAGTGGTTACGATCTGACACGCTTCGCCGGCCGCCGCTGGCTCGTTGTGGTGGGAGTTCATGATGCTTCGAGGCTAGTGGGGGAGTGGCGGCTCGGAACCCGTCGAGGCTTGGCGCCCCGGGAGTCGACGTTCGTCAGGCTCATCCGCCGTGGAGGCCAGGCGGGTCGCCTCGGTGGCCAAGACCCGGTACAACGGGCGCTCCTCCAGCGGAAGATCGGCCAGATGGGCTTCTACGGTGGCGTTATCACCCCTTGCCGCCGGGCCGGTGAGCGCGGCACGGGCGGAGCTGGCTCGTACGGTGTCCAGTGTTGAAGCCATTAGCTCCCAATATCGGTCGGCGGGAACGCCAACTGAGGCCGCCAATCGCTCAACCTGGCCGCACAGAACGGTCAGGTGGTTGGCTGCTACCGCGGCAGTGGCGTGATATCGGGTCCTTAGATGGTCAGGAACGTCAAACGCCTCGCCCCCCAGTGCAGTCACCAGTTGACGGGCGATCGGGCTTCCGGCCACGGCGAAGGCAATGCCGCTGGTGAGGCGGTCGGCAGCGGTGGCCGGATCCGGCAGTGAGGCCAGCGGGTGCAGCGACGCCGTTTGGTCGTGAGGTCGCAGAACTTCAAGTGTTCGGGAGCCGGCCATGTGAATGACAACGGCCCTGGCAGGTCGGACGGCGGTGGCCACTGCGGCGATGGAATCATCGGGAACAGTGACTAGTAGGAGGTCAACGTCCGAGGCGGCATCGGTGACATCGTCGTTGCGACCGTAGGTGGCGACCAGATGCCACTTGATCGTCGTTGTTGAGACGCGATTCAGGGCGTCTATCATGCCGGCTCCGACCCGGCCGATTCCGATAACGCTGTAGTGGATGGTTTCGCTCACTACGGTGAGCGTAACTTCTCCTCCATCAGGGCGAAGATCTCCGCCATGGATTGGCGGTGTTGCTTGGGAATCGGATCAACGAACTTCTGCCGGATGTTGGCCTCGTGCGAAGGTGTTGCCGCCGACAGGGCAGCGGCCCCTTGATCGGTCAGGGTGGCCCACAGGCCCCTGCGGTCGTCGGCGCAAGCTTGCCGCTCGACGTAGCCAACCTCGGTCAGGCGGTTGATTCGGTAGGTAAGCCTGCTTCGAGAAACCAGCACTTCGTCGGCGAGGTCGCTCATGCGCAGGCGGCGATCCTGGGCCCGGGCCAGAGAAAAAAGAATCTCGTGGTCGGTGAGCGTAAGGCTGTTGTCGATCTGCAGGCTCTCGTCCAGGGCATCGGTTAAGCGAACGCTGACGGCGAGAAACGACCGCCAAAAGGCGAGTTCGTCAACGGTTAATGAGGACTGGTTTTCGGCGGTATGGCTGCTCATATTCCCTCCCCCGTCGGTGTGTATTCAACGGGCCTGGCAGCTGGCGCACCAAGTAGTGGTGCGTCCATCTAATACGACAGAGTCTAGTAGATAATTGCAACGAAGACAGGGTTGACCTGCCCTGCCGTAGGTGGTGAGAGTAAATTGATTACTCCCGATATCACCGTCCGCGGTTCTGTAGTCTCTCAACGTGGTGCCCCGATTATCTATACCGGCGCCCAGTACTTCTTGGATGGCCGATAGCAGCCGGGTCGATCGCTCCACTCCGAGGCGCCTGACCTTGGGGTTGATTTCAGCCAACCACAACGCCTCGTCGGCATAGATGTTGCCGACCCCGGCGATCGGGCGCTGGCTCAAAAGACTGGTCTTGAGGTGTCGTCGGCTCCGAGCGAGAAGTCGGTGAAACGTTCGACCGTCCAAGTCGGGGTCGAACGGTTCGGGACCGAGGTGATGCAGGGTCGGCATCGACTCGTACTTCCCCGGCTCAACCACCCGAATCCGCCCGAAGCGTCGGGTGTCGTGAAAGGTGAGCGTCTGATCGTCATCGAGCAGCCACCACGCCCGTAGGTGCGGGTGATCGAGATCAAGGCGTGAAGCGGTGGAATGCAGTTGAAGACGCCCGGTCATACCCAAGTGGACCACCATCTCCAACCGAGATGAGTCCGCTGCTGTCCCGGGACCATCGGCATGAACTGGAGCGATGAGAAACTTGCCCCGTCGGTTCAGCGTTTCGAAGCGATACCCGTCAATCATCTTGGCCGGCGTGAACTTGTCCGACCAGTGGGCATCGGACTCCCGTACGCTGCGGCCTTTGAGTCGGGCTACGAGATCGCGGCGAATCGTTTCCACCTCCGGGAGCTCAGGCATGCCGCGGCCACCCTTTCCGGCTGGGGGTCACGATCCCATGTTCAAGCCATCACCGGTGAGCGACAGCTTCGGTCCGTAGGCCGGTGCTCGTCCGGTGGACTTGGCCAGGCGAATGACTCGCCACCGGTGGCCCCGGTAGGGCTCCAACAGCTCCAACATCCGCTCGTCGTCTGCTCGGGGTTCTTTGGCCAACATCCAGGCCACCGTGTTGGGAATGTGGAAGTCGCCGACGGGGACGGCATCAGCATCGCCGTAGGCCACCGCAGTGGCCATGGCAGCGGTCCACGGGCCGATACCTCGTACACGTTGGAGCCGTTTCTTGGCGGCTTCAGGGGAAACCTGCCCCAGCCCCTCGAGGCGAGAGAACTCCCTGGCCACCCGAATCAACGTGTCGGCTCGCTTGCGTTCGACCCCAAAGCGGTGAAACTCGTAGTAGCCCATCTCCGCCACCCGGTCTGCGCTTGGCAGAACCCAGCCTGACCGTGGCCCGGGAGCGGCTTCGCCGTAGCGTCGGGCCAGTAAGCGCCGGGCCTTGACGGCGTTGGCCACCTGGACCTTTTGTCCGAAGACGGCCCCGATCAAGGCATCCCACAGAATATCGGTGCGAGCCAACTTGAATGGTTTACGCCGCCAGGCTTGGCGCACCGGTCCTTGCGGATCGAAGCCGGTGAGATCGTCCTCGTCTCCGAGCAGCCTTGGTGTTTGATTTGCCATCCACTGGGCGCCAGGTCCCCAGGCTCGAGCGAGAACCTGATCCTGGGCCACGCGTTCCATGTTGAGTGTTCCCGGCCCGTCGGGTGTGCGGGTCACCCACCACAACTCGGTCGGCCCCACCATGACCGGGAGCTTGGCCCCGCGGACGGTGTCTTTCACATTGAGCGTCGGGGCGATCGTGAACACGGCCTCGACGTCGCCGGTAGCCGACTCGGTCACCCTTTTGATGGTAGGTCCTTGTTCGGGTCAAACGGCATCCAAGCCACGGCGAGGTCTCTGGACGGCCTGATCAACTCCACAGCGGACCTAACGCCACGGCAGACTTAACTCCACAGGGACTGCAACATGACATCGACCTCGTCGGCGACACCGAGGTTGGCCAGCTCCGGCCGGATCGTGGGACGTTGACCGGCTGAAGAGATGTTGAGGTCCTGTTCGTCGAACAGTTCACGGATGGGTTCCAGAAACCGGGACAGCTGGGCGAAGTGGTGGCGGTCTCGCTGGATCGTCTGATGAATGTGATAGCGCAGTGGGAACGTGACCGTCAGCTCTTCCCGGGCTCTGGTGACGGCCACGTACAGCAAGCGGAGCTCTTCGGCCAGACCGTCTGCATCTTCGATGGCCATGTCGGAGGGAATGTTTCCGTCGGCGGCGTGAATGGTGTACACGGCCCGCCACTCCGAACCCTTGGCCGAGTGAATGGTGGACAGGGTGAGCCAGTCGTCGTCGAGGTGGGGAGGGCCTGCCAGATCGCCGGTTCTTTCCGGCGGATCAAGCGTCAGCTCAACCAGGAAGCGGCTGCGCTCTGAGTATTGGCGAGCGGTAACCGCCAGTTGGTCAATGTCGGCCAGGCGGGCGTCGGGGTTTTCATACCGAAGTGGGAAGATCAGGCCGCAGTACTGTTTCAAGCGGTCGATTTGTTGCGAGGGCGGTTGGCCGACACGGCAATCGTTTAAGGCCTGACGAAGCTCAGCGGCCTGGTCGGTCGCCGAGGCCGGCATACGTCCGATGCCGTCGACGAAGCGGGCCAGCGCATCCGATTTGGGTTTGCTGACTCGCAGCTCGTCCATGAGCCGCCGGACGGTTGCCGGGCCCACTCCGTCGAGGCTGAGCAGCACTCGGCGCCATGCCGGTCGGTCTTCCGGGTTCTCCAGAATACGCAGCAGGCTCAGAACGTCTTTGATGTGGGCCGACTCCAGATATTTGAGTCCGCCGTACTTCACATACGGGATGTTGCGCCGGACCAGTTCGAGTTCGAGCGCATCGCTATGATGCCCGGCCCGGAACAGCACAGCCTGCTGTTTCAGCTCGATTCCGCGCTCCCGGGCGTCGAGAATGCGCTCGGCCACCACCTTGGTCTGCTCGGTCTCGTCGTAGCAGGTGATCAAGGTCGGGCGGACACCGCCGTTCCGGTCCGTCCACAGCGTCTTGGAGTAGCCGGTAGTTGAGTGGTCCGTGGCGGCTGACTCGGCGCTGTCGGCCTGTTGGCGGTTTTGCGCCAACAGGGCGTTGGCCACACCAAGGATTGGAGATGTTGAGCGGTAGTTCTGCTCGAGGGTGATGAGCTTTGTTCCTTGGAAGGCTTCGGGGAACGTCCACATGTTGGCCACGGTGGCGGAACGGAAGCCGTAAATGGCCTGGGCGTCGTCGCCTACGACACATACCTGTGTTTCGTGTCCGCACATCCCTTTGACGATGTCGGCCTGGATGGGGTTGGTGTCCTGGTATTCGTCGACCAGGATGTGGTCGAACAGGCAACGAAGCGCCTCGCCGACGGGGCTGGCCGTTAATCCTCGCCAGTAGAGCAGTAGGTCGTCGTAGTCGAGTACGTGGGCTGATCGCTTGTGTGTTGTATAGGCGTTGAACAGCTCACGTAGCTCATCTCGATGTGGGGCGACCCAGGGAAAGTCTTTGGCCAGCACCTCGTCAAGTGGGGCCTGGCTGTTGACCACCCGGGAGTACACCGAGGCAATGGTCTCGGCCTTGGGGAAGCGCTTGGCCCGCTCACCGAACCCGGCCTCCATGCGCACCAGCCCGAACAGGTCGATGGCGTCGGCGTGATCCAACACGGTGAACCCGTCCGGTAGGCCGGCTGCTGATCCGTAGTGACGGAGCAGCCGGTTGGCGACGGCATGGAACGTCCCACCCCAGATTTGTGCCGCCAACCGCTGGGAAGACTCAACTCCTTCGCCGCAGGCTGACGCCACCCGGTTGATCATTTCGGCCGAGGCCCGCCGGGTGAAGGTCAACAGCAGGATCCGTCCGGGGTCACACCCTTCGTTCAGAAGCGAAACCACACGGGATACCAGGGTTCTGGTCTTGCCCGAGCCCGCCCCGGCCACCACCAACAGGTGTGAGCCTCGATGTTGGGCCGCCGCCTGCTGCTGGGAGTTGAGAGATGACGAGAGGGTGGTTTCCATAACGAAACCAACTTAGTCAGCCGGTGTGACAGTCTCCGTGAGGTCGGTACGGCGGGCGATGATGCCCGCCGCCCGCCATCTGCAGCCTGGCTCGATCAGACTCTGTCAGCAGACCCTGTCAGCCCAGGATGTTGGTCAAGATGAACTCGGCCCGGCGCTGGGTGGCCTGCGTCTGCTCATCATCAGACTCCGACGCTCCCTCTTCACCTCTCGGGTCGAGGATCACCTGACCGGGGTCGACGCCTTTGGATACCCAGTACTCGAGAACTGCGGTGGCTCGCTGTGTTGCCACCTCAAGGTTGATGTCGGCGCTGCCCTCGGCGTCGGTGCGGGTCACCACGGTGACTGAGGCCTGGGGGTTCTGGCGAAGCAAGAGCACGCCAAGATCCAAAATGGGGATGAACGGCGGGTCGATGGCCACGCTGTTGAACTGGAACAGCACCACGTCCTCGACGTACAGCGGGGTTGATTCGCCCGGGTCGAAGTCGACCGTAGGGTCGATCTCGTAGTCGGCCTCGACATTGTCGGGACCTACCACGGCGACGGCCTTGGCCACGATGGCATCGGCCACTTCCTGGCTTGGCACGGCGCCACCCAGGAACAGCTTGCCTTGACGGAAGACAGCGGTTCGGGCCGATGCATCGATACCGGTCTCGGAGTTTTCCTCGGCCTCGTCCGACTCTTCGGCCGGAGCGGTGGTTGTGGTGCCCTCGACGGCCAGCGCCGCATCGTCGGTGTCGGCAGTGTCATCGCCGGCGTCATCTCCGGCCTGATCACCGGCGTCTTCGGTCCCTGCGGACGCAGCGTCATCTCCGGCGGCGGTGTCGCCCGAAGGTTCAGCGTCGGCCGTCTCCTCTTCGGCGGCAGTCGGGGCTGCCGGATCGGCCGTCGTGTCGGTGCTGTCGCCGTCGAGAAACCCGGCCAGCAGGTAGCCGCCTACGGCCATTCCGGCCAATGCCAGCACGCTCAGGAGGGCGAAGACCCAGCGGCGACCCTTGCGGCCCGGTGGAGGGGTGTTCATGTAGTCCGTGGCCGGCTGACCGGCTGAAGCGGCCCACTGTGGTAGCTCGCCTTGGCTGCTCATCTTCGCATCCCTACCTTTCCGCTGGCGTCTGGGCTGGCTTCATTGACACATCTCCGCGGCGGACGGCCCATCGCGTCTACGGCTGCCCAATTCCAAACGCAGACATCAGGATATCCAAGGTTGACCCATGTCCAAGCAAAGGGTGGCAGTTGATGGCCCGTTTCAGGAGAAATCGCCCCACCCGGCTGAGCAGTGGGAATTACGCCCTGCGGGTGTTCCGAGGCCTGCCGAATCCGGTGACCTACACCAGAGGCCAGGGCCAGCGTCGACCGTCGGTGTCGTCTTCGGGAAAGCAGCCAGCCGACAGCAACGCACGAGCTCGACTTACGGTGGCATCAGCCTCAAAGCTGTCCAGCAGGCAGGAAATGTCAGCCGGCAGTCCTTCGTCGCTCAACCGTTCCAAGTCAACCATGACATCAGCCGGGAGGGGCTCGCCGACGTAGTCCCACATCACCGTGCGAAGTTTGAACTGGGCGTGGAACGACAATCCGTGGTCTATCCCGTACACCGGCTGGCGATCAGGGTCTTCGATGTCTTCGGTTGGCACCCAGAGGCAGTGGCCCGATTTTCGGTCGGTGTTGTTCCCGACAATGTCGAGCACACAGAGCTTGCGTAGTGCGGTGTCGCCGACACCTTCTTCGTGAAGCGTGAAGTAATGATGCTCGAAGTCGGCGTCAACCAACGCCTGTAGCGAACCCTCGCCGAACGGCCCTTCAACCAATGTCGTCGGTGGAACCACATCCCAGCCCAAAAACGCCGCCAGCCGGTACATGGCAGCCTCTCGCTTGTACAGATCGGGTGGGAAGTCCCACAGCGGACGTTCGCCCTGGCCAGGCTTGTAGATGGCCCGATGGGAGCGAGGCTCGTCAGCACCTTCGGCGGCCACATCGGCCAAAGCGGTTACGTTGACCAAGAGTGTGGCGTTGGAGCTGTACGGCATACGACCGAGCACCTCGATATCGCCCGTCTGGAAGAGATCCAGTAGCTGGTCGGTGGGCAGATCGAACGCTGCCATTCCTGCCGGCGCGCTCCGGTTAGTTCAACCGCGGGCAGGCATGCCCGGACGGATCCAGGGGTTGGCCGCACAACGAACAAGGGGGACGACCGGAGGCCATCAGGCTGTCCGAGGTCTCCACGAATGCGGCCGCCAGCTCGACTGAAATATGGGCCCGAACCTTGGCACCGGTGGGTTCGTCCCAACCGAGCGTCGGATCGTCATCGATCTGGGAGCCGAGATCAATGTCGGCCTCCGAATCCTCGCCATCGGGGACGAGCTCCTCAAGTACGATCACCACCTCGGAGTCGGCTTCGTCGACACCCACGGCGATTTGGCCGACGACCCAAGCCGGTTCGGCTTCGATAAGGGGTACCGGCGTCAGCCCGTCCTGTGGTGATGGCATGTCGTCGAGCACGGTGCGAAGGAACTGAGCCAGCGCCTTCACCTGCTGCTTTTCAAGCTTCAGGGTGATGACCGACTCTTCGTCGCCAACCTGCACGAAAAACATCCGGGCACCGGGCTCCCCGATGGTGCCGGTGGTAAATCTGGTGGCGTTACGGAAGTCGTGCAGATCGGGCATTTTAGGGGATCGAAGTAAAGATCGATGATGGTCAGCGGCCTGGGCCGTCCGTTTATGACTGGCCGGTTGCCGGGTTGAATCTAGCTTGGGACGAGGTTTCGGAGGTCATCGCCCATCGAGTTCACGGCGAGCACGACAGGACCACTTTCACCGTACAGGACAGCGGAAATGGAACACTGACCGATCACAATCCTCTGGAACAAATCCAGATGGGTGCCCATGGCATCGGCGATGGCCGCTTTGATGGGGTCGGCGTGAGAGACGGCAACAATGGTCTCCCCCGGATGATTGTTGACCAGGCCCTGAATGGTGCCGGTGATCCGCTGTTGCATCTCGGAGAAGGACTCTCCGCCGGGAAAGCGAAATCCGCTCGGATACTTCTGTACCTGGGCCCACTCCGGCTTCTTGTTCAGATCCGACAGTTTGCGACCGGTCCAATCGCCGAAGTCGGCCTCCAACAAACCCTTGTTAATTTTCACTTTGTGGCCCAGCGCGGCGGCGATCGGGGCCGCCGTCTCTCTGGTGCGTTCCATGGGGGAGGCGTAGACGGTTGTTACCCGAGGTTTGCGGGCTCTCGGGTTGGCAAAGGCCAGACGGGCGATCCGTTCGGCCGCCGCTTCGGCCTGGGCGACGCCCGCCTCGGCCAAATGCAGTCCCGGAGCCCGGCCGGGGAGGACCTGGCCGGTGGTCGGCGTCTTTCCATGGCGGACCAATAGGACGAGGGTCGGCTTTGACGAGCGGCGAGCTCTAGGGCGGCTGGCTGATGTGCCCGATGTCCGGGCGCTTTTGCTGGCGGCGTGAGAGCTTTTGGAGGTGGTTTTTGGTTGGCTGGAGGCTGGCATTGGGTCAAACGATACCCCGATGCGCCCGCCGGCCGCGTCGAAGTACGCTTCACGCCCGACTCGGCTGCTACCACTGTTCCGAGACCGAATTTCGAGCCTTCCCGTGTCTTCTCCCGTTTCCCCACTCCCGGCTTCGCACCCTTCTCTCCAGTCAAGCGTGCCGACTATGTCCGCGCTGGCCTGTGAGGTTGCCGAATGCCGTCGTTGCCCCCGTCTGGTTTCATGGCGGGAACAGGTGGCGACCGAACGTCGAGCCGCCTATGCCGACTGGGAGTACTGGGGTCGGGGAGTTCCCGGCTTTGGCGACCCGGCCGCCGACATCATGGTCATCGGCCTGGCACCGGCCGCCCACGGAGCGAACCGCACCGGGCGGATGTTCACCGGGGACCGATCGGGGGATTGGCTGTATCGGGGGCTGTACCGCGCCGGGTTGGCCAATCAGCCGACCAGTGCTGACGTTGACGACGGTTTGCAGCTGTCCGGTGCGTTTGTGACCTCGCCGGTGAAGTGCGCCCCCCCGGCCAACAAGCCAACGCCGCTGGAGCGTGACACCTGCCGTCCGTTTCTTGATCGCGAGTTGGAAACGGTGGATCCGGCCGTGCTGGTAGCGCTCGGTGGCTTCGCGTACCAGGTGTTATGTCAGTATTTCTCCATCCGCCCCAGGCCCAAGTTCGGTCATGGGGTTGAGGTTCCGGTTCCAGATCCCGGCGATCAGGGTGGCAATGAGAGCGGGAGCGGGAGCCGCAGGGTCATCCTGTGCAGCTATCACGTGAGCCAACAGAACACCTTCACCGGCCGACTCACCGAGGACATGCTCGATGCGGTGTTTGCCCGGGCGGTAAACCTGGCGGCCGAACTACGGTGACGGAGGTCGAGCCGGTTTACCCGGATGAGTGGGAGGCCGACATCGTGTTGGCCGACGGCGGCACCGCTCACCTACGGCCGATCCGCCCCGACGACGGCCCGCTGCTGGTCGACTTTCACGGCCGCCAGTCGCCCGAGAGTGTCTACTTTCGATTCTTCTCTCCACGCCCCCGGTTGACCGAGCGCCAGGTCGAGCATCTGGTCAACGTCGATTATCGCAAACGAATGGCGTTTGTTGTTCTGGAAGGTGAAGAACTGATCGCCATCGCCCGGTACGAACCGGTCGGTTCGGGCGACCATTCGGAGGACGAGGCTGAAGTGGCGTTCTTCGTCGATGACCAACACAACGGACGGGGCCTGGCCACCATTTTGTTGGAGTATCTGGCTGTGGCCGCCCGGCAGATGGGCCGCCGACGATTGACGGCCACCGTTCTTCCCGAAAATCAAAAAATGTTGAAGGTCTTTCGGGCGGTGGGTTTCGAAGCAAAGACCCGCTTCAGCGATGGCTATGTTGCGGTCACGTTGGACATTGAGTCCGGCGATGCCGGTGTGGGGGCTATTGCCACCAGAGAGCGGCTGGCTGAGGCACGGTCGGTCGATCGGTTCCTCACTCCCGGTTCGGTGGTCGTCATCGGCTCGTCCCGCCAACGAACTGTTGGGTTCGAAATTGTTCGCCACCTGGTCGACGGCGGGTTTAACGGCTCGGTGTATCCGGTCAATCGGTCCGGTGCCGCCGTCTACGGTCAGGCCGGGTTCACCTCTGTCGGGGCAATCGGCCAGGCGGTGGATATTGCCGTCATCGCCGTACCTCAGCCTGATGTGGACGCCGTACTCGATGACTGCATCGAGGCCGACGTCGGTGGAGTGGTCGTCACCTCAGCCGGGTACTCCGAAACCGGGCCCAACGGGCTTCGGGCCGAGCGGGACCTGGTGGACAAGGCGTTGCGAAACGGACTGAGAGTTCTGGGTCCGAACTGCCTCGGAGTCATCAACACTGCGGCCGATGTGCGCCTGAACGGCAGCCTGATCGGGGCACTTCCCGAAGCCGGTTCGATCGCCGTCTCCACCCAGTCCGGGGCTCTGGGCCGGCTCCTTGTGCAGGGGTTGGCCCGGCGAGGTCTAGGAGTGTCCCAGTTCGTGGCGCTCGGAAACAAGGCTGACGTCAGCGGCAACGATCTGCTGCAATTCTGGGAGCTCGACGATCGAACCGACATCGTTCTCATGCATCTGGAGTCGTTGGGCAACCCCGGTCGGTTTCAACGAATCGCCCGATCGGTGTCGGCCAAGAAACCGGTGATCGCGCTCATCCCTGCCGGTGAGGACGGAGAAGAACGCGGTGTCACTCATCACGACGGTGAACCTGAGCACAGTGAACCTGGTGACAGTGAACTTGACGACCCTGCTGAAACGGCCTGGCAGCGAGTCCATTGGCCGGCCGGAGCGACGCTGGCCACCAGGGTTGAACAAGCCGGTGTGGTGGCGGTCGAATCGTTTGCCGAGCTGCTCGACGGTGCAGCTGTTCTAAGCCGTCAACCGATTCCGTCCGGACCCGGTGTGCTGTTGGTCGGCAACTCCGGCGCCGCTCTGCGTCTGGCTGCCGGTGAGGCCCAGCGGCAGGGTCTTCGACCGGTGGATCTGCTGGCATCCGAGGCCGCTTCGCTGGCGCGCCATCTACCGCCGGGCGCACGATTGGGCAATCCGGTTGATGCCACTTACGCCGCCGAACCAGCGGACTACGCCCGGCTCCTCGCTCGTTTGGATGCCTACGAGGACGTCGGCGCCGTTATCGTCGTGCACGCTCCGCCGCTGCCCGGTCCGATCGACTCGCTGCTGGTTGAACTGGCCGACGCCCAGCGGCGCCTGGCCGACGGTGGACGTTCGGTGTGTTTGGTTGCCTGCGTTCCTGATCTGGACGAGGCCGGTCGGGAACATGTGGATCGGCTGGCGACAGTTACGTTCCCGGTGTTCGACTCGATCCATGCCGCGGTTCGTGCGGTGTCGGTGGCCGCCCGGTACGGGGTCCGCTTGGCCTCCGAATCTGCGGCCTCCGATACAGACGACCAGCTGATCGGTGGTCTCCCGGCAAGAGGCGACGAGGGGAGTGACGGCGAGAGCGACGAGACATACCAGGCCTCGGTGCGAAGGTTGCTGGCACTGGCCGATGCCGACGACCAAAGTTCGGTTGACGTGAGCTCCAACTGGGCCGACGCGGTGGTTGATCTTCTGGCCGCTGCCGGGCTGCGACCGGTTGACCGCAGAGTCGTTCAGTCCGAGGCCGAAGCTGTGGATGCGGCCCGGGACATCGGGTACCCGGTGGTGCTCAAGGCCGGAGAGCGGGGGCCGCTGGCCCGCAGCCAGTACACCGGCGTGGCCCTTGATCTAGCCGACGAGACCTCTCTGGTTGCGGCGTATCGTCGGATGCGATCGGGGCTGGGGGCGGCGATGGATGTCGCCGAGGTCCAAGCCATGGCCAGGGCCGGAATCGACGCCGCCGTCTCGGTTCACCGCAGCAGCGAGCGAGGCACGGTGATCACACTTGGGAGGGGAGGAGCGGGAGCAACACCGATTGACTCGCGGCCGGTGGCCATGTTGCCGCTCGGTCAGGGTCGGGCCGATCGATTGGTTGAAGACTCAGAACTCGGTCCGGTGCTCGACGAGATGGGCGGAGCCCGGAAGGCTGTCGTTGACATGTTGATCCAATTGGCCGGGCTGGTGGAGGCGGTACCGGAACTGGTTGAGCTGGAGTTGAATCCGATCCTGGTGGGAACAGGAGGGGTGGCCATCACCGACGTTGAACTTCAGGTGGCGACCCCACCCACGGTCGGGCCCAGGGTGCGACGCCTTCGTTAGCGTCTGCGTTTCAATGGTGTCGCCGGGCGGGTCCGGGTGTGAGGGTGGCTGATCGGCTCCACTACCATGTCACCCATGTACGCGGGCTCGGACACCATCGTTCGCCTCGGCAGGCGGTGGCGTAACAGATTTGACGAGCGACGCGCTCCGGCATTCCGGCTGGGGTTGATTTCGGTGGGCGCTCTGGTTGTGAGCGGTTGCGGTGGTGATCTTGAGCCGACCGACTACGCGGTGGAGAACCGCACCGGTTTTCTTACCGCCTGTGCCCGTCCTCTCGATGATCCCCGGCTTTTGAACGATGTCTGTGCTTGTGCCTACGACCGGATCGAAGCCGAGTTGCGATTCGACGAGTTTGTGGAACTCGACGCCGATCTCCTTGAACTTACCGAAACAGCATCGTCCGAAACAGAATCGTCGGGAACAGCACTGTCGGGCGCCACGGTCACCGGTGACGAGGTTCAGGGTCTGCCGGAGGAGATAGTCCAGATCATCGCCGACTGTTTCGTTGAGGAGGCCGGTCTGTGATGAGCCGGTCTGTGATTAGATTGCACCGTGAGCTACGCAGCGAGAGCAACGGCGTTAAAGAAAGCGTGAGACCATGACCGCTACCGAACCTGCCGCTCCGGCTACCAAGAAGCGCTGGACCTTCCAGTGGAAAGAGCTGTACGACGAGGTGATCACCTCCGGTTTGTGCACCGGCTGTGCCGGTTGTGTGATCGCTTGTCCTCACGATGTCATCGGCTACAAACACGAACCCGGTGCCTACAAGCCTTTTCATCTTGAAGAAGAGCTGGGGCTGTCCAACTGCACCCATGGCGAGAAGGGCTGTACATCGTGCACCCGGGCCTGCCCCCGGTTCCGGGACTGGGAGACCGAAGCCGACGAGCACCTGTTCGGACGGACCAGAAACGCCGACGAAATGTCGGGCGTGTACAAAGACATTCTGCTGGTTCGGGCTGCAGATGACCGGGTGTATGAGCATGGTCAGGACGGCGGCCTGGTGTCGGCCATCTTGATCTGGTGTCTGGAAAACAACATCATCGACGGAGCGCTGGTGTCGATGCTGGAAGGCGGAGCCTCGGGCTGGAAGGCCATCCCGGGCGTTGCCACCAACGCCGATGAGGTTCTCTCAGCCTCCGGCAGTCGTTACACGTACTCGGCCAATACGGTTGCGTTCGACGAGGCCATGGAGAAAGGGCTCAAGAGCCTGGCCCTGGTCGGGATGAGCTGTCAGACCTCCATCGGTCCGGTGATGTGGCATCGCAAGGTGGGCAAGGTGTCCAAGCCGATCAAGTTGAACATCGGATTGCTGTGCTCAAAGAGCTTCGACGATTCGATGTTCGACGAGCTGTTCTACCTGAAGTACGGACTGGCAAAAGAAGACATCGTCAAGATGAACATCAAGGGTGTCTTCCAGGTGTGGATGCGCAACGGCGACTACCACGAGATCAACCTCAAGGAGTGCCA
>JAHDFR010000283.1:0-1636 GCA_020628065.1 Acidimicrobiales bacterium
GTTACCGTAACTTACGCCCAAGGGGGACGGTATGAAGCCCGGTCAGCCGATACAACCAAGTCAATCATCCGAACTCGAAGAGAACCAGCCCACCGACGAAGATCTACGAGAGGTGCGCGTCATCGCCGAGTCATCGGCACGATACTACGGAGCACGCACCCACGAGATCGACGAGGTGGTCCAGCTCACGCTGATCAAAGTGTGGGAGCAGTGGAACAGCGACCATATGGTTCGCGCTCGAAACCGTCGAGGGCTGCGGTGGGCGGCCTACATTCGACGAGTCGCCAAGCACACCCATCTTGATCAGGTGCGGAGCCACGGGCGCCGGTTGCAGCGTGACACTCGGGCGGCGGGACTGAAGGCTCCCACAACCGCTCGGCCCGGCACCCAGCGGCAGAGCGACAACAATGCAGTTGATGAGATGGAAGCGATCATCGGTCGGGAGTTCGCAACCGATCTCTTCGATCAGTTACCGGAGAGACAGAGAGTCGTCGCCACGTTGATCTTCATAGAGGAACTGACGCCAGCGGAAATAGGCGAGCGATTCGACTGGGACCCCCAAGCTGTACGCAAGTCGCTTCGGGCGGCCAAAGCCAAGCTGCTGGTGATGCTTGGCGAGATGCTCGATCAGCCAGACACTGAAGGCGATGCAGAGGATGCCTGATATAAGGCGAAACGGAATCTAGCAGCCGGCAGTTCCGTCGGCAGATTCCGAGACGTTGACCGAATCGGAATCCATCATTGCCTCCAGCTCATCGAAGACGCCGGGAATGCGGCCCTGCGGTAGCGGCTCTATCCGCCAATTGTCGTCTTCGGTATTGATGCTCTCCACTTGGCGTAGAGCTTCACGCAGAATGCGGCGTTCGACATTCTGTACGACCGGGTCTTTCGGCCCGCCGGCGGACGGTTGGCCCTGTGCTTCATTGCGTTCAGAGTCAGATGCGGACATGGTGTCCCTCCTCGATGTGCCACCGATTTACAGTCGGGGGCTTGCCACCGTTGGCATTGAGTTGTGTGCAAAACCTAGAATCGGTACTGCTTATACAGTACCGATCTCCGATGACAGCCTGAGAGAGTCGTGACCACCGGCATGTGGTCGTCCGACACCTCGAAGCTGACAGGAAGCAAGGCGCGGTCAGAGCCAGAAACACTCAAGCCCTCAGGTTGCATTTCGATCCTTCCATGGTTCCGAAACAGTGTGCCGCTGCTGGGATGCCGGTCCAGGTCCGACCGCCGCTGACGGATCCGACAACGCCTAGCTCGTCAACGGAATCCATCAGCGGCGGGAACAGTGACCGACCATCGTGGACCGTGACCTCCGACAGTCGAAACCGCCGAGATCACAGTGACCGGTATCCGGGAGCGGTGCGCCCGGCAACAGGTCGGTTGCGATGTCCGTAGCAAAACCGAATCGCCTTGATTCTTAAGTATCTGGACGCCACCGCCCGCCGGGTACGCGACCTCCCATCTCGAATATTTTCAAGTTTTCGAACGGCAAAGTATTCACGCGAATACAGCACACGACATAACCCGCCGGTAACCCCGCCGACCCTTGCAACCAGGCGGCTACACTATCGCGAACACCTGGAGAGGTGACAGAGTACGGCCGATTGTGCCTCCCTGCTAAGGAGGTGTC
>JAHDFR010000283.1:1736-3287 GCA_020628065.1 Acidimicrobiales bacterium
TCAGCCAGTCGAGCCAGCCGGGACCAGATGGAAACCGGGCGAGCCGCCGGAATTGCTGACGTACAATCCGTCGGCTATCTCGTATGAATCGACCGACTCCAGTGCTGACCTGAAGGCCTGCTCAAGCTCCATTGCCTGGCTATCACAAGCCATCTCCGTCCACTGCAGATCAGACACCACAAAACGTCCAAACCCTGCCTCGCTCGACCAGTCGATCGTGCCGTCGAATTGGTTACACCCCGCCGTACCGCTGATGACGTCGCCCTGAATGATGACCGTAAGCGGAACGGAAGCATCAGGCTCGACGATCGTGCCCGTGACACTCAAGCTCCTCACCAGCCACTCCCCCTCGGCCCCGTCGAAGTCGGCGCCGTACGCCTCGGATTCACTCCCTCTGTCTGGGTGAGCGCCGTCGCCGGCAGCGATGCCGTCGGCCTGATTGTTAACGAACGCGATCTCCCCGTACTGGTTGTCAACACACTCCCCGGCCCGGGTGGCGGCGGCATCGTCGGCCACATCAGCCACATCGCCGACGTCGTGATACCCGCCACCGCCGAAGACAGTGTCGCCATGGCCAACCGAATCACCATTCGGCAACAGAACCCGGCCGGAGCCCGGATCCCAAGAGGTGGAGGCCGGCCAAACAACCGGGAAACGCTCGCTCGACTCACCGTCAGACAGATACAGGCAGTCGCCTTCAATCTCGACAACCCCGGCAACCACGGCGGCTTCTCCGCCGTTGGCGAACCCTTCCCGATACCTGATCACCGGACCGTCCAGCCCTTCGGAGGCGACCGGGTCCACGGCTGACGACTGGGCCGGTTCGGCGACCACCCGGGCAGATCCGCATCCGCTCAAAGGAAACGCGATGGCCATAGCGGCGTAACCGCAGCGCACAATCGACCTCGAAACTGTCACAGCACCCGAGCCTAGACTCCCTCAGCGACTCAATGATTGCGCCCTGGTGTGCTTGATGCCCTGCCTATGAGCGATCAATTAGTTGGCCGACCTTGCGACTTCTTGACGGCGGCGACGAAGTCCGGATGCACGTCATTTAGAATCACGCCGATCGGTTTGTCGTAGACGGCCTTCACCCCCTTAACTTCACCGTCGGCGAACGGAAGCTTGCCCCAGGGGTGATCGGACTCAGCGACCCACTTCGTAACAAAGAAAAGGAAGTCGGGAAAGAAGAGCCACGGCCAGGTCGACGTTCGGTAGGCCTGAACCGGCACCATCTTCGTCGCCGGCTTACCCGAATGAGCGCACACCATCGGGAAGTCGCCAACGACAAATCGATCGAGCCTGGTCACATACTTCACTTACGTCAGTATACACCCAGTCAGCCCTCGGCCCTCTCCGGGACCGGGCCGTAGGTAACGCCGTGTTCCAGATAGAACTTGAGCAGTGTGAGGGCCTCACCCCAACCAGAGGCACACGACAGACAGGTTCGCACATCGCGCTCGGAGAACGAGTAGCCGGATTCCGTCAGTGACACCAGCGTTCCTTCGCCTCGAGGCTCAAGCTCAAACCGAACGGTGGTCATGCCGTCGC
>JAHDFR010000284.1 GCA_020628065.1 Acidimicrobiales bacterium
CAGCGGCCGCCAGGCCGTCACCTGAATACCGGCCGCCTGGCAGTAGTCAAGCGTCGGCCGCTGGCGTTGGTAGACCAGCGGGTTGAACTCGATCTGATTGACCATTGGTGTGATCGACGAAATCTCGGCAAGTTGCTCGAGATCGGCGACCGAGTAGTTGGAGACACCGATGGCCCGAACCGTCCCCTCAGCAAGTAGGGCTTCCAGTTGGCGCCAAGTGTCGAGACGGTCCGAGCCGCCCGGCCAGTGGATCAACACCAGGTCGATGGGGGTCGGAGAAGTCGCGCCGTCGAGCTGTCGGCGGCTTTGCTCCACGGCTCGACGGCTGCGATCAAAGCCGTGGTCGTCGTTCCAGATCTTGGTGGTGACGAACAGTTCGCTGCGGTTCACCCCGCTGGCCGCCACCGCCTGGCCCACCTGGGATTCGTTGCCGTACATCGACGCGGTGTCCAGATGGCGGTACCCGGCGGCCAGTGCCGCTGTCACCGCCTCGGTGGCGGCATGGCCTCGAAGTTCCCAGGTGCCAAACCCGATGGCGGGCATGGGTACCCCGTTGCTGAGCGTCGCTGTAGGGATGGTCACCTCGGCGACGCTAGCACCAAACGTCGGTCGGCTTGATCGTTGCTAGAAGCAGCTTGGCGCCCGAGCAGGCCCGAAGCAGGGTCGGGAGCTGGTTGACTGGAGGCTCATGACCGACGATCGGCTGAACCTATTGTCCGAACCGCTGGAGTTGAAATGCGGGATCCGGTTGAAGAACCGCTTGGTGAAGGCGCCGATGTCGGACTCATTGGGTGACGGCACCGGCAATCCAACCGACGAGCAGATCGAGTTGTACCGGCGGTGGCACGATGGGGGAGCGGCGCTGTCGCTGATCGGTGAAGTGCAGGTTGACCGTCGATATCCGGAGAAGCCCGGCAACTTGGCGCTTGATGCCGTCGATGACGAGACGATGTTTCGTCGTCTGGCTGCCGTCCCTGACGGTTCGGGAGCACATATCTGGCCTCAACTGGGCCACGCTGGAGCGCTGTCCTATCCGCCGGTGTCGACGCCGGTTGGACCTTCGGCTCTTGATATTGAGGGGTTGCAGTGCGCCGAGATGTCGACGGACGAGTTGGAGGCCCTTCCCGGTCGTTTCGCCGTGGCCGCCGCCAACGCCTGCCGAGTGGGTTTCACCGGGGTTCAGATCCATGCCGCCCACGGCTTCCTGCTGAGTCAGTTCCTGTCCCCGTTGTTCAACCGTCGTGTCGACCGGTACGGCGGATCGATCGAAGCCCGGGCCGGCCTGCTGATAGCCGTCGTCGACGAGGTGCGCCGGGTGGTCGGCCCCGATGTCGCCGTCGCCGTCAAGATCAACGCCACCGACGAGCTTGAGGGAGGTTTGACCGAGGCCGACGCCCTGGTGGCTTTAGAGATGGTTGATCGCCACGGTGTCGACCTGATCGAGATCAGCGGCGGAACCTACTTCCCCGGTGCCCCGTCAAGCTCCGACCGGGGATCGACCAGCGGCCCGTATTACGGCCACTTTGCCAACAAGGCTCGTTCCGTAGCCGGCGCCGCCATCATGGTGACCGGCGGGGTCAAGACTCGAAGCCATGCCCTCGAGCTGCGGTCCGGTGGTGCTGACCTCGTCGGTCTGGCCCGGACCATGGTGCTCGACCCCGAGCTGCCCAAAGCATGGCTTGGTGGCGGAGGCGACCCGACGTTTCCCTCGTTCCCGTCGACCGTTCCCGGAGGCGTGACCGCCTGGTACACCATGCGTTTGGAAGCCATCGCTCGAGGGCACGAGGCTGCCTTCCAGGCAACACCGCAGGAAGCGTTAGCCACCTACGACCGGCGTGATGAAAGCCGTGTCGAGCGATGGAGAGCCCGCACAGACAACCAGGCGCATGATTGATGGAACCGTCAGTTGCGTTGGTTGAAGAACTGCAGAACCGGCTGGACGGCAACCCGCAGTTGGCCGAAGCGTTTGCCGCGCTGACTCCCGGCCGTCAACGGGAGTACAACTTCCACATCTCCCAGGCCAAGCAGCCCAAGACCAGGGAGAGCCGCATCGACAAGTGTGAACCCAAGATCTTGGCCGGGCTGGGTTTCCGTGAGTTGGATCAAGCAGGCAAAGCGAAGTTGAAGGCCAAGATGGCGGAGAAGAAGAAGGCGGCCGGTGACGGGCCGGTGCTGCTGTCGGGCGGCAACCCGCAGATCCCGAAAGGTGATGGGCCTGGGCCGGTTAACGCCTACCTGGATGCCATGCCCGGATGGAAGCAGGGGGTCGGCCGGGAGTTGGACGCTCTCATCGAACGGGTGGTGCCTGATGTGCGGCGGGCGGTTCGGTGGAACTCACCGTTCTACGGGGTTGAGGGCCAAGGATGGTTTGCCAGCTACCACTGCTTTGATCGCTACATCAAGGTCACGTTCCTCAAGGGCAGTCAGCTGGACCCCGAGCCGCCCGAACGCTCCAAGGACCCCGACGCCCGATATGTGCATCTCGGTGAGGGCGAGGACCTCGACACGGCTCTTTTGGAGAGTTGGGTTGGCCAGGCTGCCGCCATCCCCGGCTGGGGCGGTTTCTGACCGATTGTGTGACCGGTCATCGGACGGTCTACTGGTCGTCTCGGTCGTGGCGTAGAGCCAACGCCATTGGGAGCAGCGCGGCAAGTTGCACAGCCCCGGCGAACGCAAACGAGATACGGGTGCCGTATCGATCGCCAACGACGCCGCCGATGACGGCCCCAACAACAAATGCTGTTCGGGTGATGGTTCGTGATGCTATGGCGGTGCGGCCGAGAATCTCGCTCGGGCAGTACCGCTGCACGTAGCCCCGTCCAATGGCCAACAAAACGCCGGAGAAGCCGGCCGCCACCGTCCAGGCGGCGACGGTGAGAGCAAGACTTGGTGCGGCCGAGACCGCCAGAAGAGACAGCGCCCCGAAGGCGGCTGAGGTGAGCATGACTTTTGGTCGTCCGTAGCGGGCGGCCAGTCGGGCGGCCACGCTGCTACCGACCGCTCCGGCGGCGGCGGCCAGAGTGAGCGTGACTCCGTAGGTGAGGGCCGACCCGTCGTACACCCGTCGGATCAGGACCACCAACAGACTGAATGCCGCTGCCGCTCCGACATTGAATACCGCCACCGCCGCTGTCCACGGTCGTAGCATCGGGTGGTCTCGAATGAAGCGAAGCCCTTCGGGGAGTTTGGCCAGCAGGCCGCCGACTGATGTGTCGGACGGTGGTCGACGTTGCTGTTTGGGGAGATGGCGAAAGGGAAATACCGAACTCAGATAGGTGAAACCGTCG
>JAHDFR010000007.1:0-18926 GCA_020628065.1 Acidimicrobiales bacterium
CAGGTTGGTCAGACCCTTTGGGGATTCAAACCGAATCTCATGGAGGACATTGTCGACCAGCACGGATCGGTTTCGTCGTTGTCGTGGTTCGCCCGCAACATGCCGGCCTACGAGCGGATCCTGAAGGAATGGGGACCGATTCGGACCCACCTTGTGGCCAGCATCACGTCAGCCATGACCGGGTGCCCGTACTGCACGTACGGTCACGCCTACGCCATGGAGTTGCATTACTTCGACCAGCGAGGCGAGTTGATGTCGGCCGACGAGCGACAGATCGAAGGCTGGTGCGGTGAGGACGAGGAAACGGTGATTGAGAACTTTCGTCGGCTCCTGGTCGACTCCGACCTTGAGGCCGAGTTGCCGATGCTCGATCGAGTGGTTGAGCTGCGGGCCGGTGCGACACCGACCGACTCGGCCGACGACTCCAATATCGCCCACCTCCTGAAGATGTTCGAATTTCTGAACAGCTGTGGAATCAACGCCGGTACAGATTCCGACGCCGCCCACGACCCGATCAACAAGAACGCCGAGCTGCGTGCCCGCTACGTCCAGCAGCGGCGAAAGGTTTCTTGACCACCACTGCTCACAACGGTCGAGCGACAAACGTCTTGGTCACCGGTCGGCCCATTCGTGCTCACCGTAGGCGTCGATAAGCCTCAGTGTTTCATCGACGTCGTCGGTGGTCACCTCCGGATTCATGAACAGCAGGCGGAAGGCGTTGAGGCCGTGTATCGGCTGGTACCCGACCATGGCGGTGCCTTCGGTCTGCATGCGGGCCTTGATGCCGGGTGCCACATCGTGCAGCGCCTGCCGAAGTTGTGGGCTCAAGTCGTCGATGCTCGACGTTGTGTTGCGCAGAACCGGGGGTAGCCAGCGAAAGACCACGTTGACGTACGGACCGGGAGCGACCACAACAAAACGTCCGTCGGAGTTGGCTATGGCCGCCCGCGTATAGTCGGCCAGATCGAGGGCGTGGTTTGTCCGCTCGGTGAAACCACTGTCACCCCGGGCTTTCCACGTCAGCCAGATTTTCAGTGCGTCCACTCGCCGAGCACAAAGGAAGGTTCTGTCACCAGAATCCAGCTCGGCGTTGAGCTTGTCCGGCTGGAACAAGTAGTCGGCCTTGCTTGAGAAGCAGGCATCGAGCCGTTCCGGCTCGGATACGACGAACAACGTGCACTGCTGCGTCAGCCCCATCATCTTGTGGGGGTTCCAGACAAAAGAGTCGGTGCGATCAACGCCGTCCAGCAGGTGATGTATTCGCGGGGAGAACAGAGCGGCTCCACCGAAACAGGCGTCGACGTGCAGCCAAAGATCGAATTCTTCGGCCACGTCGGCCAACGCGTCCAGATCGTCGAATGCCCCGGTAACGGTGGTGCCGGCGGTGGCGACAATGGCAAACGGCACCTGGCCCGCAGCTTTCGAGGCCTCGACGGCGTTCCTGAGAGCGACAGCGTCCATTGATCCGTCTGGTCCGTCCGGCACCTTGACGACGGCCTCGGTGCCCAGCCCAAGAACAGCTGCCGCCTTCGATGTCGAGTAATGTCCCGATGCCGAGGTGAAGATCGTGAGTCGCTCGCCTCCGGTACCGGTCCTGATCGAGTCGGGTCGCTTACGGTGTCTGGCCAGCTGTAGCGCCATCATGTTGGCCGTAGACCCTCCGGGGCACATGACGCCTGCCGGTGACTCCAACTGGTTGGCTGAGTTGGTGGCCGACCGGTAGCCGACCAGCTCGGCCAGTCGGCTGAGCACGGCGTTTTCCATCAAGGTGAACACGGGAGCCATCTCGTAGGTGGCCAGCGTGGTGTTGAGCGATGCCGCCAGCCAATCGCCGACTATCGCCACCGGATCGGCTCCGGCGAAGTTCTGATTAAAGAATCTCGGATGTCGAGTGTGCACTGAGCGGTCGATGACCAGATCGACAGCGGCGATCAGAGCGGCGTTGTCGGGCACGTCGTCGGCCTTGAGGTCCAGCGGAGCGGCCTGGGCAAAGAGCTGCTGTAGCTCAGCCGGGGAGGCCAGCTTGACCACGGGATCGTGTCGGTCTCGAGAATCGACGACGGTGTCCAGCGCCCGTCCGGCGACGTAGTTCACCAACTCGTCGATGGTTACTGGCATCTGGTGTCGTGGTTCAATCGTCATTGCCTCGCCAGAGTAGGACAACACGGCGGTTGGACGAGGGTCACAGCCGAGTGACCGAATGGAGCTCCCGAATCGAGCCCACGAATTATGGGTGACAGCCGAGTGAGCGATACTTCTCGGCGGCGATCATGGCCGTCGCCGGCGGCCGGGTGAAGTAAAATCGGATCGTGGCGGAGCCCTCTTACCCCGACGATCAGCCTACGGCCGGCGGCCAGCCTGTGGCTAGCGGCCAGCCTACGGCTGGCTTGGTTCTTGGTATTGATGATGCCACGCCGCTTGAGTTCTGGGTGGCGGTAGCCGAAGGCCATCATCTGCAACTGGATGATGTCGTCGCCCTGAGCCGGATCCTGCCCGACGGTCAACAGGTGAAGATCTATGGCGTTGTGTCCCAGCTCCGGGCCCGTCAGGAGGGGGCCAGTTTCCAAAGCGACGTGTTCCTGATTGACCAGGGAGTGTTGCCGGCCCAAACCAGCGAAGCCGCCCTGGTACAACCCACCCGGTTCGAACCGGAGATTCTGGTGCCACCGCTGCCGGGAACCCCGGTTCGGGTGGCGGTGGATCTTGAGCGTGACATCGCCCTGTCATTCGACACCGTGGCTCGGGATCGAAAGCTTCCCGCCGGTCTGTCGCGCAACAACGAGCCGGTCTTTTTGGACTTCGATTTTCTCGACGGGACCAAGGGGGCGCATGTCAACATTTCCGGTATTTCCGGGGTGGCCACCAAGACCAGCTACGCCACCTTCCTGCTCTACTCGATGTTTGCGTCGGGAACTCTTGGAGCCGAGGCGGCCAATACCCGGGCGTTGATCTTCAATGTCAAAGGTGAGGATCTGCTGTTCCTCGATCATCCAAACAGTGAGCTGGATGGTGAGCAGGCGGCCCGCTACAAACCGTTGGGGTTACCTCCCGGTCCGTTCCGTGATGTCGGTGTGTTGGCGCCACCCCGCAAAGGTGACCCCAATGCCACTCCGGCCACCGGGTCCAGGCACCTCGGGGTGTCGCCGTTCTTCTGGACGGTGGCCGACTTCTGCCAGCAGCGACTCCTCCCGTTTCTGTTCGCCGACGCAGAAGATGAGCGTCAGCAATACACCATTGTCGTTCAGGCTGTTACCGCTCAACTGGCGGAGCTTGCAGCTACAGCCGACGGGGCGGTCACCCTTGACGGTCGGTTGATTCAAACCTTCGCCCAGTTGGTTGATGCCATCGAAGACAAACTGCAACCGGCTGATCCTGATGAGCCGGTCGACTCTCGTTGGGCCGGACGAGCGGTGGGGACCGGCACCATCAACGCCTTCATCCGTCGACTGGCTTCGGCCCGGCGCCATGTCGAACATCTGGTGCGGGCCGACATCGGCCGGGCCCAAGAACATGCCGTCAATCTTGATCGCCATCAGGTGACTGTTATCGATATTCACAGTCTGCATGATCGAGCGAAGCGGTTTGTGGTTGGAGTGGTGCTGCGTCAGGCGTTCGACGCCAAGGAGCGAAGCGGCATCGCTCGGCCGTTGCAGTTTGTGGTGCTTGACGAGCTCAACAAGTACGCTCCTCGGGATTCGTCCAGCCCGATCAAGGAGATTCTGCTTGATGTAGCCGAGCGTGGCCGCTCGCTGGGGATTGTTTTGATTGGAGCTCAGCAGACGGCCAGTGAGGTGGAACGGCGAATCGTGGCCAACAGCGCCATCCGGGTTGTTGGTCGGCTCGACCCGGCTGAAGCCCGGCGGGATGAGTATGGTTTCCTGCCTGCCGTGGCCCGCCAGCGTTCCACCATTCTCAAGCCGGGATCGATGTACGTGGCCCAGCCCAGACTGCCGGTGCCGCTGTTGGTGGAGTTCCCGTTCCCCGCCTGGGCCACCCGCCCCGCCGAGGCCGGAACCGTCGCCGGATCGTCGGATACCGCAGCGCCGGCGGATGACGGGGACGGGTCGGCCGACTTGTTCTCCGGCCTGACCTGACATGCGGTTGCTGCACACCTCGGATTGGCACGTCGGCAAGGCCATCCGCGGTCACTCTCGGGTGGACGAGCATCGGAGTGTGTTGGCCGAGATCGTTTCCGTGGCCGCCGACGAGGGGAGCGAACTGGCGATTGTGGCCGGCGACCTTTACGAAACGGCGGCGCCGTCGGCCGAGAGCGAATCGGTGGTGACCACCGCGTTGCTTGAGTTGGCGCAGGTCTGTCCCGTTGTCGTCGTGTCAGGTAACCACGACAATGCACGTCGCCTGGCGGCGGTAGCACCGTTAATGGACCTGGCCCGGATCACCGTGGCCACCCAACCTCTCCCACCGTCGGACGGTGGGCGCCGCCTGATCACCGTGGAGTCGGGCGCCGTGGCCGATGTGGCCCTGCTCCCATTTGTGTCCCAACGAGGCATCGTGCGCACGACCGAGCTGATGGGCAACGCTGCCTTTCAGAATGCTCAGTCATACGGCGATCGTATGCAGCGGCTGATCGCCGCCCTAACAGCCGGAATGAGCGCCGAAACCGTCAACATCATGGTTGCTCACGCCTTTGTGGCCGGTGCCGCCAGCGGAGGAGGGGAGCGAGCGGCTCACATCGCCGACGAGTACGGAGTGTCGGCCATCGACTTTCCGCCGTCGTTGCAATACGTGGCCGTCGGCCACCTGCACCGGCCCCAGCAGATGTTGGGGGCAACAGCTATTCACTACTCAGGGTCGCCGCTTCAGCTTGATTTCGGTGAGTCGGAGCAGCAAAAAGTAGTCAACATCGTGGACGTCGAACCGGGCATACCAGCGAAAGTCAGAGCGGTACCTCTTTCGAGTGGCAGACCGCTGTTGACACTGACGGGTACGTTGGCCGATCTGAAAAATCAGGTGTCGGCCATGGACTCCGATCAACGAGCATCGTTGAGCGACAGCTGGATACGAGCACGAATCACCGAGCGGTCACGTTTGGGGTTGGCCGATGAAGTCCGCGAGCTGCTGGGGTCCGGTGTGGTTGACGTCCGAATCGAAGCGCCGGTCGATGTCGCCCCGCGGTCTACTCGTCGCACCTCGGAACGCAGCCCGGCTCAGCTCTTCAGCCAGTATCTGAGCGAGGCCGGGGTGGCCGAACCACAGTTGGAACAGGCATTCAGCGACCTGCATGACGAGCTGACCGACAACACTGTTGCCGGTGGGAGCGGATCGGCATGAGGCCGTTGCGGCTCGAACTGGAGGGATTCTCCACCTTTCGGGAGCGTACGGTGTTGGACTTCGCCGATCTTGAGCTTGTGGCGTTGACCGGCAGCACCGGGGCCGGAAAGTCAACCGTGATCGACGCCATGACCTTCGCCCTATACGGGTCGGTGGCTCGTTACGGCAACACCGGTGTTGTCGAACCGGTTATTCACCAGTTGGCCACCGAAGCCAAGGTCCGGTTCGACTTCGAGGTCGGTGGTCGCCACTTTGTGGCCACCAGAGTTACCCGCCGTCAACAGTCGCGGTCGTCAGCCGGTACCGGCCACAACGCTCAAGGATCGCAGGTGAGGTCACGGCGGGCCACCACCAAGGAGGCCAGGCTGGAGCGGGTGGTGGCACGTGCCGGGACTGGATCTGGCTCGGATTCTGATTCGGAATCCGATTCGAAGTCGCAGTCAGGTGAGTTGGCCGAAACCGAGGTACTGGCCGGATCGGTCAAGGAGCTTGACGCCGCGGTGGTTGAGCTTCTGGGTTTGACCTTCAGCCAGTTCACTCGAACGGTGGTCCTTCCACAGGGCGAGTTTGCCAACTTCTTGACCGACGAGCCGACCAAGCGCCAGGACTTGCTGAAGCGCTTGCTCGATCTCGAGGTGTACGGCCGAATGGGCAGCGAGGCCCGCCGCCGGGCCGACGCCGCCGATCAGCAGGCCTCCACGTTGAGTAACGAGCTGGCCCGCCTCGACGTGCCTGACGAAGCGGCACTCGATGAGCTGGACGCACGAGCCACGGCTCTGGCCGGTTTCCGCAAAGAGGCGCTGGACTGGCTGTCCGACATCAACGCCATGGATGAGGCGTTGGCCCCGCTGAGAGATCAGGCGTCTCAGCTTCAGCTCGACATCGATGCTCTGGGTGACATCGCCGTGCCGGAAGAACTGGAGTCCCTAACAGCGGTTGTTTCCAACGCCGAAGAAGCGGTATCGGCTGCCATTGAGCGGGCATCGTCAGCTTCGGAGTTGCTGGCGTCGGCCCGACATGAGGCCGATCGAATGGTCGACAGTCGTCGCCTTCTTGAACACAGGCAGCAACTGGTTGCGGCCGAAGAAGCTTCAAATCGGCTGGAAGCCGTCGCAAAAGACATTGAGGCATTGGATGGTCGAATCGCCACCCTCAACGAGCAGTACAGGGGAGCAGAACAACAGCGCTCGGAGGCCATTGATCGGCTGGCTGTCGCCCGCAACCGCGTTGACGGAGCCCATTTGGCCCGGGACTTGACTGTCGGTGACACCTGCCCGGTGTGTCTGCGCGCCGTTGATGACCTGCCCGACCACCCGGACATCTCCCGTGGGTCAATCGCCGAGTCGGAACAAGCGGTTGCTGAAGCGGCCACCGCCGTCGAAACATTGGGCCGTAGCTTGGCCTCGGCCGAAGCGGAGCTGAAGTCGCTGACCGAGCAGCGGGCGGTGGCACTTGAAGCTGTTTCGGGGCCTGACGTGACGTTGGGCGCCGCCTCCGGATCCAGGGGAGAGCCGGAGACCGTGGCCGACGTCGATGCCATGTTGGCGGCTGTGAAGGAGGCCGGTGGTCGGGAGCGAGAGCTGGCCGATGCATTGGCTGTAGCTGAGCGGGCGGTGGCCGACTCCCGGGCCGAGCTGGATCGGGCCCGGTCGGCGGCCGACGAGGGCCGCCAAGAGTTCGGCCGCCAGCGGGACACGGTGGTCCGTCTCGGGCCCCCCGAGGCTAGCTTCGAGTCTCTTCACCAGGATTGGGCGTCACTGGCGCAATGGTCTTGGCAACGTCGAGCCGATCTGGTATCCGAGCGGGAAGAGCTTGTGGTCGAAGGCCGTCGAAAACGCTCCGAGCGGGATGACCTTGTTCACCGGGTGGTGGCGCGATCGGTCGATGTTGGCATCGACATTTCGGCGGAATCGGTTCACCGGGTGGTTGAACATGCGTCGGTGGCCGAGGCCGACCTGCGGGCCGAGCGCAAACGGCTGGAAGAGGTGATGGCCCACGCCGAACGATTGAACGCCGACATTGAGCAACGGCGTGTCCAGCAGCAACTCAACAAGGAGCTGGGTCGGCACCTGTCGGCCAAAGGCTTCGAGGCCTGGCTGTTGGCTGAGGCCTTTGAAGACATAACGGGGCGGGCGACCGCTCGATTGCTCGAGCTGTCCGGTGGTCGGTTTTCTTTGGCCGCTCTCGAGCGTGACATAGCCATCATCGATCATCACAACGCCGACGAGCAACGGATTGCCAGAACCCTGTCCGGCGGTGAGACGTTCCTGGCTTCGTTGGCCCTGGCCCTGGCTCTGGCCGACTCTATTGCCGCCCTGGCGCCCGTCGATGCCCCCCGCCTTGAATCCATGTTTCTTGACGAGGGTTTCGGCACGCTTGATCCGGACACCCTTGATGTGGTGGCGACCGCCATCGAGGAGTTGGCGGCGTCAGGTCGAATGATCGGCATCGTGACCCATGTCCGGGACCTGGCCGAGCGAATGCCTGCCCGGTTCGAAATCACGAAACTGCCCAGCGGTTCAACCGCCGAGCTGGTGACCGTATAGTGCATCCTCCAATGACGTCCACACCAGCTATGAGATTTCAGCTATGAATTTTGCTGTCGAGTCGTGGGAACCGGGATACGGAACATCGGTTGGTGACGGTGCCCGGGAAGGGATCAACGATCCTTCCACCAGGCCGGTTGACCCATCGGTTGAGATCGCTCCCCAGGACTGGCGGCCGATCGAACCGACGGTAGCCGTGGACGAACGGTCACTTCCCACTGTTGTCTTCGTTGACGGGGTGCGTCGCATCGACGCCCGAATCTGGATCGAGGAGTTGGCGATCGACGGCGAGCCACCGGCAATGTCACGGCCCGGGGTTTGCGCTTCGGTGGCTGCGGGAGCCGTTCGCTGCACCCCCGGTCGAGCCGAGATCGATCAGGTCCTGGTGCGAAGAGGTCTCTACACGGCCAGCGAGAACGGTCAGCCGGTCCACCTGTCCCGCTCCTCGGCATCGGGGTTGGGAACCTACGAGCTGAGACCGGTGGCCGACGATAGCGATGAGGCCATGTACTTCGGTGTTCACCAGCACATGACCGAGCTTGAATATGAGCTTTCGGAAACCGTTGCCGGTGATGGGCTGGTCATCTACGACGGTCCTCTGGCCGAGCGTGCCAACTCGACCCAACAGCCATCCCAGCAGTCATCGGGAGACGACACTCCAACCGCGGTCGGCTACATCAAAACTCAACACGTCCAGTACCTTTCGCCGGACCTTCATGCTGTGATCGGCGGTCTCGACGTCGGGCAACGCACACCCTTGTTTTCGGTGGGGGGACGGTTCCCGGTGTGGTCGTGGTACCTGCGGTTGCCGGCTCCGGTGGCTCATGCCATGAGCGGTGTCGTTCGCCTCGAGCTATCAACCGCCGGTCGTAGCGGCGCAGAACTGAAGCAGTGGGCGATCAGCCGGGCCGACATGGTGAGTCGTCTTCTGCCTCGGTTCGCCAGCGAACCTCACAAGGACGGTCGAGCTCCCCAAAATCTGTACCCGATCGCCGGTTTGGAACGTCACCTCCGGCACCTGCTCGGAGACTACCGAGTGTTGGAGCGAGCATTGCGAAACATCACGGCCGCAGGTCGATCGACGACAATTCCTTCGCCGTCAACATTGGCGACAAACCGGGTGGGGTTGTCGTGAGCGGCCGTTCGGGCGGTTCAGCCAACAGATCCGACAACAGACCTGGCAGCAGCAGATTTGATGTAGCCGTCGTCTGCCCTCCCGGCCTGGAAGATCTTTGCCGGGCTGAGCTGAAGGCGTTAGGCATCAAGCCGAAGACCGGGACTACCGGGCTCATCGAGTTCACCGGCAACGCTCGGCAGCTGTATACCGCCAATGTCTGGTCCAGGATCGCCGGTCGGATTTTGGTTCGGGTGGCCACGTTCCGGGCCACCGACTTTCAGCATCTCCAAGATCACGCCATGCGAATTGACTGGGACCGCTGGGTGCCGTCGGGGTTTGCCCCCAAGTTTCGGATTTCCACCAATGCATCCCGGCTGTACCACACCAAAGCCATCGCTCAACGGCTTCACCAGGTGAGTCTGCCGCCTTCGTTGGGTGAGCCCGAGCAACTGTTTGTGGTCCGCATCGAACGCAACACCGTCACGATTTCCGCTGACTCGTCCGGACAGGCGTTGCATCAACGTCCGTGGCGCACCGACATTGGGGCCGCCCCTCTACGTCCGACGATGGCCGCCGGTCTGCTACGGGCTGTGGGGTGGAACGGCGCCGTCCCCCTGGTTGACCCGTTCTGCGGGTCTGGAACCATTGGTATCGAAGCGGCGTTGTCGGCCCTTGGGCTTCCTCCCGGCGGCGAGCGGGAATTCGCCTTCCATCTTTGGCCGGGCTTCGAACCGGGTTCATGGGCCAGCGTGGCCGCTACGGTGGCCGCTGCTCAGGAGGCGGCAGCGCAGATTGATCTGCCACCGATAGAGCTGTCCGACCGCGACGCCAGCGCGGTGGCTGCCGCCGAGGCCAATGCCGAGCGGGCCGAGGTGGCCCACCACTTGAACATCGAACGTCGGGTGGTGGCCCATGTTCCCGGCAGGACGGGCCCGGGACTTGTTGCCACTAATCCTCCTTATGGCCGACGTATGGGCGCTGGTACCGAGGCGTCTCGCCTCAGCGGTTTGTACAAGCGGCTGGGGGCTGTTGTGCGCGAGCGTCTGCCTGGTTACGGCCTGGCGGTGGCAACTTCTGACCCGTCGCTTGCCAGGAGGGCCGACGGCCGCATGGATCGGGTGGCCGGTATCCGCCATGGCGGTTTACGGGTCGGTTTCTACCATCGACCGGCCGGAGCGGCGTCGGGCGCTGAGGGTGCCGTTGCGCCGACCACTGACGCGTCTACGAACGAGACCAACTCATAGAGCCGGCATCGCCGTCAAAGACGAGCCCTGCTCCGTCGCCGCTGTCCCACTGCCGGACACCTGACAAAACTTGCATCAGTAGATCGTCCTGGGTCGCCAGTTCGTCCGGGCACTCGTCAACGGTCCCTCCGGTGAGGGTGAACGAAGCCCGGCCGCTCTCGTCGAGGGTGAACGATCCGAGATGGCGGTTGCAGGCGGTGTCCACTGTCAGCGCGCCGGTCACCACATCGAGTTCGACTGTGGGGGTGGCGGCGAAGTCAATTTGCCCGCCACCGTCGGACTGCGGCTTCACTGATGTGATCTCGTAGACGCCGTTCAGTTCGGGGGCGGCCACAGTGGGAAAGTCGGACGGAATACCGGACTCCGGTACTGTCTCGGTTCCGCAGGCCTGACAGAACAACGACATTCCGACGGCCAGCGGTAGCAGACGACGGTGGAGTGTCGACGGTCGTCGATTGACCTCACGGGAACCCACAACGGCACGCTAACGTGTTGAACGCCATGAGCGACGATCCGAACCTGCCAACGTTTGCTGTGAACGTCACGGTCAAACTGCCTGACGCTGTGGTGGCGTTGGCCAGGGAAGCTGTCGAGTCCGGCCAGATGTTCACCTCCAGCGCCGACAAGATGAGGCTGGTCTTGGAACTGACGTCGGCCAACATCGCCGCCGGTGGCGGGCCGTTTGGGGCAGCAGTGTTCGACCAGCAGGATCGGCTGTTGGCTCCAGGCGTCAACCGGGTGGTGGCCGATTCGGCTCCGGTCGCCCACGCCGAGATTGTGGCTATCGCCGCCGCCGGCCAAACAGCCGGTACGTGGGATTTGGCTTCGACGGGCCGGCTGTCGCTGGTCACCTCCACTGAGCCTTGCGCCATGTGCTTGGGTGCGGTTCCGTGGTCGGGGGTTAGTGTCCTCGTCATCGGCTGTCGAGATTCCGATGCCCGCCGAGCCGGCTTCGACGAGGGTCACAAGCCTTCTGATTGGGTTTCACACCTGGAGTCGATTGGGATCTCCGTCGAACGAGACGTCGAGCGTCAGGCCGCCGCTGACATTCTGGCCGACTACGCCTCGGGTGGAGGTGCGATCTACAACGGCCGCATCGCGGACCACGGCTAGTCTCTCGCCGACCGGCGCTTCGAGGGAGGTTGCAGAGAGCGGAGCGTCGAGGCGATTGATCGTCCTCAACGTGTTCTGGACAACATGCTCTCGACAGGATCTAGACTTGCGTCCTGATGATCCACCACGTCCAGATTCCGGCGTCAACGGTTCAGCGGGTTGTGACCCCGTCTTCGTTGACCGATGCGCTGCAGCTACTGGCCGAGTACGGCGAACGGGCCAAGCCGCTGGCCGGCGGCACCGACTTGATGATCGAACTCGACCGGGGCGTCCACTCCGAGCTGGACTGCTTGATCGATCTCACTCGCATCGAAGGTTTGGGTGAGATAAACGTCGGAGCCGATGAACTGACCATCGGTGCCCTGGTGACCCACAACCGGTGTGTTACCTCCGAGTACATTCGCCGGCGGGCGCTGCCGCTGGCTCAAGCCTGCTATGAGGTGGGATCGCCACCGTTGCGAAACCGGGCCACAGTGGTTGGCAACGTGGTAACGGCCAGTCCGGCCAACGACACGATCTCGGCGCTGATGGTCCTCGACGCCGAGGTTGTCATCGAGTCGCTCGGCGGTAGGCGAACGGTGGCTCTCACCGACTTCTATACCGGCGTCCGCTCCACGGTGCTGCGGCCGGACGAGTTGGTGACCGGCATCAAAATGAGAGCCTTGGACAAGGCATGGCGTGCCGTTTACGTGAAATCCGGGCTTCGTCGAGCCCAGGCGATTTCGGTGGTGCATCTTGCGCTGGCCTGCCGCTTGGATGAAACCGACACCATCGTCGAGGCCCGGCTGGCCGCGGGGAGCGTCGCTCCGACCGTGCGGCGGTTGGCTGAAGCCGAACAGCAACTGGTTGGACAACGCCTGTCAGCCGGATCGGCGGCTGAGCTTGGTCGCGGACTCGGTGTCACTATTGCCGGGCTGGTCCAGCCGATTGACGATGTTCGATCGAGCGCCGACTACCGGACCGATCAGCTGTCGGAGATGACAAGACGTGCCGTATCCGTTCTGGCCGAGAACCGTCAGGCCGAGAGGCTCCCTGCCACGCCGGTCACGTTGGCCGGGAGTACCGGCGGACGGTGGCCATCGGGAAGTTCTCTGGCCGCCGACCACGGAAGCGGCGATGTCATCTCGGCCAGAGTCAACCAGGAACCGTGTTCCGGTCCACCATCGGGTCCGGGTGCGGCAGGCACACTGCTGAACTGGCTTCGACAACAGGGATATACCGGAGTGAAAGAGGGATGTGCCGAGGGGGAGTGCGGTGCCTGCACGGTGCATCTGGACGGCATGGCAGTACTGGCCTGCCTGGTTCCCGCCAGCAGGGTTCATGGTGCACAGGTGACCACCATCGAGGGTTTGGCGCCAACCAACACAACCCCGGCCGGGGCACCATCGGTTACCGAGCCTGCCTTGTCAACCGCTCACGGTCTGCAGTCGGCCTTTGTCACCCACGGTGCCGTCCAATGTGGATTCTGTATTCCCGGGTTTCTCATGGCCGCCGCCAAATTGGCCGAGGAGCCTCACGCTGAGGGTCTGGACGCCGCCTCGGTGGCAGCAGGACTTTCAGGAAATTTGTGCCGTTGCACCGGCTACTACAAGATCACCGAGGCCGTCCTTGCCGCCACAACGGGTGTCGGCCCGTCTGAGGTGGCGGCATCTGTTGACCTGCAGGGGTCTGAACGATGACGGATTCACCGGTGGCAGCTTCATACAGCACATCGTCGTCTGCGACACACGGTTCGCTTGGCCGGTCCGAACCCAAGGTTGATGCCGGGGCCAAGACCACAGGCGAGGCGGTCTATGTGGAGGATGCGGCGCCGAGCGACGCTCTCTACGCCAAGGTGGTCTTCACCAATCGTGTTCACGCCCGGCTGATCGACCTCGACCTGTCAGCCTGCAAAGCCGCCCCGGGTGTTGTCACCGTGGTAACGGCCGACGATGTTGTCGTCAACGAGTATGGGCTGACCATGTACGATCAGCCGGTCCTCATCGGACGATCGAGCAGATCGGGCGACGAACCCGGCCAAGGGACCGGCGAAGCACTTGTGCCCGCTGACGTCTCACGGTGGGAAGCCGATCATCTGGCTGTGGTGGTTGCCGAGTCGGCCGAGCAGGCGGCCCACGCCGCCACCCTGATCGAGGCCACCTGGGAAGCACTGCCCGAGGTGACCGACATCGACGCCGCTCTCGCCGATGGTGCAGCGGTGCTACATCCGGAGCGGCCCGGTCTCGCCGCCGGCCCCAATGCCTACCAACATTATGTGGTCCGCCACGGTGAGGTGGCCGAAGCCATGGCCACAGCCGATGTGATCATCGAGGCCACCTACGAAGTACCGCACCAGGAGCACGCCTACCTGCAGACCGAAGCCGGGTTGGCCTATATCGACGGTGAGGGTCGCATCACCGTGGAGACCGGTGGCCAATGGACCCACGAGGACCGTCAACAAGTGGCGCACGCTCTGGGCGTCGATGAAGACGAGATCCGAATCATTTACCGGGCTATCGGCGGAGCGTTCGGCGGCAAAGAAGACATGAGTCTCCAGATTGTTCTGGCCCTCGCCGTCCGAAAACTACAGACCATGGGGGTACACCGCCCGGTGGTATCACGCTGGTCTCGGGAAGAGTCCATCATCGGCCACCACAAGCGACACCGGGGCCGAATCCACACCCGTTGGGGAGCCGCAGCCGACGGCCGCCTGCTGGCGGTCGAAGCCGACTGTTTCCTGGACGCCGGGGCCTACAACTACACGTCGAACAAGGTGCTGGGCAACCTGCATCTGACCGTCGCCGGGCCGTACGTGATCCCCAATGCCCGCATCGACAGTTGGGCGGTATACACCAACACCGTGCCCGGCGGGGCGTTCCGAGGGTTCGGGGGCCCGCAGGGCTGTTTCGTAGCCGAATCACAAATGAATCGCCTGGCCGAAGCCTGCGGGATTGACCCGGTGGAGATTCGCCGCCGCAATATGGTGGTCGACGGTTCACTGGGTATCACGGGTACGCCACTTCCCGCCGGTGTAAGCCTGGGCGAAGTGGTCGAAGCCTGCGCCCAGGAAGCGGCATGGACCACGCCATTGCCCCCGGTGGAACCGGTAGCTTCGTTCGCCACCCTGCCCGGTTCGGCCGATATGTTGCGCCGAGGCCGGGGATTCGCCTGTGGCTACAAGAACATCGGATTCTCGTTCGGTTTTCCGGAGCGATCTGAAGCCACCATTGTGTTACACGGCCCAGACGATGGACGCGACCCGGGGGTCGGCGACGGACCGAACGACGGCTCCCGGCCCGAGCGGGCCGAGGTGTTTCTGGCCGGTGCTGATGTCGGCCAAGGCGCTCACACCGCGTTCCTGCAGATGACGGCCGAGGCGGTCGGGCTAGGCGTCGAGTCGGTGCATGGTACCTTCTCTGACACGGCATCGTCGGGCGACTCCGGTTCGGCTTCGGCGTCGCGGCTCTCGTTCATGACCGGCAACGCCATTCTCGGAGCAGCCGAAGAGGCGGACAAGGCGTGGCGGGACGGTCATCGCCCGGCGATCGGGCGGTTCCGCTATGTGCCGCCGCCTACCGAGCCGCTGGATCCCGAGGGTCGGCCGACAACGCCGAACTTCGCTTACGGCTATGTGGCCGAAGCGGTTGATCTCTCGGTTGACGTAGCCACCGGACACATCGTGGTTCACGATGTTGTCTGTTCGGTTGATGTCGGCCGGATTATCAACCGGCAATTGGTCGAAGGCCAGGTTGAGGGGGCCATCGTTCAGGCTCACGGCTACGCCCTGTCGGAGCGTCTTGTCCTCGAGGGCGGCCGAATTCAGAACCCGCGGTTCAGTGGGTATCTGATTCCAGGTATCGGCGATATCCCCCAACGGGTGCGGACGGTGTTACTGGAGGTTCCTGATCCGGTCGGACCGTTCGGGGTGCGGGGCATGGCTGAGATGCCCTACCTTCCCTATGCCCCGGCGGTGACGGCGGCTCTTCACGATGCGACCGGCGTTTGGTTCGACTCGTTTCCGTTGACCCCGCCGGCGGTACGGGCTCGCCTGGTCGAAGCCGGTTTCTGATCCCTACCGCCTCCAGGCCTGCTACTTGGCGCCTGCTACTGGGCGGCCACGCGGGCTTTCACCTGTCTTTTGAATTCTTCGGAGTTGCTGAAGCCGACCATGACTTGACCCCTTGAACGTCCCCGGTTGAGCAGAGACGTCCAGTAGTCCAGCCCTTCGCCGGCGGCCTGGCGTCCAAGCACGTTGCGGTAGACCAGCTCAACGAACTGACGGTTGGTCAACGATCCGTACCGTCGGACGAACTCGGTTGATGAGGCGAAATTGTCCGAGATGACGGGAACAGCCGACCCGGAGTTGATCCAGTAGTTGAGTCCCTGAGTTTTGGGAGCGCGGAGGAAGTAGGCGTAGTAGAGCCGTCCAACAGGGCCGGCCATTTCCATTCTCAGCACCTCAGGATTGGTGCGTTCAACGAAACCGGCGGCGTCCACCAGGTCGGCCACCAACTGGCCGCGGGGAGTACCGGATGACAGTCGATCGATCCAGGCCGAACGTTCGGCCGCATTGGCGGCCCGTCCGTGAACGGTGTTGAACACCAGGTCGATGAAGGCGGCGTCTCCGGGAGTACCGTGCGCCGACCGGAAGGCCGCTGAGTTGGCGATGTCGGTACCGGCGGACACCAGCGTTCTTCGACCGTCGACGTAGGAGCCGGCCATGGCTTCAAACTGTTCTTCGCCCGGCAAGGTTCCCAGCAATGCCAGGTAGGCCCGGGCGACCCTGGCCCGTTTCTGGCGAATACTCAACGTTCCAGTGGCCGTCGTAGCGCCGACCGGCGCCGATCCGGGAGCGTTGAGAAACCCCAGGTTCTCGTAGTTGCGGCCGAGGAGGGTGGCGTCGTCGGCGCCGAGCCAGGTGGTGGCGATGGTGGCATAGAAGGCCATCATGTCAACCGTTGGTACCGGGTTGCCGTACCGGTCCAGGTTGCGCAGCGATGGCTGTTGACCGTGAAAGCCGGGCTTTACCTGGTTACCGATCACAAACAGCGAATTGGCGGTTCCGTGGTCGGTACCGCTTCCGTTGTAGGCGACTCGCCGCCCGAACTCGGAGGTGCCGACCACCAGAGTTCGGTTGCGCTGCTGATCGTTGAGGGTGGAGAAGAACGTCTTCAGCCCTGCGTTGATCTCCCTCATCCGGTCGCGGTGCATTGCGGTCTGCCCGGCGTGGCTGTCGAAGTCTCCGAACACGATGGAGATCACTCGAACGCCGAGGTTGGCATTGATCAGGCGAGCGGCCAGGCGCATCTTGGTGACAACCCGGGCCTCATCGTCACGGTCGTCGAACATCGGTGCGACGGTTCCGGCGTAATCAACGGCTCTTCGACCAGCGGCAGCCAGCTCATCGCCCATCGGGCCGAGGCCACTTTTGCCGACACCGAACGATCGAATAGCGTCGTTCTGACGGGCGTAGGTCGGTTCGATGTCTTTGGTACGCAGAATGTCCTTGCCGTGGTCGGGGAGACCAATGGCGTCCTTGGCCCGTCCCTTCATGAGCAGCGGGATGGAGCCACCGAGGCTAAGGCCGGTGAACGGATTGGATCCGGCGGCGTCGTCGAGGAAACGTCCGAGCCAACCGGTCTGGAACGGTGGTCGGGAGGAGGTGGCGGCCATCACGTGAGCCATGGAAACAAAGTGGCTGAGGGTTTCGGCCTTGTGGCCGACTCCGTCCACCACCGCAACCTTGCCTTGATCCCACATTGTCTTCATGTAGGGGAGGTTGGGGTTGAGGCCCCGCCCCCCGCCGAGGTTGATGGCGTCGCCGGGCCGAATGGCCAGCGAGCGGCGGGCGTCGTAGTAGGCTCCGTCTCCGGTTGGGACAAAGGTGTTGAGACCGTCGTTGCCCCCGCCCATGGTGAGCAGCACCAGGACGCCATCGGTTGAGCTACCGGTCGATGCTGCGGCCGCGGCGTCGGCCATCCAGGTGGGCATGGCGGTGATGGCCACGCCAGCACCAACCGCCTGTAGGAATCGCCGCCGGGTCATGGCGGTGGCGTCGGTGGGGAGCGGGGTTGAGAGCGCGCCAAGAACTTCTGAAGTGGTGGGATCGGTCATGCCAGTTGCATCTCCGGTGTGAGTAACGGAAGCATCAGCAACCCGAATCGTTGCCCCCACGATGATTGGGATGAGCGTTCGGAACGGACGTAGTCGAGGAGCACGTCTCGGGAGTGCTGGCTTTGCAGACGTATGCCGTAGTTGCGCAGTGCCATATCCACCGCCGCCTGCGGGGTGTGTTTGAAGGTTTTGACCGGATGCCACGATGTCACGTCGCCGACGTCATCAAGGTCATCCCGGTGTGAGGCCCGCCAACGAACGTCTGACGCCATGTTCGCCTTGGCCCATAGCGCCGATTCCGACACCCAGTACTCGTTCTGACGCCAACCACTCACGTTTGGAGGGTCAAAAGGCTTTTGACCCATCGTTTCCAGATACCACTCGGGGTGGGTGTCGGCGCACGAAAGCTTCGTGTGTTTCATCACCGCAACCATGTATTCGATTGGGCTGCGCACCAGCCCGGCTCGGGCTTCCGCACTTCGGAACTTGGGGTGCATGAAGATGGCCCGCAGCGTCGGTTTGATCTCCAGCTTTGACTTGTAGACGATCATGATGTCGCTGACCACCTGGTCGTTAAGGTCAACCGGGTAAGCGAAGAACGACCACAGGCGGCGACACATGAATCTGGCGTGCTCGTCGCGGCGATGGTTGAGCAGCAGGTTGATGATGTCCTGGCCTCTCCAGTTGCCCCGCTGCCCGAGGAACACCTTGGATCCGGAGTCGTGCAGGGCGGCGGAGAAGCGGTAGCGGCCGTCGTCGCCCAGCCCGTGTCCGGTCCAAGCTCGGGCCGCCTCTCGAACATCGGTCTCGTTGAAGTGGCCAACCCCGAGGGTGAACAGTTCCATGAGTTCGCGGGAGAAGTTCTCGTTGAGCTCGCCCGCAACGTTTTCGTCGTTGTCGAGGTATCGGAGCATGGCCGGGCCGACAGAGGTGCGCCAGACGACGTCTCGGGTGTTGCCCAGCCCACGGGTTCTGAACAGCTGGTTCTGTTCGAACATCATCCGGTGGTCTCCCACCTTCTCCAGGCCGCTACAGAGTAGACCGTGCCAAAAGAGGGTCATCTTCTCCTGTACTGGAGCTTGGGTCACCGGTCGCCGGGCCCGATCGAGCCAGTAGTGCACCATGTCGACCCACTTGGCATACCAGTCCCGGCCCGGCGACAGGTCCGGGGCACGATTGAGGGCCGGAGCGCGAGAAGTGTCGAGCGTCATGTCCACCAGTTGGGCCCAGGTCTTGTTACGGTGCGCGAGAACTTCGGCTTCGGTGGCCCCGAATCCGGCTCGGCTGAAGAGATGGGCGACATCCCAATAGCTCAAAGTCATGTTCTGGTTCTTCGGAATCATCGGCCGAGGCATTGAGCCGAAAATTCCCCAGTCAAGGGGAGATGGACCTATGCCGATACAGCCCTCAGGTGCGACGAGTTGGCCAACCGAGGCTTTCCCGCCGCCGATCAGTGCTAGAGCGCACATCCTATGACCAGAGCCGATAAGCCAGCTAAGTCGATGTGCCCCGCATCGAGGT
>JAHDFR010000007.1:19026-45652 GCA_020628065.1 Acidimicrobiales bacterium
CAGGTGTCGCTGTTGTTGTTCCAGCAGCAGGCGTTGCACTCCGCCGCCCGCGAGGGGGCTCGCATCGCGTCCCTGCCGACAAGTTCGATCGCTGACATCGAGTCGGCCGCCACCGACGCCATGGTTGGTGTCAACTTCGCCAGCCAACCGACCGTCACCCTTGACCCCAACGATGGCACGCCCCCCTGTCAGGATCGGGCCTTTTTGCCGGTAACCGTCAACGTAGCCACCACGACTCGTTTGGATATTCCCTTTGTGGCAGGCAGGACGGTGACGCTTACGTCAGCCGCCACCTTCCGCTGCGAAGAGTAGGCACAGGAGAGCAGGGCCAAGACCAGGTGTACAGAATGAGCCGGAACGACAGCGATTCTCCGAGAGCCCGTGAGCGGGGTGCCGCCATTGCGTACTTTGCCTTTCTCATGGCCGCACTGGTTGGTGTTGGCGGTTTCGCCATCGACGGCGGCCGACTGTGGTCGCAACGACGGCTTCTGGTCTCCGCCACCGATGCCGCCGCTCTGGCCGGCGCGGCCGCCGCCTCGGAACTCTCGACCGCTTGTACCGAGGCGTACAACTATCTCCTGGCCAACGCCACCGCAGTGGCCAGCCAGACCTGTACCCCCAAGCGAGTCCATCGGGCCGGAATCATCGAGGTGTCGGCCACCCAGGAGGTTGACTATCTCTTCGCTTCCGTCCTGGGGCTTGATCAGGGAATCGCCCGTTCGACTAGTGCTGCCAGCTGGTTCGATCGGCCCCTGCCTGAGGCCAGACCATTCGTGATCTGTGAAAAGGCGACCCCCGACTTGATTACGTGGTTGAATTCGCCTGACAGCGATTCGTTCACCATGCGGCTCTACATCTCCAGCGAACACGCCGTGGCCCAATGCAGCGCTGACGGTTCGGCACCAGGTAACTGGGGCACGGTCAACTTCGACAACGGGTCGAACAGCTTGGACAAGATGCGAGACTGGGTGGAGAACGGATGGTCGGAAGGGGTGTACACGTCGTCATCCAATTTGTCTTGCGTCGTCGAGCCGTTTGGCTGCTACCCCGGGGACCCGGGCAATATCTCGCCTTCACTGAGCACCGTGATGGAGGCATTCGAGGGCTTGACCGAGCCGGTCCCAATCATCCTCTATTCGTCAGCAGAGTCTGGCGGCTCCAACCTTCAGTTCCGATTCTCCAAGGTTGCTCTCGGAACGCTGAGCGGTTACAAGCTGAACGGCGCCAACGCCCAGCGCTACCTGGAGTTCACCTTCGAACCGGAGCTCCTGCAGGACGGCGATCCGCCAGACTTCACCGCCATTTGTGGCAACACCATCGCCGAGTGCGAGACGGCAGGCTAGGCATACTCAGCGTTATCGCCGAGTTGTGCCCGGCTGATCAGCCGAGGCCGCCGGACACGATGCGGATGGCTACCGGGCCGATGAGCACCAGAAACAGGGCGGGCAGCATGCACATGACCATTGGGAGCACCAGCTTCACCGGGAGCTTCATGGCTCGCTCCTCCGCCGCCAAGCGTTTCAATTCTCGCATGTGATGGCTCTGGGTCCGCAGAATACGGGCCATGGGAACACCAATGGACTCGGTCTGCTTGATGGCGGCCACAAACTGCTTGACCTCCGGTACCTGGGTGCGAACCGCCAAGCCTTCCAGCGCTTCGGCCCGGGTCTGCCCGAGGCGAATGCCTCGTAACACTCGGCCGAACTCGTCGATCAAAGCACCGTTGCCGGTTTCCACCAGGCGTCCGATGGCGCTGTCGAAACCCAGCCCGGCTTCGACAATCACCGTCAGCTGGTCGAGCACGTCCGGTAGGTCGGTACGGATCTCGGCCTGGCGCTCTTCGACTTTGCGGTTCACATAGATTTCGGGCAGGTAGAAGCCGAGGGCGGCGGCTAAACCAATGCACGCTATTCGCATCACCGGTGACTCGAACGGTATGAAAAGGATCCCCAGGGCCAGCCCGGCAATTCCGAGGATTACTTTGAGTCCGAGCATGGCTTCAAGCGAGATCTTGTTGGCCAACCCGGAGACGATCAGATTGTTCGTCGTGTTGTCAATGGCTCCAATTGGAGTCACCCGGCGGGCCTGTCCGGCGGCGGCGGCAAGAATGGGAGCCAGGATGCGCTGAAACGGTGAGCTGGTCAACTGGCCCTGCCGGTAGCGGGCCGACGCCGACTTTGACAGCCGTCCTCGGCCGGTGTTGTCCGAGGCGTTGGCATCGGGAAGGAGCGCGGCCAACAGGATGGGTACCGCTAGAACGGTGGCGATGGCGGCGATGAGTACTTGCACGTTGTTGGACATGTCCAGCTCCTAGACCGAGGCAATCATCTTCTTCAGCCAGGCACCGCCGGCCGCCATCAGCAGCACAATGGCCCCGACGATGAAGTAGGCCAGTGAGTCTTCCCATATCCCGCCGAAGTATTCGGGGTTGACGATGGCGATGAACATCGAAATCGCCGGGGGAAGAATGAACAAGATGAAGGCCGATACGCGGCCCTCGGCGGTCAGGGCGTCAACTTGGGCTTTCAATCGGATACGAGCGCGGATCGTTTCGGCCACGCTGTCCAGAACCTCGGTAAGGTCTCCGCCAACGGTGGTGTTGATTTCCACCGCGTCGGCCGTCCACCTTAGGTCGACGCTGCCGGTGCGATCGGCCATGGTGCGCAGCGACTCCACGAAGTCACCACCGACTCGGGCTTCGATGAGTGCCCGTTTGAACTCGCTCTTGGCTGGCTCTTCCGTTTCCTCGGCCACGGTGTCGACCGCCCGATTGAGTGAATAGCCAACCCGGATGACGTTGGCCAAGGAAGCCAAGATGTCGGGCAGCTGGTTGGCGAACTTCTTACTGCGGCGGGAGAAGCGGAACTTCAGGTAGATTCGGGGCAGATAAGCGCCGATGCCGAAGCCGATGGCGGCTCCGATGAGGCCGGCCAGAGTCCAGCCGATACCGGCGACCAGCAGGCCACCGGCTGCCGCGGCCAACGCCACTTCGCCGACCCGCAGACGCAGCCCGGCTTGGTCGACGGCCAGACCGATTCGGTCTCCCAGCGAACCTTTGACCACGGCCTCAGCGGCAGAGGAGGCCTCTTGCCTCATGTCCCGCAGGGCGGATCGCTGACTGGCCCTGGTAGACGTCGGGGCCGCGGTGCGACGGGCCGTGGGGCGAGCCTGCCCCGATTCCATCAGCAGGACGACGGCGGCTATAACCACCGCCAAGGCCATCAGACCGCCGCCGAGCCAAATCATGTTCGGGTCCGAGGCCAACCCGGGCTGAGCCACGGTGACTACTGTTGGCTCGGGCTGGGTAATGACCAACTCCTCGGGGGCCGGAGCGGGCAGGGTGATCGTTCGTGACAGGCCTAGTTGATCTGTGTCAAAGTTGCCGCCGGACACAGTCGACCCGTCGACCTCCAGCGCGAGATCCACCGATCCGCCGACGTCAACCGGAAAGCTGATCTCGTAGACCTCGGAAAGGTCGTTGGCCAGAGATTCGTAGATGCCGGCCAGGCCGTCGAGGTCGTCGGTGGTGGTGACCGAACCGGTCCCGGTCGAGACCAGCTGATCGAGCACAGAAGTGTCGGACTCGTCGGTTGTCAATGCGATCGAGTACAGATCGAGTTTGGCAGCGGCCAGGTTGGCCGTGACCTCGTCAAGGCTGCGGGTGCTGGCCGTGTCCCCACCGTCGCTCAGTACGACCGCCGCCTGTCTGGTGGCTGAAGCGGTGGAGTCCAGCGCCAGTTGAATGCCGTCGTACAGCGCGGTCTCGCCTCGGGGTTCCAGGGCGGCGATTGCTTCCACCGCTGCTGTCACATCAGGCGAAGCGGCGATGTCAACCCGAGCCGTGTCACCAAAGCTGATAACGGTGATCTCCGACTGCTCGGGCATGGATTCAACGAATGTGACGGCCGCCGACTTGGCCGCTTCCAGCGGTTCACCGGCCATCGACCCGGAAACGTCAATAATGAGCGTGACGTGGATCGAGTCAACCTCGGTGGAAGTAACTGTGAGATCAACCGGCTGTCCGTTGACTGTGGCACTCAAGTTGGACGCGTTGAGAGGCACGTCGAACTGGCTGCTGGTGGAGATCTGACCGGAAACCAGTCCTGGTTTGGAGCTGTCGATCGACAGCAGCTGAATGACTTCGCCGCCTTGACCGTCGATCGATGCGCCGAGGTCGATGTCGGCCTGGAGCCTGACCGTTCTCCCGATTGAGCCGCTGGTGGGGCCGTCCATAGGGTCAGGTCTCCAACGCTGAGGCGTCGATGGCCACTCCGTGCTTCGCCAACTTGTCAGCGCACTGGGGTCGGATACCGGTGGCCTTCAAAACACCTTGGTCATGGTCGAAGGCGTACAACTCGTTCAGCGTGATTTGTTCGCCCTCCATCCCGACCACTTCGGTGATGCTGGTGCAGACTCGACGGCCGTTCTTGAGACGCTCCAGCTGGACGATGATGTCAACGGCACCCGAAATCTGTTCTCGGATACCACGTTGGGGAATCTCATACCCGGCGTAGAGGACCATGGTCTCCAGACGTCGGGTGGCGTCACGGGGGGAGTTGGCGTGCAAGGTTGTCAGCGAGCCGTCGTGACCGGTGTTCATGGCCTGCAGCATGTCGAGGGCCTCGCCGCCACGACACTCACCAACGATGATGCGGTCGGGCCGCATACGAAGCGTGTTCTTGAGCAGATCTCGGGTTTCTATCGCCCCTTTGCCCTCGACGTTTGGCGGTCTTGTCTCCAAACGGATTACGTGACGCTGCATGAGCTTGAGCTCCACCGCGTCCTCGATGGTGATGATGCGTTCGTCGGACGGAATGAAGCTGGACATCACGTTGAGAAAGGTGGTCTTACCGGATCCGGTACCACCGGAGACAACAATGTTCAGGTGAGCAAGAACGCAGGCTCGAATGACGGTGAGTGACTGCGGGCTCAACGCTCCGACCCGAACGAGGTCGGCCGCTTGCAACGCCTGTTTGGCGAACTTACGAATGGTCAGCTGGGAGCCGTCTACCGCCAGAGGGGGGATGACGGCGTTGACACGTGAGCCGTCGGCCAGGCGGGCATCGACCATGGGGGAGGACTCGTCGACCCGGCGACCGATGGCGGCCACGATGCGGTTGATGACCTGGCGAAGGTGGCTCTCGGTACGGAACCGTACGTCGGTGAGTTCAATCTGGCCTTTTCGTTCCACGTAGATGGAGTCGGTGCCGTTCACCATGACCTCGGAGACCGAGTCGTCGTCCAGTAGCGGTTCAATAGGGCCGTAGCCCAAGATGTCGCTGGCGACTGCCGTTACCATCCGTTGGCGTTCGGCTTCGGTGAGTGGCAGACTCTCCTGGTTGATGAGCTGCTCAAGCTCGTCGGCCACTCGCCGCTTGAGCTCGTCCTGCCCGATATTGGTGTCCGACAGAGTGGCACTGATGCTGTCGATCAGTTTCATGCGGACCCGGTCACCGAAGTCATCGGTGGCGGTCGGCGCATTTCGGGAGGTGTCGGTTGATCGCCGCTCCGTGGTTGGAGTGCGCTCTACGGAGCGGCCGCCGGGCTCATTGATCTCGGCTAGTGCCTTTCCCAGACCCACTATTTGAACCAACCTTTCGCCTTGGCCGGCTCGGCTTCTTCCGCCCCTTCGGCGATGAGTCCGGCCAGCTCAGTGATGGCGCTGACGATCGGTCCTCGACCCTTGGTGGTGATGTACGGAACGCCGTCGTTGCCGGCGCTCTGGACCTGACGATCGATGGGAACGGTGATGTCGATCGGCTGTCCCAGCGCTGTCTCAATGTCAGCGGTGGCGATGCCGGCCCGGCGGTCGTACTGGTTGAGCACCAGGTGCCGCGACGGCGGGAGCAACCCGAGACTTTCCACCGCCGAGAGGTGGCGGCCGAGGGTGCGGACCGCTCCCACATCAGCGGTGGTGGTGATGATCAGGTCCTTGGTGGCGGCCAGCGCGGCGATGGTGGCATCGGTGGACCCGGGCCCGGTGTCGACTACCACGTAGCGGAACACGTCGACCACCTCGGTGAGAAACTGTGACAGGTCGTCGGTTGTCAGCTGCTCGGCCTCCACCAACGAGGCTGGTGCCGGAAGCACCAGAGGCCCATTGGGGAGCGAAGCGAGGCTGAGTTTGAGGTTGGCGGCGTCAAACGGGGCACCCGAGTCGATAGCTCGACTGACGGTGAAGTCGCTTTCGATTTGCACCAGGTCGGCGATATCTCCGGCCAACAGGTCGTAGTCGATCAACAACACTTCGTTGCCGGCTTCGGCCGCTAGAGCACAGGCCAAATTGACGGCCAGGGTGGACTTGCCGACGCCACCCTTCGGGCCGAACACCGTCGTTACCCCTTTGAGTTCGTCCGTTGTCTGGTCGGCCAGGATCTGGTCTCGTCGGACGGCGGCGGCCTCATGCAGCGAGCGAAGCGACACGGTGAGAGTCTCGTGATTCTCCGACGGCTCGGGCACGTCCCGAATACGGGCCCGCATTGCTTCGGCCAGAAATGATGTGTCGGCTTGCCGGTAGGCGACGACGTCGACCTCAGGGTGACTTCGTCCGATGACCCGGCCGATTTGTAGCGTGCGGGTGGGGTCGACGTCTGGGCCGATGACAACGACGTCGGCGTGCAGGTCCGTCAGGATTTGGGCGAACTCCTCTTCTGAGCTCTCCGGCGTCAGTCCTGTTCGATAGAGCAGCCGAACACCGTCGGGGAGACCTACGCCCTGATAGCTACTGAGCTCGTCGTCGTTGGTGATAAGTGCGATCTTCATCCCGCTAGTTCCCGTCTCCGTTGGCGGTTGCGTCATCCTGGCCGTCGTCGGGAGCTGTCGGTTCTGGCTCCGGCTCCGGTTCTGGCTCTGGCTCTGGCTCCGGTTCTGGCTCTGGCTCTGGCTCCGGCTCTGGCTCCGGCTCGGGTTCCGACTCTGACTCTGGTGGGTCGGCGTCGTCGGTCGTGGTGGTGACGCCGGCCTGAACGGTGTCCAGGGCGTCGGAGAAGAAGATCGACTCCAGCTGCACAACGTCTGGAGAGCCGTCGGGGGCCAGGTCACTGTCGCGTGTCAACCACAGCTTCCCGTATTCCTGAGCGAATACCAGGCGTTCGGCGTGGTCGGGTTTCAGGGCAAGCGTGATCAGCAGTTCCGAGGTTGGTGTCTGGCCCAAGCCGCTCTCCTCGTTGACCGCGTTGAAGGTGTCGGCGGCAGAGGCCTGAACATTGGTAACCAGAGCCTGGCGGAGAAGAACGGCGGTTGCCGGTCCTCCCTCCACCTCGAGATCGTCGGCATCGGCGCCGGTTGGGTCGGTCGGATTCAGGTCGAACAGATCAAAAGAGGCCATTACGGCCACGTAGTCACCGGGAGCAATCTGTCCACCGAGAGCTCGTTGAGCGGTGAGATTGACGGTTACCTCAAGTACACCGTCGGGGACGCTCTCCAGTCCGGCGGCCAGAACCCGCATGTCGGGCGATCCCAGACGTTCCGCTACCAGTTGTTCGCCGGGAACGAGATCGGCGGTGGTGATCAAGCCGTCGAGCTCTTCCAGCGCTGTCACTGCTGACGGCGCTCGCACTGTCTTCGGGATCCGATCCAGTTCCACGAACTCAGTGAGTTCTTCGGCCGGCGTCCCTGATGGAACCTCCAAAGCCACGATGTAGACGTCCACCAACTCCTGGCCGGCAAGTGCCCGCTCCTCGCTGGTCTGGACAAACCGGACCAGGAAGGCGACACCTCCGACGCCCAGAACCAGGGCCAGGGCTCCCAGTAGCAGGCGTCCTCGCCCTGTCCTCATAGTTGACCTCCGGTTGACAGTCGGTGGAAGCGCGCTGATGTCGGGCGCTCGATCTGAATCGATGCGATTCGGTCGGAGAATCCGGACAACTTGCCCTTCTGCGGGCGGGCGGATGGATGCGCTTCCACTGGCACCTGGTTCAGGTCGGCTGGCAGACAACGTTTCTGAGTCAAAAAGAGGGGGTAATGACATCGATAGAGCATTCGGCCCACGCCATTGAGCCCCGTTCAATCCGCAGTCGACCGGGAATCGATCGCGATTCGACCTTGGCGGAAGTTGGGCTACAATTTCGTGGATGGCGCGTCGAGGTGGCAAGGTGCCTCCTCGGGGCAATACGAAATCCGTATGGGGTAGGAAAAAGTTGTCGCTCACCGTTTTGTCTCAGAGGGGTACTCGAGGCGGACTGTCAAGCCAGTTGGCCTACGGGGCGTGGCACGAGGCTGAGGATGTACTCGTTTCCGCTGCCGGGGCCGAGTTGGCCTTGGTCAACCAGCACGGAAAGACGGCCCGGATTCGAGCCCGACGGGTTGGAGGACGGGCTGTCCGCCGACTGGCCGGCCGCTCAGTCCTCCTGCCGGCGTTCCACTCCGGTCTTGCCACCCACGACCCTGGCGGCGACCACGTAATCTTCGTGGCTCACGGCCCATGGGATCTGCCGCTGATAGAGAGGCTGAAAGATCTACGTCGACAGGCCTCGTCGATTTCCGTTTGGATGCCCGAGGTTTGGCCCACCGATCTGGCTGACAAACGGCTGTTGTACGAGAGCTACACCTTGCTCGATCATCTTTTTGTCGGCATACCGGAGGCGGTGGAGCCGTTCAAGGCCATTGTCCCGGACGTCAACGTACGTTGCGTGCCGCTAGCGGCCGATGTGGTCATATTCGGAACCCGAAACATCGACGCCAAGCGTGGCATAGACGTCCTCGGTGTTGGGCGCCGCCACGAGCCCCAGCATCAAGCCATCCTTGACTGGGCCGATCGCAACGACAAGCTGTATTTGTATGACTCCGTGTCCGGCACAGCAGTTGATTGGCTGGACCATCGTTACAACCTGGCCAACTGGTATCGGCACTCGAAGTTGGCGGTGTGCAACTACGCCAAGCACGACCTTCCCAATCTGATCGGCGGAATCCGGTCGATTCCCGGCCGTCTTTACGAGGGTTTGGCGGCCGGCTCGATACTGGTCGGCTTGGCTCCCAGCGAGGAGGCTCAGCGAAAGGTGCTGGGCATCCCTGTAGTCGAGTCAACCGAGCAGTGTTCGTTGACCACAGTGCTCGACAAGTTCAGCGACGAAGAGACAACCCGATCCGAGCGGATCCGAAACGCTGCCATGGCGGCCAGAGGCCACGACTGGGCCCACCGGTGGCGAGTCATCCTTCGCGACATCGGCATGCCGGAGCCCGCCGGCCTGACGGAGCGAATTGAGTCGCTGGGGCGCCGGGCCGACGAACTGGAGATGATGCTCTAAGCAGCCGACATGGTGGCCGGCTTCAGCTTCGGGTCGGGTGGTCGGCCCGGCGTTGCGCTAGCCGAGGAATTCGGCGATACGAGCCTTAGGCCGACCGATAATGGCTTTACGCCCCTTGACCACTATCGGGCGTTGAAGCAGTGCTTTCTGCTCGACCAGCAGATCGATGACGGCATCGGGGTTGTCGACGTAGTCGTCGGGATTCAATTCAAGCTTTTTGAATCGTGAGTCTTTGCGAACCAGATCTTCCACCGGGTCTTCAAGCCCTTTGACGATCTTCTCCAAGGCCGCTCTGTCGGGCGGCTCTTTCATGTACAGCACGACGTCGTGGTCGACTCCAAGCTCCTCGGCGACCGCCAAGGCGTTTTTGGAGGAACCTCAATGGGGGTTGTGGTAAATGGTCACGTTGGCCATCGAGTCATCCTAGACGGCTCAACCAGGCAGCAGATCACACAGACAGGTGACAGGCGTCAGGACTTGGAGCCCATTCGGTCCAGACGTTGCGCAAACTCGTCTATCTCGGCCGGTTCAAGATTGGCGTAGCTGAAGCGGATCCATCCTTCATCCGACGGCGTGAAGGCCGTTCCCGGGATGGCCACAATGCCGTGGTCCAGTACAAGTCGACGTATGACCTCGTCGGTGGGCAGCGGCTCGAACGGGCCATCGATGGTAAACGGATGGCGGACCCAACCGAAGTACGCTCCGGCGCTGGCCAAACTGAAGGCCCCCGGTTGTCGGGCCATCACCTGGGTGAAGTGGTCGAGGGCCAGGTTGATCCGGTCGACTTGTTCCTGACGCCAATCCCGGGCCTGATTGAGTCCAATGGCCGTCGCTTCCTGGCCGATGCGTGGGGCGCAGATCTGCACACAGTCGACAAACTTCAGAACCTCTACCTTGAACGCTTCGCTGGACACGATGGCGCCCACCCGGTAGCCGGGGATGGCAAGATCCTTGGAAAAGCTGTGAAGTGAAATCACGGTGTCATCCCAATCAGGTTCGGCGAACAACCGGTGGGGAGGGTCGGTAACAGTCCTGAAGTTCCGGTAGGTCTCATCGATGATCAACGCCAGATCGTGTCGACGGCACAGAAGGTAAAACTGATGGATCAGCTCCGGTTCCATTGTGGCCCCACTGGGATTTCCAGGAGTCACCAGAACCAAGGCGCGGGTTTGCTCGTTGACCAGTTGCTCGGCCTGGTCCACGTCTAGTTGGTGCAGGTAGCGGGGGACAATGCCGTCCAATTTCAGCCACATGTCGTGATTGAAGTAGTAGGGGACGGGAACGATGACCTCGGATCCGGGTTCGGCGATGGTGGAGACAGCGGTACAAAACGCCTGGTTGCAGCCACCGGTGGGCAAGATCTGCTCGTCACTGATGCTGACGGTGCCGTCGGGGCCGTAGGACCGTGTCAGCTCGTCGCTGAACGCGTCAAGAAGTACGGGCAGCCCGGGTGGTGGGGCGTAGCGGCCACCATCTCCGTCGGCGGCAACACGGGCAATGTGCTCGGCGATCACCGGTGCAGTCGGGTAGGCGGGAGCGGCCTGGGACAGGTCCAGCAAAGGTGGCCCACCTGAACGCTCGGTGACCCAACGATGGGCATCGGCGATGGGCGACGTTGGGACGTCAAGGGTTCGCGGTAGGAGTCTCATTGAACGAAGTCGTGTACCGGGCGTGGGGATGAGGCAATAGGCATGAGGAAAGCGGATGACCGATGGAGGGAAACGGGTTGGAGCAACAAACGGGCAAGCAAGGTTTCAAGCAGAGTCAAGGACCGCGTTCGCCGGTCAGTGGCAACCTAGTTGCTGGCAGTCAAAACAGTGAACCCTGAAGAGCGATTTCGTCGGTTGAGAATCGGCCGATCTCATGCTCAACGCCGAAAATTTGTCCGAGGTCCACGACCAGTACATCACCACCAGATACGCCGTCATCTAACACACCGTCACCGGACACTGTCGTTACGGCCGCGACCCGGCCACACAAATCAACTATTCGAACCTGATGAGCCCCGGTGTTCAGGCGATGTGGATATTCGTGCAGCCTGCCACGGAATGGCCCCGCCATCGCATGTTCGTTGCGCCAGGTTCTTGGTTCGACACTCCGGTCCGTCCGTTGGTCGAAGTCGGGTAAGGTTGCCACGTCCCGAGCGGTGGCGTTGAGCTTGGCCAGCAGGGTGCTGTCGTCGGTCGGTTGCAAAAGACCACGGACTTTTCTTGTTGTCGCCACCGACTGGGGAATCCCCAGCTTTCTGGTGACGGCGTCCTCCAGGTTGCGGACCTCATAGCCATCCGTCGTTCGGGCCACGATCAGGGCCAGCCAAGCACCTTGCTCGGTAAGTCGTTCTTCGGTTCGCCAGGCGCTGGATGTTCCGACTTTGATCGAGCCGTCGCGAAAGGCGGCCAGGTACAGATCGTTCGGTTGTGCCAGATGCCGACGAACTTCCGGATCGATTTCGATCCGGTCACGGTTGTGGGCGTGGTGAAGACTGGAGGCGTGCAGCGCGTCATTGATGGAGCAGGGAACGCACCGTTTGGACCCTCGCTGCACAGGGTTGCGGCATGCCCCGTCGGCTTCGATCGAACTGTGATCCCGTGCCGAACTGTGACCCCGAACCGAGCCGAGGCAGTGCAAGGGTGCACCGGGAATCACCCGATACATCAACTCAAGCCCCCGAGCCGAAAAAACCGATGGCACGACGTCGCCACTCGTTGTTGCCGTGTCGTGACCATCGTCGTCGAGCGGGAGTTGTCGGAGGCGTAGAGTCGGCTCACCGCCGGACCACGAGAGGCCGAGCAGGACTCTGCGGTCCCCGGGGGGACGCTCCGGTCCGCTGCTTGACGCCGAAATCACGGAATCCACACTAGACCCCGGTCGGCGGGCAGGCGGTCACATTCATCTGACTGACCGGTGCTGGTCGGATAGTCTCAAGCCATGGAACATCCGGAACCCGACACCAAGAACTGGACGTGGGTCCTCGAACGAGCCTGCCCGGAATGCGGATTCGACGGCTCAAAAGTTGATCCCACGACTGTGGCCGCCCAGGTACGGGCGAACGCCGCCGCCTGGCGGGGGGTTCTTAAACGGGGCGACCGGGTTCACCAGCGACCACCGAGTTCGCCGGGATCAGGACCCGTATGGTCGGCGCTCGAGTACGGGGCCCATGTGCGAGACGTCTACGGCCTGGCCGTCGAACGCCTGACGCTCATGCTCAAAAAGGACGCCCCCGCCTTCGCCAATTGGGACCAGGACTCTGCCGCCATCGAGGGTGACTACGCCAACGAAGATGTCGACAAAGTGTCCTACGACCTGGCGGTGAACGCCGGGAAATTTGCCGATCTACTGGACAAAGTCAGGGGCGATCAATGGGAACGCACCGGCATGCGGTCCGACGGCTCGGCCTTCACTGTTGCCAGCTTCGCCGTCTATCTGCTGCACGATCCTGTACACCATCTGGCTGACGTGGAACAGGGCTTCGAAGCTCTGGCGGAAGCCGAACAGTAGACCCGTCACGCTAACGCTGTAGGGAGAATCATGGAGACCAGTCCCAGTACCGCGCCTGAAGGCCTGGAGATAAACGGCGACCGACTATTGCGACGCCTGACCGAGTTGTCCGACATCGGCGCCATTGAGGGAACGACCGGTTCATCCCGCCTGGCGTTTACCGATGCCGACCAGGCGGGCCGTGACCTGGTGGTGACGTGGATGACCGAACTGGGTCTCGACGTCACGGTCGACGGCATCGGAAATGTGGTTGGAGTTTGGGTGCCTGAGGCAATGACACCTGAGCAGGCCACGCTGCCGCCGGTCATGACCGGATCCCACATCGACACCGTCCGCACTGGCGGAAGATACGACGGGAACTTGGGCGTTCTGGGTGGACTTGAGGTTATAGAAACGCTTGCTACCGCAGGAGTGGTACCTCAACGACCCCTGGCGGTGGCCTTCTTCTCCAACGAGGAAGGGGCGCGATTTCCGCCTGACATGATGGGCTCATTGGTGTACGTCGGAGGACTAGGCCTTGAGCAGGCACACCAGACCGAGGGCATCGACGGTTCCAAGGTTGGCGACGAATTGGCCCGCATCGGTTACCTGGGGCCTTCTCCCTGTCCCGGCCAGGTACCCCACGCCTTCGTTGAAGTCCATATAGAGCAGGGTCCGGTGCTGGAAGAGGCGTCGGTCGACATCGGCGCCGTGGAGAGCGTGCAGGGCATCTCCTGGACCGAGATCACCATCACCGGACAATCCAACCATGCCGGCACCACCCCGATGCGACTCCGTCACGATCCTGCCTTTGTGGCGGCCGAGATCACGACGTTCGTCCGTCGGATGGTGACCGAACTGGGACATCCCCAGGTGGGCACGGTTGGAATGATTGAGCTGCACCCGAACCTGGTGAACGTCGTACCGGCATCGGCCAAACTCACCGTCGACCTCCGCAACACGAACAACGATGTGCTGATCGAGGCGGAGGAACGCCTGGCAGGCTGCCTGGAGCGGCTGGCCGAATCGGAAGGGGTGGAAATCTCCACCAGAACATTGGCCAGGTTCGATCCGGTGATCTTCGATCCGGAGGTCGTCGATTTGGTTGAACTGACGGCTAAGCGACTAGGGGCATCGACCCTGCGAATGCCGTCCGGAGCCGGCCACGACGCCCAGATGTTGGCCAGAGTTTGCCCCACTGCCATGATCTTTACCCCCAGCCACAAGGGCATCAGCCACAACCCGGCGGAACACACCGACCGGCATCACCTTGAACTTGGAGTCAACACGCTGCTCGGCGTAATGGTTGGACTGGCCGGGAGCTAGATCGTTCTTCCAAGCCGCCACGTGAGCGCCAGGCCCGGCAGGCCAAGGAACGTGGGCATCAGGTAGCTGGCCGCACGAAAGAGGGCGACGGCGGCCACCAGCGTGGCTGTCTCGGCTTCGGTGACCGCACTGAGGGCCCCGATAAGGCTGACCTCGGCCACGCCCAAAGCTCCCGGGGTGAGCGGGATGGCCGTGGCTAGACGTGCGAAGGTGAACGCCACCATCGTCGCCGGTATCCCGACCGAAGCGTCCTCTCCGACGATTTGGAGGCACAGCACGAGCATCAGAAACAGACTGGCGTGGCCGAGCAGCGTTGTGGAGACCAGGAGACCGCCGCGCTTGGCCAGTAAATGTCGAGTGTCATCACGAAGTTGACCGAGACGCTGCAGCCAATCAACAGGCGTTCGCCCGCTGCGAGCCAGCAGGGGGTTGACCACCCGCTCAGCCATCCGGGCCACCAAGGAGTCGAGATGTATGCCGGTACCACGGCTGCTCAGAATCAGCGCCGCCAGCCCGAGAGCCACCACGAAGAGTGCAGCGGCCAGACCGGCGGAGCGGATAATGAGCGGTTCCGAGACCTGCCCGGTGCCCGAGAAACCCCGATCCTGGCTCAACAACCACACCACGGCCACAAGCGGAGTCCCCAGTTTCACCAGCTGATCACCAACGCCGGTGACGACCACCGAGCGGCCGATGTCGTCGCCGGTGAAGCCAAGCCGGCGATACGTCGACCATGTCAATGCGATAGCTCCGGCACTTCCACCGGGAACGACGTTGGTGATAGTTGTGCTGGCCCAATCCAATGCCACCGCATGATGCAGCCGAAGCCCGGGAAGAGCGGCAACCTGATTCAGCGACGGGGCCACCAGATTGACACCGGCTACCAACGCCGCGGCCACCAGCAACGTGGTTGAAGACCGGGACAGACCTACTCGGATGGCGGCGGCCGTTTCCTCGTAGGGAGCGAACGAGGGAACAATCCAGACGAAACAGACAATGACCACTGCAGCGGCCAGGAGCCACCGCCAGTCAAGCCGTCCGACCGGTTTCGCCGCAGCCGCACCGGGTTGGGCTCCGGCAGGTGTCACAGCACCTGTTGGCCGTACATCTCCCCAAGATCATCGGCGATCAACTCCAGACGTTCGCCGTCGGGCCCCATGAAGTAGATCGACGATCGGTCCTCAAACACAATGTCGACTCCGGCTAGGGAGAGCTTGGTCTTCAAGTATTCCCAACGGTCCTGGGCCACCGAGATGGCGACATGATGCAGGCCACCCAGAACTTCGGCATAGGGAGCTAGATCAAGCCCGGGGAAGTCGAAGAACGCCAACCCGTTGCCGTTGCCGATGTCGAAGAAGAAATGGGTTGAGCCCTCGTAGTCCCGATTCTCGAACAGATCGGTCAATGGGAACTCCAGCAAACCCTGGTAGAACTCGATGGTTTTCTCCACATCGGTACACAGCAGCGCCATGTGATGGAGCCCCTGTGCCGAAGACGCTGGGCGGTCGTCGGCACCCCGAAGGTGGCGTCGTCGTAACTCGTCCCACTCCGCTGTTCTGGGTTCTGCTGTTTCGGCCGCCGGAGGAGGTGTGGTCCCGTCGCTCATGGACCAAATTGTAGCCAACTTCCCGTGGTCGGATTCTGGTGGCCGGCCAGATCCATCGCCGGACTGGCGACCTGTCGCCTTTATGATGATCTTCCTATGGCACTGCCTGAAATGGACGATCAGGCCCGGGCACGAGATCTGCGGCGGATGAAGATGGTCGCCACCTCGCTTTTCGTGTTGGCGGCGGTGGTGTTTCTGGTGGCCCGTATTCTGGAGGAGTCGAACTCCGGCTGGGGCTACGTTCGAGCTACGGCCGAAGCGGCAATGGTCGGTGCACTGGCCGATTGGTTCGCCGTTACCGCTTTGTTCAAACACCCGCTGGGTCTTCCGATCCCGCATACCGCCATCATCCAGAAGCGCAAGGACGAGATCGGCGCCAGCCTCGGCGGATTTGTTCGGGACAACTTCTTGACCCGGGAGGTCGTCACCGAACGCCTGGCCAGTGCCGATTTGGCCAAACGATTGGGTGGCTGGTTGAGTCAGCCGGCCAACGCCGAAACCGTGGGCGACCAGAGTGCCGCTGTCATTCGCGGCGTCACCGAGGTTCTTCAGGATGAGGTCATCCAAACCGGCATTGAGGCGGTGGTTACCGAGCGGGCCAAATCGGTTGAGGTTGCTCCGATCATGGCCCGGGTGGTTGATGCCGCGGTGGCAGGCGATCATCATCAATCGATCCTGGAGAATGTCCTGAGCGGGTTGGGCACCTTTATGGAGGAGAACCGGGAATCGCTCAAGAACCGGCTGATCCGGGAGTCGCCCTGGTGGGTGCCGGAGCCGATCGACGACGCTGTGTTCGACAAGATTTACACCGCTGTGCGGAGATTCTTGACCGATATCGGCAATGACCGAAACCACGAGATGCGGGTCGACATTGATCGTCGTACTGCTCATCTAGCCGAGGAGCTACGATCTTCTCCCGAGCTGAGAGCCCGAGGCGAGCAACTCAAACAGGAGTTTCTCGATCATCCCGATGTCCGGGCCTGGTCGGCCACCCTGTGGACCCGTATCAAAGCCGGGCTGCTTGAGGCGGCCGACTCGCCGGACTCCGAGCTGCGGGCCCAACTGCATGAAGCGGTCACCGAAGCCGGTCGATCGTTGGACGCCGACCCGGAGCTGCAGGCAAAGATTGACCGGTGGATCACCGACTCGGTCGGCTATGTGGCTGAGCAGTTCCGAGGCGAGGTCGCCGACCTGATCGCCACTACGGTCCAGCGTTGGGACACCGCCGAGACCGCCGAGCGTCTCGAACTGCAGGTGGGACGGGATCTGCAGTTCATCCGTATCAACGGCACGCTGGTTGGCGGTGCCGCCGGCCTGGTCATCTACTCCGTCTCGGAGATGCTGGTCGGCTAGTTGATCGCGGCGCTCGGTTGATAGCGGCGCGCGGTCGATCGCGGCGCTCGGAGTGTCGTCCGGGGCCGGGCGGCTCAACGGCTACTAGCCGTTGCCCAGATAGTCGGATGCCAGCAACGTCGGCTCATACGGGGCTGCTCGGGCGAATCGCTCAGGATCGAAGGCCTCCAAGATCCACTCCAGCAACCGGTAAGCCGGTGCGCCGTCGCTGCGAACGTGATCGTCATCGGGAAGCAAGCCTATTGATGCCGCCAGGAAGGCAAGAACGTCTGACGGCGACTCACCGTGATTTCGTCGGTCGGCCAGGGTTACCGAACCATGTCGTTTGGCCAGACGATTGCCGTCGGGGGCCAGCACCAAGGGAACGTGGGCGTAGCCCTGGGGTGGTTGAAGGCCAAGCGACTCGTACAGCACCAGCTGGCGACAGGCCGACTCGACCAGGTCGTCGCCCCGCACGACGAACTCGATACCGGCCTCGGCGTCATCGGTGACAACGGCCAAATGGTACGCCGGTGTGCCGTCGTTTCGCTGCACCACAAAGTCGTCAAGTTCGACTTCGGTGTAGCCGGTTAAGGCATCGTCGATGGAGCGGACGAGACCCTGGGCCCTGATCCGCAAGGCGGCCGGTCTTACCAGCGCCCGTTCGGCTCTGGTGGCCGAGTCCAGCTTGGCGCAGGTGCCGGGGTAGTGGTGACCGGCGTGGGGGGCGTTTGGGGCGCTGGCAGCCTCCCTGACTTCCCGACGGGAGCAGTAACACGGATAGACCAAATCGTCGTCGGCCAAGCGGGCCAGGACCTCGGTGTAGACGTGCTGCTGGTCGGACTGCCGCAGCACGGGTTCATCCCATTCCAACCCAAGCGCCCGTAGGTCTTCGGCCTGGGTTCGATAGTGCTCAGGACGTACGGCTTGATGGTCGAGATCTTCATAGCGCAGCAGAAACCTGGAGCCGTCATGACGGGCGTACAGCCAGGCGATGAGAGCGGTGCGGAGATTGCCGATGTGAAGTCGCCCGGTAGGACTGGGGGCATAGCGGCCGGTCGGCATAGAACAACCATTCTGCCTGAGCTGGGCCAAGTCAACGACCGGTTGACGATCGCTCCAACCTCACTCGGTGGGCCGCCCCGTCCGCCACGTCCGCCGGCACTCCGACACGAGCTGACGGCCAGCCCAATATCGTAGGTTCGGTGAGCGTGCATGAGTCAGCAGATCCCCCCGTCGGCGAGGAGCTTGCCGGTCTTGTTGAGGGCCAGCCGATCGTTTACGGCGGTAATCGAGTGGCCCGGGTGACCGCCGCACTGGCCGACCGTTTCGAACCGGGCGATCGCCTGATTGTCGTATCGGACAGCGGCCGGCTATTGCACATCCCGTCGGGGGAGTGGGCTGTGGCCACCGGGGCCGTCGGACGGGCCGTTGATGCCTTTTCGTCCATGGGAGCGGTCACCGACGACGCCATCAGCGATTTCTATCGGATCTTTGCCGACCGGTTGTCCGACGACGACGGCTTCGCTCCCATAGCCGAGGCCAATGATGGCGATGTGGACTCCGCCCGTCAGCGGGGTCGTTCCACTACTCGGCTTGAACTGACCGACAAGATGCGGGCTGACATGATCGATGGCCTGCGGATGTGGCAGCAGGCATCGTCGACCCGTGACTCTGCAACCGAAACGATCGACCACGGCGAGTGGCGGTTGGAGCAGCGGGTGGCAGGTCTTGGGGCCGTCGGCTTCATCTTCGAGGGCCGTCCAAACGTCTTCGCCGACGCCTGCGGAGTATTGCGGGGAGGCAACACTGTTGTTTTCCGTATCGGCTCAGACGCGCTGGGAACCGCTCGGGCCATCGTGGCCAATGCCTTGGACCCGGCTCTGGAACAAGCCGGTCTGCCGGCCGGCGCTGCCAGCCTGGTCGACAGTGCCGCCCATGCCGCCGGGTGGGCCATGTTCAGTGACGCCCGCCTGTCGCTGGCTGTCGCCCGCGGCAGCGGACCGGTGGTCGCCCAGTTGGGAACCGTTGCCCGCCAGGCCGGGATTCCCGTCAGTCTCCACGGCACCGGAGGGGCCTGGCTTGTCGCCTCGGCCTCCGCCGATGCCGAACGACTTCGGAGCACCGTTGCCGCTTCACTCGATCGCAAGGTGTGTAACACCGTCAACACCGTTTGTGTACACCTCGATCGGGCCGGTGAGCTTGTCCCGGTTGTTCTCCAAGGTTTGACGGATGCCGCCACCGCCCGAGGTGCCGGGCCCAAGGTGCATGTCACCGCCGCCGCCCGGTCCTTTGTGCCCGACGGGTGGTTTGACGGCCAAGCCGACATTGTCCGGGCTGATGGTGTGCACCGTGAAGCCAAAGCAGAACAGATCGCCGACGACAAATTGGGCCACGAGTGGGAGTGGGAGGAATCGCCGGAGATCACGATCACCGTGGTCGATTCGGTCAAAGCGGCGGTGGAGCTTTTCAATCAGCAGGCACCAGGCTTCGTCGCCAGTCTCATAGGGACCGATGCCGATGAGCACGATCACTTCTGGTCCACTGTCAACGCCCCGTTTGTGGGGGACGGGTTCACCCGCTGGGTCGATGGCCAGTACGCCCTCAACCGACCGGAACTGGGCCTGTCCAACTGGCAGTTCGGTCGTCTATTCGGCCGAGGGGCGGTTCTGTCAGGCGACAGCGTCTTCACCGTCCGGACACGCATGTGGCAGGGCCCGGACAATCTCCGAAGGTAGCCGCAGACGCTGTTGTCGCTTTGGTCCTAACTTGTCCCGGTCGTCGCCAGTTCGTGTGAGAGTTGGAGCGAGCCGCCGGCCTCGGTAAGAGCTTCTCTAGCCCGCCCGATTGTCTGCTCAATGGAGGGGTCGAGGGCAGGATCCGGTCCAAGGTCGACCACGACGTCGTCGCCGGCATGGACTGTAGTGAACTCGGTTAACAGGTCGTCGAAGCGTCGGTACGATCCCAGCCACAGCAATCCTTCGGGGCGCACCACGGTGGCGGCACCGCTGGTTTCTGGTGTCTGTAGTCGTAGCGGTCGGAGCAAGTGGACGAGGCCGGAGAGAGCCACACCGATCAACACCGCGTACTGAACGTTTGGCGCCAGCACCAACGCCGCAACGAAGGTACTCCAGGCCAACAACGCGTCCAGCTTGGAGTGTCGGTGCATGGTGAGCATCACTCTTGGCTTTAACAGTCCGAGGACCGCCCCGACCACAATGGCACCCAGCACCGCTTGCGGTAACGGATTGAGGACTCCGGCGAACGGGAGGAACGCCAACACGACCAAGCCGGTGAACCCGCCACTCCATCGACTTTCGGCCCCGGCCAACCGGTTGACCGAACTTCGGGAGAACGACCCTCCTACCGGGAATGCGCCGGACAACGCCGAGGCAAGATTGCCAAATCCGCTACCGATTAGTTCCTTGTTGGCGTTCCAGGGAACGCCGTCTTCCGACGCGAACAGTCGGGCGATGGCTGAAGGTTCAGCGAATCCGACCAGGGCGATGACGATGCCGCTGATGAGCAACGTTCCCAATGAAGACCACGGCAGATCGAGGCTGAGTGACGGCAGACCTTGAGGTATCCCGATCGGCTGGCCCACCACCGAACCCGGATTGTCGAGGAGACGACTGAGAACCAGCCCGGCGATCACGGCGATGGCCACACCGGGAAAGAGTCGATGTAACCGTCGACCACCCAGCATCAAGGCCAAGGTCATGGCCGAGATCCCGATGGCCACCGGAGACCACTGTCCAGGGTTGGCAACAGTCCACAGCGCTTTCCCCACAGTTGAACCGTCAGGAACCACATCGTTGGTCCCCAAGGCCTTTGGTAGCTGCGAAGAGATGATGATGAGCGCTGCAGCCGACGTGAATCCCTGCATGACCGGGCTGGCGATCAGGTAGGCGGCCCAGCCTCCTCGAATCAGGCCGAGAAGTAACCGAAACGCCCCCACGATGAGTGCCAGCAGGGAGCCCAGAGCGACGTAATTCGGATCCTCGGCGGCAAAACCTGCTCCCTGAAGGGCGGCCAAGGTCAACAGACTGGTCAACGCCACCGGCCCGGTCTGCAGGTATGGCGAGGAGCCCAGAGGTGCGGCGGCGATGAGCGGTAGGGCGGAGGCGAAGAGGCCGGTGACTACGGGCATTTCGGCGATCTGGGCGTAGGCCAGCGATTGTGGTATCAGGACCAGGGCAACACTGAAACCGGCCAAGGCGTCGGCCGGACTTGGTCGTCGTATGGTCGGTCTACCGGTTCCCATCGTGGTCAAATGCACCTCGCCTGAAAGGGTCTGCGGAATGGCCGCCATCCGAACATGGTCACTGGCCTGGGCGACGGTGAAAATGTTCGGACATTTGCCTGCAGGCTCCACCGTAAGGCGACGGAGCAGTGAAGCAAACGTGGTGCCTCACATACAAGCGTGACCGCCAACCACCCCCGGCAAACGGCCCCAGCCGGGCTCTGTTGGAGTCGCCGTTAGAGTAAAGCCCGTGAGCGACGAATCAACCACCAACGCACCCCAACTAGTCATAATGGCCGCAGGCCTGGGAAGCCGTTTCGGCGGCGTGAAACAGTTGGCCAAGGTCGGCCCCTCTGACGAAGCCTTCCTCGACTTCTCCATCAAAGAGGCCAAGGCGGCCGGGTTCGGTCCGGTGGTCATGATTGTGCGATCGAACATCGAAGCCGACGTCGTCGAACACATCCGTAACCAACACGGCGACATGGCCGTCACCTACGTCCGTCAAGACGACCTCCCACCGCAACGTGACAAGCCTTGGGGCACGCTGCACGCCGTGTTGAGCGCAGCCGATGTCATCGACCGGCCGTTCGCCGTGCTCAACGCCGATGACTACTACGGCCTTGAGTCGTTCCGCCTTGCCATGGCGGCACTTGCTTCCAGTGAGCCGGGCAAGGCGGCCAATGTGGCCTTCGAGATGGGCAACACTCTGCCACCGGCGGGCTCGGTGACAAGAGGTGTTTGCCAGGTGGCGGATGGCCGCTTGACCGGGATTGTGGAAACCGAGGATTGCCAACGCAACGATGACGGCACGATTACCGCTGACGGCCAAGTCGTGGCTGCTGAGACGCCGGTGTCGATGAACCTTTGGTGCTTCGACAACAGCGCGTTGGTCGACTTCGGTGAACGTTGGGACGTGTTCCTTGAGGCCAACCGCCATGAGCCCAAGGCCGAGGCCCAGCTGCCAACCATCGTCGGACAGATGATGGCCGACGGTCGAATGACCGTCGACGTGGTTTCCTCGCCGGAAGAGTGGATCGGGATCACCAATCCGGAAGATTTCGAGCTGGCTCGGCAGGCCTTCGCCGACTACCAACTGCCCGGCTGATCAGCTCGTCTCGGTAGCGGCGAGCTCGGCCGCCAGGCTGGCTCGCTGTAGTTTGCCGATTGACGTCTTGGGCAGCGCGGTCATGAATACCAGATCCTTGGGGGCGCACCAGGCCGGTAGCTCGGCCTTGACCGCTGATCGAAGATCCTCAAGTGTGGGTGGCAGGTTGGTGTCGGTCGGCACGATAACGGCCACAACCTGATGACCCCATTCCGGGTCCGGCTTGGCCACAACCGCCGACTCGGCCACTGCCGGATGTCGGTTGAGTAGTTGCTCGACCGGACCCGGCCACACATTCTGGCCTCCGGTCACGATGACATCACCGCGGCGTCCATGGACAACAACGGTTCCGTCGGCTTCTACGTGGCCGAGGTCGCCGGTGGGGAACCATCCGTCGGATGTGAATGGTTGGGGAGCGGCGGCCGCCTCGGGTCCAGCCCGGTAGGCCCTGAAAAGCATGGGGCCGCGGACTTCAAGCTCGTCGCCGTCGGTTCCTGAGGTCGTTCGAAACTCACAGCCGTCAAGCACGAGTTGACCGTCCGGCGTGTTGTAGACGACACCCGATCCGGTCTCGGTCATGCCGTAGGTCGACCAGACGTTATCCGGCACCTCGTCGGGGGGAGCGGCTCCACCGATCAGTATGCGTCGGAACAGTGTTGGGTCTATTTGAGCCAGGGTTCTGGTCACCAGAGAGGTAAGCGTCGCTCCCTCACTGGCCGCTTCGGTCACGGCATCCGGGTCGAAGCTCTCGTGGACGGTCAAGCCTGTACCGGTTACCAGCGCCCGCAGTATGACCGACAGCCCTCCTATGTGGGCCGGAGGCAGGCAGGCCAGCCAGGTGTCGGTGTCGGGATCAACCTCAAGAGCGGCGCTGGTGGCTTGAGCCGAAGCCTTTATCGACAGGTGGGTGTGAATTACCCCTTTGGGTCGGCCGGTGGTTCCACTGGTGGCCAACACCAGTGCATCGCCGTCCTCCACCGGCATGCCGTCTTCCAGCATGGATTCGATGATGGACCCCTGGTCGTCGAGCGCTAGCAGTCTGGTCGGCCGTAGCGCAGCCATGACCTGGGCCCGTAGGTGCTCGGGCAGCCGGTGGTCGATGGGGGCAACGGCATCTCCGCGGCTCCACACCATCTCAATCGACTCGGCGAACAGCCGACTGGGCGGTAAGGCGAGCGCCACCAGTTCAGGCACATGAACTAGGCTAAGCCCGGTAGTGGAACCTCCGGCATACCGATGCCGCAGTCTCGGCCGCAAGCGGCAACAGCAATGAAGGAGCAGCCCAGCGTGCAACCGGTGATTTGGCGAGATGGTTCGCTGATCGAGTATTCGCAAGCCACCATTCATGTGATGTCTCACGCTGCCGCCCGAGGATCGCAGGTGTTCGACGTGATGGCGGTGGTTGACGGTGAGGACGGCCCGTCCGCTTTCGGTCTTCGGCCTCATGTCACACGCTTCGTTCGCTCCATGCAGCTGATGGCGATGGAGAACACCCCGCCTATTGGTCATCTGGAGGAAGTCATCGCCGAGACCGTGCGGGCCAACTGCTGTGGGCCCAATGCACCTCTGGCCACTGGTCCGTGGTTGGTGAAGGTCATCGCCGCCTGGGACGCAGCTGATGGAATACTGCCGACAAGCCTCGAGCCGTCGATCTATGTGGTGGTCACCACCGCTCCCAGCCCGGGATCCGTAGGGACGCTGCCGGAAGCCGTCCGGCTGAAGACAGCCGACATGCCGAAGATTCCGTCCGACGTCTTGCCCCCGGCACTGAAAGTGGCCGCTGGCTACACCCCGGCGCTGCGGCACATGATTCGGGCCCGTGCCGAAGGCTTTGACCATGTGGTGTTCAAAGACAACAACGGCGACCTGGCCGAATCGGTGGCGGCCAGCCTGCTGGTGGTTTCCGACGGAAAGATTACGGCGCCACCATTGGACACGGTGCTTGACGGCATCACTCGCCGAGCGGTCTTGGAATCGGCCACTTTTTTGGACATCCCAACCGATGTTCGGCCCGTCCGATGGCATGAAGTGGTCGAGGCGGACGAGTTGCTGATGGCCTCCACCACCAAGGTCGTTCTGCCCGTGCGACGTCTCGATGCTCAGGAGCTGACCGCCCCCGGTCCCATCACCCTCAAACTCGGTGACGTCATGTCGTCCATGTTGGCCGGTCGGCACGAGCTGAGCCGACGCTGGCTCACTCCGTTGGAGTAGGACCGGTTCATGGAGAACGTGGCCGGACTCACCGCAGGATGCAGGTCTCTGGCGGGTGATTGAGACCTTGCTCCGGGGAACACGGTGAGCCCGGCCGCCTGCCGTGCCGACAGGCCTACTGGGAACAGTAGACTCCTATTGTATCGAACATGTGTTCTGTATGGCAAGTGGCGAGTTTAGGTCGCTCAGCCGGACTTCCGGCTCCTGCCGTCGGCTCAATGTTGGTTTCAGGCGTCGGCTATCAGGGCCGCTAGTCGGGCAGCTGACTCATCGGCGCCCTGGTCCAAAAGTGGTTCGAGCGGGGCGGTCCAGAGCGTTCCGCTGTAGGCCAGCCGACACTCGGCCAGGCTGGCTGAATCACCGTTGGGTCGAACGTTGACTTCGAGTATCCAGTCGGCGTGGTCCCGGCCGTCGATTTCCCGCCGTTCAAACCGTACTTGACCGACGCCGTCAGCCCCCGGTGGTGTGCACACGGTTCGGGTCATTCGCAGTCGCTTGGAACGAGACAGCGGCCCAAGCCGGGCTCGAAGTGTGACCCACCATGCCGGGCTGTCCGCTTCGGTAGTCGGATCCTGGGATGTGTTCACCGGTTCGACCTTGTGAACGAAGTCAATCCAGGACGGATAGGTCGTCAGGTCGCTCACCGTGTCAAACAGATCGGCCGGTGTGGCAGGTGTCTCGAGGGTGAAGGTCTTGTCCACCAGCCCAGTGTGCCGCCGTGGTGCCCAACCGCCGTACTATTGATGTTGTGACCGCCGAAGCAAACAGTTCCTGGCCGTCAGACATGGGGTTCCGTACGCTCCGCCTCGACAACAATCGGCGGTTCGTGAACACCGAAGCGGCCAGCGGGATACCAGTGGGCGATTTCTACACCCTCGGCTCGCTCAGCGGGTTGCTGTGGGCCCGTTCGGGTCGAGTGTTCGCCGGCCTCGGTCAGGTGTGGCGACGGAATCCGGAGTCCAACGTCTTGGCCGAGATTCCGGGGCGTGACGACGTCCGACTTCCCGGCTCGGCTCCGCTGGCGTTCGCCGCCTGGCCGTTTGATTTGCCGGGTCGAATGGGCGACCCGGTGGCAAATCTGTTTGTGCCCGAGGTTCTGTTGGCTGCCGATCCCGAGGGTCGTCGTTGGGCCACGGTGGTGACCTCGGGAGTCGACAACTTCAGCGACGATGACGTGCTCGACCTGGTGCTCGATCGAGTTGGCAGGTTGAGCAACGAGGGGTCGATCGTTAACGGCCGCTCGGCCGAACCCGTGGAGCTCAAGTTACGCTCCGCTCTGCCCCCGGAGGTTTGGCGCGACGAAATCGTGACCGGCGCCTGCGAGTTGATCAACGCCGGTGAGCTGAACAAGGTCGTTCTGGCTCGAGAGCTGACGGTGACGGCCGACGCACCGTTCGATCGTCGGGCGATCATGGCCCGGCTGGCGGCAACTTTCCCGAAGGCGAATTTGTTTCTCATAGACGGGTTTTTCGGGGCGTCGCCGGAGACGCTCATCTCCCGCATGGGTGATGTTGTAACCGCCCACCCGCTGGCCGGCACCCTTCCTCGATCCAGTGATCCGGACAGAGATCGCGAGCTTGCGGCGCAGCTTCTGTCGTCGGACAAGAATCGCTGGGAGCACCGGATCACCATCGACTGGTTGCTGGATTCTCTTCTGCCGTTCTGCTCCTATGTCGATGCTGAACCTGAGCCGTCGCTGGTATCGCTGGCCAACGTGCATCACTTGGGCACAAAAGTCGAGGGTCGGCTGTCTTCTCCTCCGACATCGATTCTCGACCTGGTAATCGCTCTTCATCCAACCCCGGCCGTGGGGGGAGAGCCCCAGAAACACGCCCTCGACGTCATCGACGAGCTGGAGCGGGCCGACCGGGGACGTTACGCCGGACCCACCGGCTGGATTGATGCCAACGGCAACGGTCAATTCGCCGTCAGCGTTCGCAGCGCCCAATTTGTCTCCCCTGAACGGGTCGATCTGTTCGCCGGCGTGGGAGTAGTAGCCGACAGCGAGCCGCAGGCCGAGTTGGACGAAACCAGAGCCAAGTTTCAGGCAATTCTCGGCGCTTTGATTCGGCCGTAGCCGG
>JAHDFR010000007.1:45752-55996 GCA_020628065.1 Acidimicrobiales bacterium
ACGTCCTTAGAGCGAAAGCTGGTTGACAGCGTCGACGATGGTGGCGTTCAAACGGTCATGGAGCTTGACGTTGGCCGATCGATCGGTCTTGGCCACCAGCACCCTGACGGCCACCTCGCCGGGAGTCGGGTCGCCGGGAGCCCAACTAACCGCCGGGATGCCGTGAGCCCGACACAGGGTTACCAGATCGGTGCCGTGTGGTGTGCCGAACAACTTCTCGAACGTCTCATCCGGCACTTGTGAAGCTTGGGGAAGAAACGAAAAGATGCCGCCACCATCGTTGTCTACGACGATGATGGTCAGGTCGACCCGTCTTCTGCTCAGGGCGATGAGTGCCGCACTGTCGTGAAGGAAGGCGACATCGCCGATGAGCAGGGTTGTCGGCGTGCCGGTGAGGGCCACGCCCACTGCGGTGGACACAACTCCGTCGATGCCGTTGGCCCCTCGGTTGGCGTAGACGTGAACGTTTCGCCGGTTGGGAGCGAACCACTCGACATCACGAATCGGCATGGACGATGAGACCACAAGGGCTCCGCCGGATGGCATGGACGTCAGCGCATGGCGGGCGATCCCGATCTCCGACGCCGATCCCTCCGGTGTTGCCAGTACGCCGGCTACAGCCTCTGCGGCGGCGTGATCGGCTTGGCGCCAAATCATGGCTTCGTCGCTGGCCTCGTAGTCGCCGGGGATGTGGGAGACGATGGCCCGAGCCAGACCGTATTCGGGCACAAACAGTGCCGCCACACGCTCGGGGTCACTCCAGCGCCCCGGTTCGTGGGCCACGATAACGTCCGGTTTCCAGCCTTGTAGGCGTTGGCTGAGTAGCTTGCTTGCCGGTGGTTCACCGAAGCGGAGCACAACATCGACATGGCGTCGATTCACGAAGTCGTCGCTGCGGAGAATAGCGTCGAAGTGGGTGACGGCATGGCTTTCGGCCCGACAGCCCGAACGATGATCGGCCAATACAGGCCAACCGAGCCGCCGGGCCAGTGAGAGTACCGCCGTTGGATCGGTGGTTCCCTGCCCTGCTATCACTACACCGTTGAGACCACGGATGCGATGCCAAACCTCGAGAGCCCGGGCGGTGACACCGGGCTCGCCTGGTTCGCCCGAGCTGCCGACCGGTCTGGCGTCTTGATGCCAGGGAGCACCTGCCGGTCGGCCGGACGGCTTCTCTCCCGGTTGGCCGACGAGTGGGTCTCTGAAGGGAAGGTTGATTTGCACAGGGCCGGGCCTACCCGATGAGCCTCGGGCCTCGGCCACCAATCGTGATCCGAGTGAGCGCCAGGCCGATGCCATTGCCTCATCGGCCACGCCGGGGTTGGTGAAGAATCGAACCTTGTCTCCAAAGAGCCGATCCTGATCGATGGTTTGCGGGGCGCCGACGGCCTGAAGTTCGGGTGGACGATCGGTGGTGCAGACCACGATCGGGACGCCTGCCAGCGAGGCTTCGGTGACGGCACCGAAGAAGTGGGTGGCCGCCGTTCCACTGGTTGCAGTGATGACCGTGGGATCGCCGGTGGCCAGAGCGTTACCCAATGCGGCGAATGATGCTGACCGCTCGTCATGGAAGACATGAAGGCGGAGACGCTCTTCGTTGGCCAGGGCCAGCGCCATAGGCGTGGATCTCGAACCGGGGGCGGCGAAGGCATCGGTGACACCGGCCCGACACCACTCGTCGACCAGGGTGGCGCAAAAGGTGGCGGCCACCGATTCAGTAACCGCCGGGATCTCCCCGCCGCTGTTTTGCGTTGTTGGATCGAATGGTGAGCTAGGGCTTGTCACTGTCAGTCAAGGTAGCCAAGATAGACTAGTGTCGCTCAACTTGTCACCGGTGGTCGCCAGTGCCGTTCGCAGTGCCGTTCTGTGATCCGTGGCCGATTACGGTCGAGCTATGACGCTTAATGCAGTGGTCGTGCGCATCGGTTCCGACCCGTCTTCGATCCCGTTGGTTCTGCTCCACGGCTTCACCCAGAACACCCGGTGCTGGGGAGGATTTGATGAGTCTCTGGCCGGGCTGTCGGCTAGACGGACGATCGTGGCCGTCGACGCTCCGGGCCACGGTCGTTCGGCCCACGATGACGTGGATCTGGTGGAAACGGCTGATCTCATCGTCGAGCGGCTGGAGGACCTGGGAATCACCAAAGCGGTCTATGTCGGCTATTCGATGGGTGGTCGCACCGGATTACACCTGGCTGTTTATCGGCCGAATAGGGTGGCCGGTCTGGTTCTTATCGGGGCGTCGCCGGGCTTGGCCGACGCCGGCGAGCGTCGCATTCGGAGGCTGGCCGACGAGCGGCTGGCCGAACAGCTGGAAAGCGAAACGCTTGAAGACTTCCTTGACCGTTGGCTGGCCAAACCGCTGTTTGCCGGATTGTCGACCGAAGCGATGGCCCGGGACGCCCGGTTGAGTAACCGGCCTGAGGGACTGGCCGCCAGCCTGCGGCACTGTGGCACCGGGGCCCAGGAGAATCTGTGGCCTCGGCTGGTGCAGGTCCGTTGCCCGGTGCTGCTGGTTCATGGCTCCGACGACCCCAAGTTCGAGCGGATCGCTGGGCGGATGGCAGTAGAGCTGGACCGGCGGTCGCCGGGCGCGCAGCTGCGGGCCGAGGTTGCGTCGGTTGACGGAACTCACGCCGTGCATCTGCAACGACCGCCTGAGGTGGCATCGGTGGTGGCTTCGTTTCTGGATGCCAACGGGCTCTAGCCGTGTGACTCCAGTCGTTTGACCGCCATCCGGCCGCCCCGGCGGGTCAACTCCGGCTAGTCAACCAGGCACTGGGCTGTAGTGGTGGCGTCCAGGGTCTGTGGATCCGGTGCCGGGGCAACGCCTGGTTCGATTGGAACCTCTACCAGTAGAGCGCCGTTGACAGAAGATGTACTGACGACTACGTCGCTCCACGGGTCTACCTGCAGCCATCGGCTTGAAGGACTCAGATCTCCGGTCAGAGCGAAATCGGCTGTGGCGGCCAGGGCGGCCAGCGATCGCCGACCGAGGGCGGACTCGATCATCCCTCCGACCGATATCGCCAGATCAAGCTGACCACACAACTCGATCACGGCACTCGCCGGGGCCAGCCCGCCGTACCTTGACGGTTTAATCGTGACCGCAGTGGCTGCTCGGCGTCGGCTCAGCTCGGTTACGGCGCCGATGTCGACGGCGGCTTCGTCGGCCACCACCAGACAATCCATGTCCGAGTTGGCCAGTGACGACACCAGACGTGCCGCCGCCTCGCTGTCTCCCACGGCGAACGGCTGCTCGATGGCTTCGACACCCAGTTGAGCGAGTTCGACCATGGCGGCCACTGCGTCGCCACCGAAGGAGCCATTGGCATCGACGTGCCAGGCGATCGGGCCTTCGACGGCGGCGATAACAGCCTCCACTACTGCCAGGTCATGGCCCGGCTGAATCTTCAGTTTGATTCGGCGGTATCCGGCCTCAACCAGATCATTGCACCGAGAGATGATGCTGTTCAGCGGTCCCAGACCGACAGCGGCGCCGGCCGGGGCATGGGTTCTGGTCGCTCCCAGCATGGAAGCCAGAGAACGACCGTGTACTTTGCCCACGGCATCGAAGGCGGCCAGCTCCAAGGCCGCGGCCGAGTACGGACTGTTCGCCCTGAGCTTTGTATTCGCTCCAGATAATGGTGGCGCAGCGATTAGTTGCTTGAGGCCCTGGCCGACCAGTGTTGGAGCCAGGGCCGCCAACGTGTCGAAAGACTGCCGGGCCGACTCGATCGTGTACCCGCCACCAGGCAGGGCGGCGGATTCACCCCAGGCCCAGTCCGAACTCGATCCTGTCGAGCCGAACGACAGGCCGATGACGGTAAGCGCTCGGGTGGACGTTGTGCTGTGGTTGGCCGCCAACGGTTCGCTCATCGGTAGCTCCAGAAGGCGAACGTCGACCGCCTCCACCAAATACGAATCGGAAGCTTCCGCCAGAACCGAAAACGTCGCCTCGGCAGAGCCATCAGCCATGACAGCTACCGATTTGAAGGGAGATTCTGAGGCGGGTTTCATCTTTTTCGGAGCAAGTTGCAGGTTTTTCGATGAATCTGAGCGTACCTCAAACCCGCTGAAACAGTGGAGTTTGGGCCGATTGTTGCCATCGGATCACCGATAGTCGCAACTTTTTTCGAAATTCTTCGCGACCAAAGTCCAACTAGGGCGTCCTACTACATGCACCCCCTCAAGCACACACATAAAGGGTGTTGGGCGACTGCCCACAGTTGACGAAGATTCTGGGCGAATGGACGAGCTTGCTCGTCTCACTTCGATAGACTGTGAGCAGATGGGGCCAGCCATTACTTCCCTCCAATGGCTGGCCCCATTTATCTTTTTGCGGTTAGGTCTTTAGCCCTCAGAGGGCGTCAGCCGAACCGGATATCAAGCTTCGAGACGATGCACTGTCAGCCCTACTAATGGGTGGCAGAGAATAGCCCGGGTTCAGCGGCCGGATCGAAAGCCGGAGTATGCGGCGAAGAACCACAGGCCGCCGAATACAGCAATGGGCTCCCAGAACTCGGGGCTCCAACGCTCGGCGAACTCATAACCCAGCGCTCGGCCGTAGGCCAGAGCGGCCAGCAGAGTTGTGGCCACCTGCCAGCGAGCGGAGTATCGGATGACTCCCATGACCTCGCCGATGAAGGCCACCGTCGCCGGAATGGAAAGTATCCATATGGCCGCCGGATCCCAGCTGAGCGGCCACGGCGGCCAGCCCGCCGCCGACAGCACCGCCACCAGCAATCCGAGGGGGTACAGAGCCAGGCACCGTCGACACACCGATCGGCCCGCTAGTTGAACGCATCGCTCGGCGTGATCGGCTTCCCAGTGGTGGGACAGCCACATGCCCGGAGGAATGCTGCTCTCGTCATCGACGTCGGTCGAGACGCTGCGGATGGGCTCGATGGCGGCCATGAGGACGTCATCGGCCTGGACGGCGCAGAGCTGAGCTCATTGGCCGGAGCTGTGGTAGGAATGCCTCTATGGCACCGGGCAGCGTCGACCGCGACCACTCTCAAACAAGGGCAACAGCGGCCGCTTTGTCCAAGCCCAGTCCGACAGACCGGCTCTATCGCATTGTTGAAGAGGGCCTGTGCATCGGGTGCGGACTGTGCGAGGCTGTTGCCGGGCCTGACCGAGTGGTCATGGCCAAGACCTCCTCCGGCTACCTGCACCCAACTGTTGTCGGTCCGCTGGATCATGAGACGGTTGACGTCGTCTACGACGTTTGCCCCGGTACCAGGATTGATGGTCTGCCTCAGCACCTGGTAGCTGAAGACACCAACGTCGACAATGTCTGGGGCCCCTGGCGGCGCATTGTGCGGGCTTGGGCCGGTGATCCCGACGTGCGACATGAAGGCTCGACCGGAGGGGTGCTTACCGCGTTGGGGCAGTATCTGCTGACGTCGGGGCGGGTTCAGGCGGTTCTGCACGTCAAGGCGTCGGTCGACGAGCCGACCTTTGGTCAGCCGGTCTTAAGCCTCACCGAAGCCGATGTTCTGGAAGGCGCAGGTTCTCGTTACGGACCGACGGCAACGCTCACCGACATCTACGAGGTGCTCGATCGGGAGTTGACGCTGGCTTTCATTGGCAAACCATGTGACATCGCTGCGCTGCGGAACTTGGCCCGCCACGACGAGCGGGTGGACGATCTGGTTCGGTACTGGTTGACACCGGTGTGCGGGGGATTCGGCACGCCATCGGTCACCGAACGCTTTGTACGATCGCTGGGGATGGAGACAGAAGAGTTGACCGGTTTTCGGTACCGGGGCCGTGGCTGTCCGGGGCCTACGGTCGCCACCACCGCTGATCGTCGGGAGGAACGTCACTACCTGGACTACTGGGGCGATGACGAGTCGTCCTGGGCCTTGCCGTGGCGATGCCGAATCTGTCCTGACGGTATTGGTGACAGCGCTGACCTGGCCGTGTCCGACACGTGGCCGGGAGGCTCACCGACCCGCCAGGGAAGTGCCGACGACCCTGGAGTCAACGCGGTGGTGGCCAGGACCGTAGCCGGCCAGGACCTGTTGGAGTCAGCGGCCGCCGATGGGGCGCTGACTATCGACTACGACATCACACCGGACGACATGAGCATCTATCAACCTCATCAAATGCACAAGAAGTACGCCGTTGATGCTCGTTTCCGAGCACTTGGCGATGCCGGTCGAATCGTTCCGGAGACAAACCGACTTCGACTGGCCGAGCTGGCGGGTGAACTTCCCGTCTCGATCAACCGGTACCAGCGCGACGGAACGGCACGGCGTCTGGCCCAAGGCAAAGGCACCGAACCACGCCCCCCAGGTCCGATCGGCTCGATGTAGGCATCGTTATTCGATGGGGCGAAGCCGTGCGTGAAACTCGGCGAGTCGATCTCAGCCGTTAGCCTTGAATCCATGGGTTCACCCACTGATCCGGTTGCATCGCGGCCTCAGAACATGACCGCCTATGGCGTACCCGAAACCGATGAGGGTCTCTTGTCGTGGTCGTGGGCCCGCAGCCGCCTTACTTCTTCCCGCAACTACTGGCTGGTCACCGTCTCAAAGGCGGGTCGACCGCATTCGATGCCGGTGTGGGGGGCGTGGATGGCAGATGATGTGTTCTTCGTGAGCTGCGACGGTCAGGCGAGAAAGGCCCGCAACATGAGGGAGAACCCTGCGGTGGTGGTGACAGCCGATGACACCGTGGAAGTGGTGTCGGTTGAAGGTGTGGCCACCGAGATTGACGTAGCGGACATCGAACAGCTGAGACATTACCTGGTGCCGCTGGTCGACAAGTACGAAGAGTTTCCCTCGGTGGATCAGGTGCTCGAGTTCTTCAGCTCCAACGCCGCCTTCGTTGTTCGACCGGAGCGGGCGTTCGCCATAATCGAGCGTCCGGAGGAGTTCGGACTCAGCGCCACCAAATGGGTGTGGTAGGGCCGGATGGTTGGCCCAGGGATAGGTGGGGGATAGAAAGAAGCGCAATGTTTGGATCTCAGAACGTGACCGGCAAACCACGGTTGGAACCCATGATTGAAGAAAATGCTCACAGTCGACGGCTCCGACCTGGCCGCCGAGCAGCAACTGTGGTCATGACCGCCGCTGCAGCGCTGGTTTTGGCCGGCTGTACCTCCGGACCAGGTTCGGAAGCCGAATTCGTTGAGGTTCTGACCCGTGACGATGCCTTTACCGCCACCCAGGCGGAGTGCCTGGCTGATGCGGTTTTTGACCAGTACCAGAGCGATGAAGACGCTCTGGGCAAGATCTCGGGGGCGACCAGCTACGACTTCCTGGTAGGGGAGGACGGGGTTGAGGGGTTCGATGAGTTCCTCACGGCGCAGGTGGCGGAATGTACCACCTTCGATTTGCAGCCTTCCGACTCCTAGTCGGCCCTCGTGATGCCTGCGTTCAGTTGGCTTGCCGAACGATCAGCCGAGCATATTCACCCGAAAACAGTAGAAACCCCGGCACTACTGCTAGGCCGGGGTTTCAGGGGAGAGTGTTCAAATGATTAGACGTCTCTGACCTTAGTTTGGTTACAGAGTTTTCTCAAATTTTCTCCGGATTTGTTTCGTTTCCAGAACAAAGAGCTATTTTTCGGCTGGTTTTACCTCGTCGGCATGGGTAAATCAGCCTAGGTAATGCCCGTTTGGGCTGTCTTTTGATGTCAGTTGCCGGCTGGAGGGCAGTCGGTTACCGCCTCCACCGCCGCTGGTTCGCCGATGAGGTAGAGCGCCTTCACGCTGATGGACGTCGAGTTCCAGGCCTCCGCTATGGATCCCAGTGTTTCACCAACTTGATAGTCGGCGGCCCAGTTGTCCCAAATCTCAATGGCTCCGAGATCACGCATTAGATCAACCCCTGATCCTGATCCAAGTCCGAGGAGCGCCTGAGCTTCGGTCAGAGGAATGACCCAGGAGTCAGCCAACGTCTGAGCGTCTTCCTGGCTGATGGTCGACTCGCTGAACCGGGTCAGGCCTCGTCCGATCCATGCACCTTCATCCATGGCAGCGTTCGGGGCCGGACAGAGGGCGGGGCTTGACTCGGTGGTCGTGGTGTCTTTGGCGACAGTGGTTGTTGGCGCCGCTGTTGTAGAAGTGACTTGTTCTTCGGTATCAGGCGTGTCGGGATCGACAGCTTGACTGCTGAGGTCTCCTTGATCATCCGACGGCGGCGGTGCGGTCACGTCGGACGGCCCAGGAACCTGCCCGGCCGCTTCGATGTTCTCGACTGTTGTTGAACCTCGCTGGAAGACGTCGGTCAAGACGGCACCCGTTGCCGCCAGGCCTGCCAGTACACCGGCCCCGGCCATCTGGTAGCGGCGCCGTTGGCGTCTGGCGACAATATCCATGATGGACGAGAGGTCTGGGGCGACGACGTCGTCTCCCGAATTGTCGAACGGTTCAAAGTTCATTGGTGGTTCCTCTCGGCCTCACGTTGCCGATGACCGCCCCGCTGATTGGGGGCCATGGAGATTTCTAGATTTCTGCGTGCCTTGTGGAGCAGGGCCGAGGCTGTTCCCGGCGCAATGCCCATGCGTTGGGCCACCTCGGCCTCGGGTAGTTCCTCCCAGTAGCGCAGCCGGATCGCTTCGGCCATCCGTGGGGGGAGATCTTTGACCGCTGCCGTTACGTCTTCAGGGCGGTTTCCGGCCACAACCAGGTCTTCGTCGTGTCGGTCGATGGGCTGGACCTGTTCCGGTTCAGCGCTGCGGGCCAACGCCCTTTTCTCGAAAGCGGCCCGCCGCCACGACCGCTTGCACAAATTGATGGCCGTAGTGCAAACCCAGGCATCCGGCGCCTCCATGGCGCCAACGCGATTCCAGCGCTCGTAGGCCCGGGCAAACGCTTCGGCTGTGGCCTCTCGGCCGATCACGGGATCCCCGACAACGGCCACCACCCGCTTGGTGACTCCAAGAGCCACCTGCTGATACCACGCCTCAAATGACGGAGCGGGAGGAGACGAGCGGTGACCTACCAACCCAGCCACCATCGTTCTTCCAGGAACGCCACCCGCTCCATGATGGGCGAGGCGTCGAGTGAACCCGGGAGCACACGAATTTCGATTGTGTCGGGGCCTTGGGTCGGATCGAGCAGGTTGACCAGATTGACGTCGCTGTATCGCGACAGCTCCTCCTGACGAAGCCGATCCTCCAGTTCCGTCCAGTCTTGGAGAGCCAGCCATCCACTGCAGGCCTCATCGACCAGGGCCTGGGGGAGTGGGCCGACCCGTCTGCACTTGGTGTTGGTCTGCAGTTCGGTCCAGAGTCGTTCACGATCCTGGCCGAACAGTCGAATCAGGCGGGACATGGCATCGCTGTTGCGGAACGGCTGGGCATCAAGGTGGACGTGAACAGCCGCTTCGGCCGGCACGGTGAATCCCATGTCTCGGGCCGGGCCGAGTACTCGCTCCAGGGCTGACTCGATGTCGGACCGTTGGGGTGGAAGAACGATTTCGGCGACCCGCTCTCGTTCGCCACCCTGAGGTAGGGCGATGGCCACGGTGGCGCCGTCGGCGTCGTCGAGACGGATTTTTCCTCCGGCCAGATGCGTTAGTCGGAGGCTGAAGGCCTTGGCGTAAAGCTCCATGGCGTCGGCGGCCGACAGTTCCGGATCGATGGTTGACTCCAGGATTCGTAGTAGTCGACGATCGTCGCCGATGATCCGGTACCAGTCGTCGGTTGGCGAGGCCTTGGTGTTCAAGTCGTTGACAATGGTGATGTCGTCTTCGAGAATGCACAGTTCTCGACCGGCGGCGTCTCGAACCCGCTGGGCGAGGCTCAGATGATGAAAGACGGGTTTGCCGGGAACCAGCGATGGTTCGCTTCCGAATCGGAAGATCCGCTCGACCGTACCGTCGGCGGCCTCGGCCAACCTCCAGGCCAGATCGGCTCTGCTGCTGCCTTCGGGGGCCAACAGCTCGATCTCAAATCCCAATCGACGCCAAGGGCTCTCGTCGGTCGACGCCCACGACGGTCGAACTGGGATGGCGCTCACTGTTGGGTTGGGTCGGTCACTGGACATCGGATGGCCTAAGGGTTTGACGCTGCGTCGAGGATGGGCTGGAAGGATGATCGGTCGCCGGCCAGGATGGCTCGTCCGGCCCGGGCCTTGGCGTCGAATTGGGAGACGTTCCACTCGTCAGCCAGAATCAACAGCTCTTCAAAACTGTACCCCGCGTCCCGCCATGCATCGTACGCAGCATGGCGATCGAGGATGGGCTGGAAGGATGATCGGTCGCCGGCCAGGATGGCTCGTCCGGCCC
>JAHDFR010000007.1:56096-58955 GCA_020628065.1 Acidimicrobiales bacterium
ACAGCAAGAGGCGGTGGTCGGGAGCTGAAGCAGGCTCCGGAGGCCGCAGTGTATGGTTCCGGAGCCAATGGAGGTGACAGCCCGGCCTGGGGATATTATCGGGCCCCGTATCGGGCCCCCGAGATTGTTCGCCAACCGTCCCGGGTGGCCTACGCCGAGCTGCACTGTCACTCCACATTCAGTTTCCTGGACGGGGCGTCACAGCCAGAGGAGCTGGCTGAGGAAGCCGCTCGTCTTGATCTGAAGGCACTGGCTCTCACCGACCACAACGGCTTTTACGGGATAGTTCGGTTTGCCGAAGCGGCTCGAGCGGTCGGACTGCCCACGGTTTTTGGTGCTGAGTTGACCATCGACAAGTTGGATGTAAGCCCCGGACAGCCCGATCCTGACGGCACCCATCTCTTGGTGCTGGCCAAAGATCCGGTGGGATACGCGGCATTGGCCAGAGTCATCAGCGAATCCCAGTTGGCCGGAGAGAAGGGGGCGCCCCGTATGGCCATGGCTGATCTTGACCGTTGGGTCACAGCGGCTGAAATGGAGCACTGGTTGGTGCTCACCGGATGCCGCAAAGGTGTGGTTCCCCGGGCGTTGGAACAACAGGGGCCGACTGCCGCCGCCGCTGCTTTACATCAGTTGACTGAACGGTTTGGACCCGGTGGTGTCGTTGTGGAGCTGTGGGATCACGGCAATCCAACCGACAGCGTTCGCAACGACGCTCTGGCCAAACTGGCTGTTGACGCCGGCCTTGACGTAATCGCCAGTAACAACGTCCACTACGCCAACCCGGGTCGTCGTCGGCTGGCTTCGGCCCTGGCCGCAGTACGGGCTCGTCGTTCGCTGGACGAGCTGGAAGGCTGGTTGCCTTCGGCGGCCTCCGCTCATCTTCGTTCAGGCGATGAGCAGGCCCGCAGATTTGCCCGCTATCCCGGGGTGGTCGAGCGGGCGGCTGAGCTGGGTTTGGAGTGCGCCTTTGATCTGGCTCTTATGGCCCCTCAGCTCCCGCCGTTTCCCTGCCCCGGTGGGTTGTCGGAGATGGCGTATTTGCGGCGGCTGGTGGAGGAAGGGGGGATGCAGCGCTACGGGGAGCGGACGTCGAGTGATCCGCTGACGGTCAAGGCCTGGGCTCAGCTGGACAAAGAGCTGGACCTTATTGAGCACCTGGGCTTCCCTGGATATTTCCTGGTGGTGTGGGACATTGTTGAGTTCTGCCGCCGCAACAACATTCTGTGTCAGGGGCGGGGCTCGGCCGCCAACTCGGCCGTCTGCTACGTCCTGGGCGTCACCAAGGCTGATGCGGTCAAATTGGGTCTGCTGTTTGAGCGGTTCCTGTCACCTGAGCGGGACGGTCCACCCGACATTGATCTTGATATCGAATCCGACCGCCGTGAGGAGGCCATCCAGTACGTCTATGACCGTCACGGTCGACGTCACGCCGCCCAAGTGGCCAACGTGATCAGCTACCGGTCTCGCTCGGCGGTGCGGGATGCGGCTAAGGCGCTGGGTTACGCTCCCGGTCAACAGGACCGTTTTGCCAAGACGCTGCATCGCTGGGGCTCCGCTGCACAGGGTTCGCCGGACGAAATTCCGACTGATGTGGCTGAGTTGGCGGCCGAGTTCGAAACGCTGCCTCGCCATCTTGGGATTCACTCCGGGGGCATGGTCATGTGTGACCGGCCGGTCATTGAGGTGTGTCCGGTGGAATGGGCTCGGATGCAAGACCGTACGGTTCTGCAGTGGGATAAAGACGATTGCGCCGCCGCCGGTCTGGTGAAGTTCGATCTGTTGGGCCTCGGCATGCTGTCAGCCCTGCACTACACCATCGATTTGGTGGCCGAGCACCACGGTGCCGAGGTTGACTTGGCCACCCTGGATCAGGAGGACGCTGTCTACCGCATGTTGTGCCGGGCCGACTCCATAGGTGTCTTCCAGGTGGAATCCCGAGCCCAGATGGGCACGCTGCCCCGGCTCAAGCCCCGGAACTTCTACGACCTGGTGGTTGAGGTGGCTTTGATTCGCCCCGGTCCCATTCAGGGCGGTTCGGTTCACCCGTACATCCGTCGCCGCAACGGTGAAGAACCGGTCACCTACATTCATCCCTTGGCTAAAGATGCGCTGGAGAAGACCCTTGGCATCCCTTTGTTCCAGGAACAGCTGATGCAGATGGCCATCGACGTGGCCGGTTTCTCACCCGGTGATGCCGATGAGTTGCGTCAGGCGCTGGGAGCAAAACGATCCCGGGATCGGATGGAGCAGCTGCGGGAACGGTTTGAGGCCGGTGCGGCGGCTAAAGGGGTGACGGCTGACGCCATCGAGCAGATCTGGAACAAGCTGGCGGCTTTCGCCAACTACGGTTTTCCCGAGAGCCACTCCATCAGCTTCGCCTATCTGGTGTACGCCTCGTCGTGGCTGAAGCTGCATTATCCGGCGGCGTTCTGCGCCGGGTTGCTGCGGGCCCAGCCCATGGGTTTCTATTCTCCTCATTCACTTACTCAGGACGCCCGCCGCCACGGTGTCCCCACCTACGGACCTTGTGTGAACGTCTCGGCTGCCGAAGCGACCATTCAACCGTTGTTGCCCGGAGCCAAGCCTCCAACGGTGATCGTGGCCGGGGGAACCAACTCGGCTGCTGAGATCGCCGCTGCTGCGGAGGAAATCCTGGCTGAGCGGCGAGATCACGGGTGGGCTGTTCGGCTCGGGTTGGGTTCAGTACGCCATGTGGGCGATGAGGTGGCCCAGCGAATTGCCGCTGCTCGAGCTGAAGGTCCGTATCGCTCCATCGAGGATGTAGCCCGTCGGGCTTCGGTGGGAGCAAAGGCGTTGGAGTCGTTGGCCACCGCCGGGGCCTTTGAGGGGCTGATC
>JAHDFR010000007.1:59055-61486 GCA_020628065.1 Acidimicrobiales bacterium
CTGGTACTACTCAACTGGTAGCGCCGTTAGGGCCGGGGAGCGGCTCGACTGGATGTCATACGCCCCTGCCATGCCCCGTCTCGGGAGAATTCGGCCACTCGCTGTAGCACGGCGGCAATCACCGGGCGTTCGTCTTCTTCAATAAGGTCGATGAGGCGGAGACGTACGTCGGCCACATGAAATGGGGCCAGCTCCTGCATGATCTTCCACCCGGCGTCGGTTAGAACGGCGAACGTTCCCCGACCGTCGTCCTCCACCTTTTCTCGGGTCACCAGGCCTTGTTCAGTCATCCGATTGATGCGTTGAGTGAGCCGGCTTTGGGAGTGAATCATTCGGTGTGACAGCTCGGTCATGCGAAGACGGTGGCCATCGGCCCCGCTCAGGTGAGCCAGAACCTCGTAGTCCTCGTGGCTGAGTCCCGAACGGTTCTTGATCGACTGGTCGATGTGGTTCAGTACCCGCCCCGAAGATTCAAGGAACGCCAGCCATATCTCCATCTCCTGTGCATCCAGCCAGGCCGGCTCTTTGCGGCGGCTGCGGGTCTTCTTCGGAGGAGTGGCCATGATCTGAATCTACTGGCCGACCTTGGGTAGGTCACATTTTAAGTAACTATTGAACGAGGGGAGGTTCGGCGGTGACGTCAGGTCCGGCCGAAGACGAGGACTCTAGTGCCCTGGTTGTCCTCCGGTGAGAGCACGTAGGTGTCACCGAGAGCCGGTTCGGCGAGAAGTCCGGGAACGACAGCCGGTCGGTCGACCGCCATCTGGAGTTGCAGCAGCCGTCCCGGTCGGTTGCCCATCCATTCGGCCGCCGGCCCCGGAGCCGGCGTGATCAGTTTGATCCGCCACGGCCCTTGTCGGAGTTCAACGAAGGTTCCTTCCGGCCCGTCACCGGTATCCGTCAGAGTCATGTCCAGCGCCCCGGTGAACAGTTCTGTCGCCGCCGGTAGGTCAGCCACCAAGTGTTTGATCATCGTCATTTCGGGTTCGGAATCCTGGCGGCTTGGCGGCAGAAGGCTCCCGGCCTCCCATTCTCCGGAGCCGGGTCCGGGTTGGGCCAATTGGATGACAATGCCGTGGCTCTGTTTGGGATGGAGGAAGGCCTCCTGCCACTCCGGGTTGTCACGCCGAACGCCGGTCACGTCGTAGCCGGCAGCCGAAACCTCGGCGATGACTGCATCAAGGTCGGGAACTTTGAACGTAAGGTGATGGGGTCCGGGGCCGTTTCGATGGAGGAATCGCCGTAGGAATTCCGATCCGGGTCCTGGCACCGGCTCAAGGAACTCCAGTTTGGCTCCGCCAGCGAGACCGACTTGGCAGAAGTAGAACTCCTCCGGTGGAGCGGTGGGCCCTCCCAGCCAGGTGGCTCCAAGGTCGAAGCAGTAGCGGGTTACGTTGTCCCATGCCCGTCGGCTGGCCAGGGCCAGGTGATCAAGCGTCGCTGTCATGTGACGATCGTGGCAGCTATGTCAAAGTCCCTCGTCTGTTTCGGGTTGGTCGGTGGACTGATTCGGCCACAGCCTCACCCAGCCGGACTCCACTTCCAGCTCGGCGTTCTCGTAACCGTCCTCGCCGGGGAGCAGCACGCGGTACTCCCCGTTAGGGTCTTCCACTCGTACCCGTTGGTAGGGCAGTCGTTGTGTGGCCTGGTCCATGACTGCTTGTGCGGTTTCGTGTCGCTCCAGGCAGGCCAGCATGCGCACTGTCGGGGACATCATTTGTAGGGTGCCGGCTCGCCATTGGGTTAGAGCGTCCGACGGTTTGAACCATTGACAGTCCGTCACTTCGCCGTGATCGGACCCGATCAGGGAACCGAGATCGGCATCGGCGGCGGTGGACAGTGGCGACGTCAATCGGGTCACGAAGAAGCGGGCGTCGTAGCGGCGGGGTGGGCCGAGCGGTGTGATAAAGCGGGCGACTTCCTGGATGGCGGGTGCATCGATGACCAGCTCTCGTCGTCGCAGCAGCGCCGGAAAGTCTTCAGCGGCGTCGCTGGTCGATTGGTTGCCATCGGCTGTGTTCGTGGCCGGATCGGCCAGTAACAGTCCGGTCTCTTCGTAGGTTTCACGGCAGACGGCCATCCACCAGGCCAGCCCTTCGGCGTCAACGTCAAGTATTTGCGATGCCTCGGTGTCGGTCATGCCTCGACATAGTTGGGCGATGTCGTCAGGCAAGTCCCCGGGATCGACCCGCCCACCGGGAAACACCCAGCTGTCGGCGGCGAAGGCCAACCGCGCCGCACGACGAACCATCAACACCTGTAGGTCCGGCCGATCATCGACAATCATGACCGTGGCTGCAGGTTGGATCGGTACGGTCGCCGGGTCGACCATGGGGCGTCCGATCGGTCAGCCCTGCCCGGTGATGCGAGCCAGCAGGCTGGCCGACTCGACAGCCGACGAGCGCAGAGTGTCCCACGAAGTGTTGCCCGG
>JAHDFR010000007.1:61586-85518 GCA_020628065.1 Acidimicrobiales bacterium
GGTTCCCGCCGGCACGGTTGACCACTCAAGCGTCGGAAATACGTTGCTACCGGCACAGGTCGAGTCCGCCGGTATGTCGGCCCCGGGTTGGAACTGAGGGCTGGAGAGCAGAACGCCTGATGTGCTCAGCTCCTCAACCGGTGCCGATGTCGGTGGGGGTGGTCGGGTGGTGGTGGTTTGCCAGTCTTCCGGCTGTGCCAGCTCCCGACCATCGGATGAGCAGCCGGCCGCCAGGAGCGCAGCCAGCGTGAGCGAAGCCAGTGTCAGCAGTGCCAACTTGGTCGAGGCTGTACCCCCGGTCCTTACACCCGTTGGTGGGGGTTGACTCGCATCTACACGCCGTTGGCCGAACACGGTAGTTGATGTTATCGCGAGCCGGTGCCGCCCCAGTAGGGTTTGGGCGTGTCCCAGCGCCTCCGACATAGCCTCGGGATGTGGCGCAGGTCCCTTAGCCAGGGCCGCCGCAATCTTGGCCTCAGTCGGCCCGAACTCAATCGGGGCGAGGCGCTGGCCCGCGGCCGTCGCATTCTTTCCGCTCCTCGGCGGGTGTGGAGGCCTCTTGGTGGGTTGTTGGGACCGGCGGTGGGCGATGCCGGACAGAGCCTCGGAGCCCTGGCTTTTTCCGCTACCACCAGTCTTATCACCGGCCTCACGTTGGCCGCGTTCACCGACACCTTGGAGGAGTTCCCAGGGCTGCTGTTGTTCATTCCGGCCGCTATCGGAATGCGGGGCAATGTTTTCGGTCCGTTGGGAGGCCGCTTGTCAACGGCCATCCGGGTCGGCACGTTGCAGTGGAAGCGCAGGCCCGATGCTCTGCTGGGTCAGAACATCATTGGGGCCATGTTGTCGTCGTTGGTCACCGCCGTGCTGATCGCCATTGTGGCCGAAGCGGTTGCGCTGCTGCTGTCTGACCGCAGCGTCGACGTTATTGGGTTGGCCGATTTTGTGGTGGTGTCGGTTCTGGGAGGGTTTCTGGCCTCAACGGTGGTGTTGGCCATCACGCTGGGTCTGGCGGTGGCTTCGGCCCGATTCGGTTGGGATCTGGACAATGTCACCGCCCCTTTAGTCTCGGCCTCGGGTGACTTCGTTACTCTGCCCGCCATTGTTTTGACCGCCGCGCTCATCGCCCGTGGATGGTTCACAAGATTGTTGGCGGTGGCTCTGGTTGTGGTTGTCGCCGTGGCGGCTTTCCTGGTTTTTCGCTCGGCTCTGTCGTTGGCCAAAAGTATTGTTCGAGAGTCCGTTCCGGTGTTGATGGCGGCCGGGACCCTCAGTCTGTTTGCTGGTACCGTTTTGGAACGCTCGATCGATCGTTTTTTGACCTTCTCTGTTCTCATCGTCCTACTGCCCGGCTATCTGGCCGTCGGCGGGGCATTGGGCGGCATCCTGGCCAACCGGTTGGCCACCAAGGTGCATCTCGGGCTGATCGAGGCGTCCCCGATTCCCACCGGGAACGCTCGCGACGACATTCGGATTACCTATGGTCTGGCGCTTCCCATCTTCACGTTGCTTGCGGTGTTGGCCGGTTCGCTGGGCCTGGCTCTGGGCCGCACCTCGCCGGGTTTGTTCGCTCTTGTCGGTTCGGCGGTTACCGGTGGACTTTTGGCCACCACATTTGTGTGTCTGGTCGCCTATTACGGGACGTTGGTCGTCGTTCGATTCGGTCTCGATCCGGACAACCATGGCATTCCCATGGTGAGCGCCAGTTTGGATTTGGTTGGGTCGGCCACCCTGATCTTGGCCCTGATGGTGTGGGGTGTGGCGTGAACAACAAGCGTTCGGGAGTGAGAAAGAGGATGAACACAGGTGCAAAGAGGATGAGGCGCTGATGGAACGCAATCTTCGGGAAATGTTGTCCGAAGCCAAGGACACCAGTGAGTTGATGGTGGACTTGGCCTACGCCGCACTGTTCTTCGACGACACTGACATGGCCGACGAAGTTGATGAGCTGGAGCAGGAGTTCACCGAGCTGGTCCACGAGATGCGGTCGTTGGCCATTGTGGCTGTCCGTAACCCCCGTGAGGCCGAGGCCATGTCGGCGGTGTTGCAGGTCATCAGCGCAGTCGAAGCCATTGGCAACGACGCTGTCGACATTGCCCGCATCGTCAGCCGCCGCCTCGGTATACCCCGCCAGCTGCTGGTCGACCTCAGCGAGGCCGAAGAGGTCTCCCACCGGGTGGCGGTGGCCGACGGTTCACACTTCGCCAACCGTCCGTTGTTCTCATTTGAGCTGCCGGTGGTTACCGGTATGCGGGTTATGGCCATCCGTCGTGATCGCCGCTGGATCATTGATCCCGACGGCGACGAGATTTTGAATCCCGGAGACGTCCTGTTCCTGCGTGGATCACCGGACGGGATCGTGCGGCTGCGGGAGTTGGCCGGAGCGCCCACATGGAATCCGCCGCCCAGCGACTCGGAGTCGACCGTTCTCACCGACCTCGACCGGGCGGTTGACACCCTGGTGGAGATGAAGAATCTGTCAGAGGTGGCGGTCGGACTGGCCTACTCATCGTTGATGTTTCGTGATCGCAGCCTGGCGGCCGAAGTCTGCCATCTGGAGGATCGTCTCGATGAGATGAAGATTCGCCTTGAGCTGTGGGTGCTTCGGGCCGCCGGCGACGACGTGAATCCCAAGCCGCTTCGTGGTTTGCTGCACCTGGGGGCGGCTGCCGAGGATCTTGGCGATCAAGCTCAGCAGATGGTGTGGCTGGTGGAGAAGCAGAGCGATCTTCACCCCGTCCTGCACATTGCTCTGGGCGACACCGACGATGTTGCCGTGCTCATGCCGGTGGCCGCTCAAGCCGAGGCCGTCGGTTCATCGCTGGGCGACCTTGACCTGCCGATCGAGCCGGGTTTCAACGTGTTGGCCATCGAGCGTGATGGGCGTTACCTGTATCGCCCGGGCCGGGCAACCACATTGCGGGCCAATGATCGGCTACTGGCCAGCGGCCCGGAGGAGGGCGCCGAGGCGCTGGCCTCACTGCTGGGGTGGCGATTGGTTGAGGGTGAGGACGGCGAAGACGAACTTGAGCCTCTGGCCGGTTGAATAGGCCGGAGACTGCAGCCGGGTTCTCGGGCCGCGTTGGACTTGCCGGTCAGCCCTACTCGAACGGTGGTTCCACAAAAGGTGGGGGAGGCGTTTGCTGGGCCGGGGGCCCTGGGGGTGGTCCCATCGGGTTGGCCGGGGAAGGGTCGGGGGCCGGTTGGGTGATCACCGGGCGTCGGGCAACCGCCGGTTGCTGCACGGCTGCCTGCTGAACCGCGGCCGGTGAGGGCTGAGCCTGAGACCGCTGCTCCGGTTCCGGTCGAGGGTTGGCCGGTGGGAAGTCGCCGTCTCGCAGCATCTCGGCGATACCGCCGAGCGTGCCCAGGGTGGCGCTCATGTCGGCCGGGACGAAAATCTTGGTGGCCTGGCCATCGGCAATCCCCTGGAGGGCTTCCAGGTACTTGATGGCAATCACCCGGTCGTCGGTACCGGCGTCGTTGATGGCGCGAAACACGCTGTGGATGGCGTCGGCCTCGCCTATGGCCACTTGCTCGATCCGATATTGCTCGGCGTCCGCTCTGGTCCTGACCGCTTGGGCTTCACCTTCAGCGATCAGAATGTCCCGTTGGCGGACACCTTCGGCGGTCAAGATGGCGGCCTGCTTTTCTCCTTCGGCCCTGGTGACTTCGGCCTCACGTGTACCTTCGGCCTCGGTGACCACCGCTCGACGAGTTCGTTCTGCTTTCATCTGCTCGTGCATGGCGGACATGACGTCGGCCGGCGGGTCGATTCGCTGAATCTCGACTCGAACCACACGCACACCCCATTTGTCGGTTGCGTCGTCCAGAATCTGTCGCAGGGCGGCGTTGACCCGTTCCCGTGAGGTGAAGGCCTCGTCCAACGACATCTCGCCGATCACGTTACGCAGGTTGGTCTGAGCCAGTTTCGTCACGGCCAGGATGAAGTTGTTGACGTTGTACAACAAGCGTTGGGGATCGGTTGGTTCGAAGTAGATGACGGCGTCAACCGAGACGGCCACGTTGTCTTCGGTGATCACTTCCTGAGGCGGAACGTCGATCACCTGCTCACGCATGTCAACGGTCCGTATACGTTCCAGAATCGGCTTGATGATCCGGAGCCCGGGATCGACCGTCTCTTTGTACCGGCCGAGCTGCTCGACGACGCCGCGCTGATATGGCCGAACGATACGTACACCGAGGGCCACATAGACCAGGACGACGATGACAAGCAGGATGAGCAGAAACAGTGCTGGACCGAACATGAGACCCTCTTCTTCTTCTTCTTCTTTTCTTCGGTTGATTCTTGGTGGTCGACAGCCGTTGGTTAACGGATGTCCTCGTAGGGGGCGGGGACGACGATCAGTCGGGTTCCGTGAACCTCGGTGACCTGAACTTTGGCTCCAAGGGAGAGGGCCACTCCTGAAGGTGAGTCGGCCCGCCAGTCCTCCGACCCGACCTTGACCATTCCGGCATCGCCTGGAGTAGCCGAGATCGGTTGGGTGACGATGCCGACGGCACCGATCAGGCGGTTGGCGCCGACCCCGGCGGTCTCCGGTGCGTTCTCATCCAGCCGACGAGCCATGGGACGCATGGCGGTAAAGGCGGCCAGCGAGCCGACAATAAAGGCCAGCCAGCTCCACAGCGGGCCGGGGATCAGTGCAGCGACCAGGCCGGCCAACAAAGCCCCGGCGGCGAAGGGCAACAGAAAGAACGATCCGGCCATCAACATTTCACCAATGCCGAACACGGCTGCCGCCGTTAACCAAATCGTGGCCCACAGCGCAGATTGACTCATTCCCCAGCTCCCAAACCGTTGTTCGACATCACCATAGTCGCAACCTTCTTGCCGTAACTTTATTGTCGCTCTGGTCGGCACTTCCAGTCACACCAGAACCGGGTGATTCGCCGACGAGGCAGAAACGGGTGATCACACCAGTACGGCTCGGCTGAAGCGGTCAAGGGTTGAGTCGTCAATCCCAAGGCCGGTTCGTCGCATCTCATGCCAGTCCCCGTAGTCCCGTGCAACGGCGTCTCTGACTGCCTGCAGGTAGGAGCCGTTGACCGAGAGCAGTGTTCGGAAGGCGTCGACCTCCGCTTCGGTGATGTCACTGGGATCAACGCCTCGTTTCCCGGCCAGTTGGTGGCGGAGTTCTTGCGCCCGACGCTCCATGTACGGTCGTCGGACCTCGTTGCTAAGCAGGAAGTCGGCCATGACCACATCGTCGGGTACACCCAGCCAGGTCAAGATGGCGGCGCCCGTGAACCCGGTTCGGTCCTTCCCGGCGGTGCAGTGGAACAGGGCGGGAAGGTGATCGGGGTTGAGCAACGTCTCAAAGACCGGGGTGAAGCGTTTCAGATTGTGGGTGATGATCCGCTCGTAGTAGCCGGACCCGGCGGCCACGATCTTCTCCGCCGCATCGGGATCGTCCAGAAATCCGGCCATCTGAGCAAAGGCCGAGTCGCCGTCCGATACCGAGCAGTGCAGATTGGTCTCGTGTCCGAATGTCGGTGTCGGGCGTTGATCGATTTCGTCCTGGCGTCGCAGATCGATAATGGTGGCAAGGCCCAGACGCTCGTACGTTGCCTGTTGTTCGCCATCCAGCTCGGCCATATGGCCGCCCCGGTAGAGCAGACCGGTCCGAAGTAACCGGCCATCAGCGGTTCGGTAGCCACCTTGATCGCGAAGGTTGGTCAGGGCCAAAAGCACACGGTCGGTCTTGCTGGCATCATCAGCTGCGTTCATGGTCTTCATTTTGGTCGATAGTTTTGAAACCATGGCAGTCATCCTGAGCGTGCACGCTCACCCCGACGATGAAGCGTCCAAAGGGGCACCGACCATCGCCCGCTACGTGGCCGAAGGGCACACCGCCGTTCTGGTGTGCTGCACCGGGGGAGAGGAAGGCGAGGTAATCAACAAGGCCATGGATCGCCCCGAAGTGGTGGACAACCTGCCTGCTGTACGCGCCGCCGAGTTGGAACGCTCGGTGAAGGCCATCGGCTTTCAACACTTGGAGTGGCTGGGCTATCGGGATTCCGGTATGGAGGACAGCGAGGCCAACAACAACCCGGACTGTTTCGCCCAGGCCGACCTGGACGAGGCCACCGGCCGGTTGGTGGCACTGATTCGCCACTACCGCCCCGAGGTAATCATCACCTATTCGGACAACCAGCAGGGTTACCGACACCCCGATCACCTGCGGGTCCACGACATATCGGTGCCGGCCTTTGAGCGGTCGGCTGACCCGGCCTGGTACCCCGATGCCGGAGAGCCGTTTCAGCCGCAGAAGCTGTACTACTCCACCTGGAGCAGAGCACGGATGTTGGCTCACCATGAACGTTTCCAGAAACTGGATCTGGAGTCGCCCTTCGACGAACGATGGTTTGAGCGGGAATCGCAGGATCATCGCATAACCACCAAAGTAAATGTCGCCGACTATTACTGGGCTCGGCGTGAGGCACTATTGGCCCACGAAACCCAGGTTGATCCCAACGAGAAGTTTTGGTTCGGTTTGCCGGACGCCGAAGCGGTCGACGCCTACCCCTACGAGGACTACATCCTGGCGTTGACCAAAGTGGAAGTCACGCCGCCGGAATCGGACCTGCTGGAAGGACTGTCGTCATGACGACCGAATTTGATCTATTGAGTGACGAGTGGGTTGACGCTCTTGTGGCCGCCACCGCGTCCGCCCCCGAGTCAACGGCCCGGCCGGCGACTGTCGCTCTCACTATCGGTAAGACCCGCCGCGCCGTGTTGGCCCTGGAGGCCGGTCGGGTGACCGGTGCCGGCAGCGACGATGATGTCACGGTAACCGTGCCGTTCACGGCCGCCCAGCTGAACGACCTGTTGGCCGGCCGGGAGTCACTGGCCACGTCGTACGTCAAAGGTGATGTGAAGCCGGACGGCGCGATTGGTGGCTTTCTCTCGTTGGTCGAGCTGTTCGAGTCCACCGACTTGTCCTCGGCGGCAAACTGAGCCGACGTCCATATCGGACCAGCCAGTCAGATCTGTTGGCCGCCTACATCCGACGTTGCGCTTGGCGTAGCTGACGGAAACCAATCGTTTCCGCTCCCGAGCGGGCCAGGGAGGCCCGGAAGGCCCAGTCGCTTGTCACCAGATGGGCGTCGCTGACCTGCGCCGCCCAGGTGGAGGTGATGGCCCTCACTTCCGGGGTGTCGATAGCCGGTCGAACCCGAATCTCGGTGACGCCCGGTTCAAGCGAGTTGACGGCTTCGTCCACCAACGGACGGGCTTCGGTCCCCGGGGGCGGTGCCACAACCCGATCGGGAACAAGCAGACGTTCGTCGGCGGCCAATTTGTGGGCTGGGAAGCCGAGGTCAAGCCCCGGGTCGGGCAGGCTGAGCGGTAGATCGAACTCGATTGCCAACTCCAGGTAGGCGTCAAACAGTTCGGGGCGGTGGCATAGGGCGTCGAGGTGAGTGCTGAGGTGGGTGGGGTCGAATCCCCACAAGATTGCCCGCTCCAGCTGCGCCCTGGCTTCTCGCAGCACTTCCTCGATGTCGGCGTGCTCGCCCAAGTCGAGGCTTGAGGTGGGGAAGCCCCCGTTGCCGTCGAGTAGTGACGGAGCCCGGGTGATTGGGCCCCACCGGTAGGTGGAGTGCTCGGAAATGAACGTCAGCGATACCCCGATGTCCTCGCCGCGGTGTTCGGCGGCGGCCGCTCGAGACCACGGGCAGGGCACCTGGATGGCGGCTGAGGTGGCAAGCCCGTCACGGAGGGCATTGAGCACACCGTGGTTGGCTGCGTTGGACGAGCCCAGACCCAGACAGTTGATGATGACCAGCCGATCGGTCGGCGGTCGGCCGAGGATCTCCAGCAGGCGGCTCATAACGCTGACACTAGCGTGTCGGCGTGTGGCCGCGGCTTTGCTTACGGCAGCGGTTGGTCGGGGCCTTCGCAAACACCCCACAGTCCGACGCCGTCAGCTCGAGCTCGATTGGCTGCTCTGGTCAGCTCGATCCGGTGATAGGTGTTGGGTTCGTAGAAGACCGAATCGGCCAAACCTTCCTCCACCAACCATTGATTGACGAACAAACCGTCGTTGCGGTGAACATAGAGCAACAGCCGGTCGAAGTGATCCCTGGCCTCGATGTCTCGGGTCAACCGGATGGCCGATCCGACGGGGAGTGCCGACCGCAACCGGTCCGAAGCCTGGCGGCCGTAACACTGTTCGGGTTTGGTTGGATGAACAGTCTCCGGAGCGTCAACCCCAAGCAGGCGGACCTGGTGAATCCGGTCGTCAATGACGATTTTGATGGTGTCACCGTCAACTACCTCATGGACGACGGCGTGTCCCGGCCCTGGCTGAGCAGTTGACATGTGTTGTCGACCGCAACCCACCCCGAGAACGGCTGCCGAAGTCACCAGGCCGACAATTAGCAGACGGTCGCCGGATGGGTAGCGGGACGTAGTGCGTCGCCGGTGGTTGTGCATGTTGCCGATTCCCCTGAGTCACTCAACTGCCGAGGTGGCGTCGTGATGAACTTTTAAGTGGGGAAGAGTGGTGCCGATGGACCAGAGTCTGGAGAGGTTATGGGCAGGCCAGTACAGGTCCCAAGACAGGTCGTTTATCCAAGTGGTCTATCGCAGCGACTGTTTTCTTGCTGTTTACCTTGCAGTCACACAAGACCGCCCAGTCGGTTACCTGCACACCATAGCGTTTGCAGTGTTAGACAGCCGAGCGGCGTGCTCGGATCCACGAGGAGAGATATTCGTTGAGTAAGAACCACGTTGCGAAACTGTTCGCCTTGTTGCTCGGGCTTGTCGTGGTCGCGGCGGCATGCACGACTGACTCATCCCAGGATGAGGCAGAGGCCGTTGGTGCCGGCGAGGTGGCGGATTGTGCTGCTGGAAACATAAACATCTCGGGCTCCTCCACCGTTGAGCCGGTGAGCCGGCGTGTTGCCGAGCTGTACGAGGACGTGTGTCCCGACACTGTGGTGACTGTTGACGGCCCAGGAACCGGTGACGGATTTGCCCTGTTCTGTGCCGGCGAAACCGACATCTCCAACGCTTCCCGGCAGATCAAGGACTCCGAAGCCGCCGACTGTGACACCAATGGCGTCGAATTCACCGAGATCAAGGTGGCCAACGACGGCATCGCCGTCATGACCAACCCAAACAACGCCGTCGAGTGTCTGTCCTTCGTCGATTTGTACGCCCTGCTCGGCGGCCAGAGCGAAGGCTATGACAGCTGGTCGGACGCCAGCGAGCTGGCCTCCTCGCTTGGTTCGGACGTGGCACCGTTCCCGGATCTCCCGCTGGACATCTCCGCCCCTGGCACCGAGTCCGGTACCTACGACAGCTTCGTCGAGATTGTTCTTGAGGGCCTCGGTGAGGAAAATGAAGGTGAGGACGGCCAGTTCGTCCGTCAGGACTTCGCCGGCAACGCCGACGACAACGTCATCGTGGAGGGCATCACCGGCTCCGACTCCAGTCTTGGCTGGGTTGGCTTTGCCTTTGCTGACGCCAACGCTGATGTGGTGAAAGCTCTGGCCATCTCCGAGGAGCCTGGAGGTGACTGCGTCACCCCCACGGCTGAGAGCATTGCTGACAACAGCTACCCGGTTAGCCGTGCCCTGTACATCTACGTCAACAACGGAAACGCCGTCGAGAACGCCGCTCTGGCCGGTTATGTGGACTACTACTTGGGCGACGCCTACAGCGAGTCTGTCACCAAGGCCTTCGGCGACAGTGGCTACGTTGAGCTGCCGGCCGCCGAGCTGGCCGACGTTCAGGCTGCCTGGGACTCAGCCAAGGGCTAACGGAGCCAACTGGCTTCGCCGTAACGACTGAAATACAAAGGGCCCGGGTTCGAATCGAACCCGGGCCCTTTCCCCTTTTCGGGGTGCTGGATCACGCATGTCGGTGTGGCTGGTCCATGCGCTTCCGCCGCCCTCTCAACGGCTTTAGAACGGATCTGATCAAGCCGGCCTAGGCCGCTGCTGCCAGCTCAGGAAGCTCGATGACCAGCTGGGTAACGGTCCCGCCACCGGTCTGCTGTGTCTTGGCCCGGTACTGGATGTTGTCAGCGAGTTGACTGGCCGCAGCTGTTGCTGTGGCGGCCGCCGTCGCCTGGGCCTCCGCCCGTTCATAGGCTTCTTCCAGAACGGCACGGGCTTTGGCGATGCCGGCCCGGCCGACTTCGATTGTTTCTCGGTCGAGCTTCCAGTTCGGGTGGCTGGAGATGAGCTCTAGCTGTGCGCTTGCCATGTGGACCATATTGAACAAGCGGTGTGACAGCGAAGCCGTCAGAAAGGCCTTCAACAGGAAAATTGGCCCAAAAAGGCCGAGAAATCTGCGGAATCGCCGATTTTCGCTCCAAATCAGAGGGTTTCGGGCCCCGGCCCGGGCCAGCAGGACATACTTGAGGCATGGCCAATGTCACTTCCAACGCTGCCCGGTACGGCATGACGGTTCCCTTTGCCGGGATTCCGCTACACGAACACCGGGATCTGTACCGCCGGTTGGTTGACTTGGGCTATACCGATGTTTGGAGCGCCGAGGCGTCGGGAGCCGATGCCTTCACCCCACTGTCCCTGGCGGCGGCATGGGCGCCTGAGCTTCGCCTTGGCACGGCAATCGTTCCCGCATTTACCCGAGGGCCGGCGGTGTTGGCCCAGAGCGCGGCATCGCTGGCTGATGCCGCCCCGGGCAGATTTGTGATGGGCGTCGGCTCGTCGTCGAACATCATCGTTGAACGCTGGAACGGGCTTGACTTCGACCGCCCGTACTACCGGACCAGAGACACTGTGCGCTTCCTCAAGGCCTCGCTCGGTGGTGAAAAGGTCACCGACGACTACGACACCTTCTCCATCAACGGGTTTCGACTAGCGATGGTGCCCGAACAGCAACCGCCGATCCTGGTTGCCGCACTGCGGGAGCAGATGCTGAAGATGGCGGGGCGGGAGGCCGACGGCGCCATCATCAACTGGTTATCGGCTGATGATGTGGCGACCGTTGCGCCAATCGTTCGAGAGGCCGCCGGTGACAAGCCGACCGAAATCGTCGCCCGGTTATTCGTCTGTCCCAGCGAGGACCATGAGCGGGTTCGGGCCGAGGCCAAGTTCTCCATTGCCGCCTACTTGACCGTGCCGGTCTACGCCGCCTTCCACCAATGGCTTGGACGGCAGGAACAGCTGCAGCCGATGTGGGAGGCCTGGGCCTCGGGCGACCGCAAGGCAGCGGTGGCGGCCATACCCGATGAGGTGGTGGATGATCTGATCATTCACGGCTCGCCCGGCCAGTGCCGAGAACACATCGAGCGTTACCGGGCCAATGGTGTGGACACGCCGGTGCTGGCCGTCCTCGGCCTAGCCGGGGTTGACCAGGTTCAAGCCATCACCGATCTCGCTCCGGTCTAGGTTGCCATGTCCATTGTGGTTAATCCGTTCTCTCGTCCTGATCAGTGGATGGCGGCACTACAGGCCCAGCTGCCTGGCGAAGAGTTGTATTTGTGGCCGGATACCGGGCCGGTTTCCGAGGTCGAGTTTGTGTTGGCCTGGAAGATGTCCACCGACGAACTGGACGCCTTCGACAAGCTGCAGGCCATCTTCTCCCTGGGGGCAGGGGTGGACCAATGGCGAGTGCTGACCGAACACCCGACCCTCTCCGAGGTCGATATTGTTCGCCTGGTCGACCCGTCCATGGCCGACGAAATGGCGGCCTACTGCCTGCACTGGGTTCTGCATTTCCAGCGGTCGTTCAACCTTATGGATGGTCTACAGCGTCAACATCGATTTGAGCAGCCGGCCTACACCCCAGCCGAGGAGTTTCCGGTGGGAATCCTCGGCTTCGGCACCATCGGCAGTCGGATCGGGCGGGCCTTCGCCGATCTTGGCTACCCGGTCAACGCCTGGAGTCGCACAGACCGCACATCAGAGTCGGACGAAGCGTTCGGTCGGGGACTTACCCGGTTTGTGGGTGTTGGACAGCTGGACGCCTTTCTGGGCGCCAGCAGGGCGGTGGTCAATGTCTTGCCCAACACCGTTGACACCGCCGGCTTGTTGACCGCGGATCGCCTCGGCGCCTTTCAACCCGAATCGCTATTCGTCAACGTCGGCCGAGGAACCGTGGTGCAAGAGTCGGATCTGCTGACGGCTCTGGACCGGGGCCGTCCCAGCCGAGCGGTTCTGGACGTGACTGCGCCCGAGCCACCTGCATCGACGTCACCGCTGTTCGATCACCCGAAGGTGACACTTACAGGCCACACTGCGGGAGCAACCCTCATACCCAGTGCATCTCGGGTGATTGCCGACAATATCAATCGAATCAGGAAAGGCGAGAAGGCCTTTCCCCTGCTCGACCGCAGCCGGGGCTACTGACTAGAACGGCTACTTGCTAGAACAGCCACTTACTAGAACGGGCACTGACTAGAACAGGGTGGCGTGGGGCTGGTTTTCCCGTACCCCGTTGGCTGTTACCTGAATGAACTCGGCGTTCGCCCAGAACTCGGCCATGGTGGTGGCGTTGCTGTAGCTCATGCCTGATCGGAGGCCGGCCAGCATGCGGGCCACAACCTTGGTCACCGAACCGCGGTAAGGGACGGTTCCCTCAACACCCTCGGGTGCTCGCTGCTCGAAGTACTCTCGATCCACCAGCTCTCCCTGACGCTGGGCTCGGGCCTCAAGCGCTTCAAACGAAGCCATACCCCGGACCCGCTTCACCAGACCGGTGGGAGACTGCTCCACTTCGCCCGGGCTTTCCTTGGTGCCGGCGAAGAGGCTGCCGATCATGACCGTGCTGGCTCCGGCTCCGAGGGCTTTGGCCATGTCTCCGGAGCCCCGGATGCCACCATCGGCGATAACAGGAACCAGATTGCCGTCAGCGTCCAGCAGCGGTGTGCCGGCGCAGTCGGCAATGGCCGTCAGCTGCGGTACACCGACGCCGGCCACCAGCCGGGTTGTGCACACTCCGCCCGGTCCAACGCCGACTTTGATGCCGTCAGCACCGGCGGCCACCAGATCCTCGGCCCCGGCCCGGGTTGCCACGTTGCCGGCGATGACGTCGACGTTGGGCAGACGACTCTTCAGCTCTGTCAGCAAGTCGATGGCGTGCTCGGCGTGTCCATGGGCGATGTCCAGAACCAGGACGTCCACCCCGGATTCGGCCAAGTCGGCACTCCGGTCTATGGCGTCGCGGTCGGTGCCGATAGCGGCGCCAACCCGTAGATCCTCGGCTTTGACCTTGCCCACCATGTCGGCTTGCAACTCGGGTGGCATGAAACGGTGAATGATGCCGATACCGCCGAGGCGAGCGATGGCGACAGCCATGTCGGTCTCACACACGGTGTCCATGTTGGCGGCCACGATGGGGATGTCGAGCTCGATGTTCTTGGTCAGACGGCTGGTTACAGAGACGTCCTTCCGGGAGCGAATTTCCGACCGCTGGGGGACCAGCAGGACGTCGTCAAAGGTCAATCCGACCCGAAGATTATTGAAGCTCACTTTTGCCCACGCTCCTAGCCGCTGCGTGACGATACGCGCCGGAACACCGACCCGATCGACGACCGATACCTGCATTTACATCGGCCAACTATTGATTGTATCGAGTTGTTGGCGCTCGAACAGGGTCGAGCGTTGACAGGGGCGACGTCGGTGGAACGCCTACCGGCGGACCGGGATCCAGACCAGCATGAGATCTTCGACGGAAATGTCGGTCTTTTCCAGTGGAACTTCGACCGTCTCGATGGCCTGAGATTTCTCCAACCACTCGGCATCGATTTCCAGAACCGCTTCTTGAAGCTCCATCTCGAGTTCATCGAGATCGTCGATCTTCTCCGCCACGCGGTTTTTGGCACTGTCAAGGCGAGCTTCGGTTGAAGCCTTCTGTCGGCTGCTGCTTGACATTCGTCGAGCAGCTGACGCCAGACCTCTGGTGCGGCTACGTCCGCCCAGCAGGCCGCCCAATACCGAAGTGCCGATATCGACCAGCTGGGCGTTGCGTCGCCCGTCGGCCTGCACCTCAAGCTCCTCAACCCGGTCCTCGGCCTTGGCCAACGCCGCCTCGATTGTGGCCTGCTTGCGCTCCAAGCGGTCCCTGATCTTGGCCGTCTCGGCGTCAGCCTCGTCGTCGGCCGCCTCTCGACAGCGGGCGGCGAAGTCGTCAGCCGATTCGCCCGGCCGGGACCACAGTTTCAGCTCGATGTTCTTCATCAGCTCGATGGTCTCATCGGCCACCAGCATCGACTTGAGATCGGCTTGGGCCGACCGCACACCACTGGCCGACAACTCAAACGGAGGTAGCACGTACACCGGGTTGTCCGGAGCGCTTGAGGTGAAGTCACGGTCGTCGAAATCGACGTTGATGTGGTGATCCATGTCCAACCGGTCGCCGGTGAGGGGAATAATGGCCTCCCACTCTTCGGAGTGGCGAAGGTCGGCAGCCCGCTCGTCGAACAACAGGTTGACCCGAGCGGCCAAAACCGCCTGCAGCTTGTTGGAGGCCGGATCCGCTCCCAAGTCCAGTTCACCCAACCAGGGAGCCCCAGCGGTCACGTACCGCACCGGCAGCGAGTCCGGTACTTCCGGCGCCACCGATGATTCGTCGTCGGCCAGATTGGCCCCAGCGGGCGCTGAGGCGGCAGCCGAACCGACGGCCCCCTGAGGGCTGGCGTTGGCGGTCCCTGAAGCGGCATCCGGTTGAGCCGGCGCTCCGCTACCTAGGGCGGCCTTGTGGTCGGCCATGAGGGTGCCGATTTGGTCCCGGGTCAACGGCCCGGCCAGATAGCTGAGTGCCCATCGAGATGTGAGTACCGGCATGGCGGACGACTTAGTGGTTCGAAGAAGGAACTGTCGCTTACCCAAGCTGGAAATAACGTCCTGGAGTTGGCCGACATCGGCCGAACCATCAGCGGTGCGAAGGCCGTCGACCAGGCGGTTCTTGTCCTGTTCGGTTTGCAGGCGACCAACGAGCCACGTACCGGCGTTGCTGATGGCCTTGTAGTCAAGGTCGACGGGGTTCTGGGTGGCCAGAACCAGGCCGACGCCAAAAGCTCGGGCCTGTTTCAGCAATGTCAGGATGGGTTTCTTGGTTGGCGGATTGCCGTTGGGAGGGGCGAGGCCCATGACCTCATCGATGTACACCAGTGCCCGCAGTTGACCGGTGCCGGACTGAGAGCGCATCCAACTGATGAGCTTGGACAGCACCAGCGTGACGGCGAACTGGCGCTCGGACTCTTCAAGGTGGTTCAGCGCCACCACGGCAGCCCTGGGGCTGCCGGTGGAGTCCCACAGCATCTTCTCGATATCGAGCGGAGCACCCTGGGACCAGGCGGCGAAACTGGGGGAGGCCAACAAGCCGTTCAACTTCATGGCCAGAGCCTGGCGATCCTTGGCCGGGAAGAAGCTGTCCAGCTCAAGCACCCCGAGTTTGCGGATCGGAGGGTCCAGCAACTGGGAAAGCAGTGTGGGCAGGTCCAAATCGGTGCCGGCGTCCCACGCCCGGGCAATGAGATTGGCCAGCAGAATATGTTCCCGGCCTGAAAGCGGATCGCTTTCGACCCCGATGAGACTGAGAATGCCGCTAACCGTCGAGTCGATTTCGTCTTGACGGGCGGCCGGATCGTCGGTTGACGGAACGCTGAGGCGGCCCAGAACGTCCAGGCCTACGCCGGCACTCGAGCCGGGGGTGTAGACCACAGGTTTGGCCGCCTGCTGCAGCTGAGAGACGTCGGGACCGCCCATACCCCACGATTCAAGACCGGACTTCCACAGGTCGGCGGTGGACTGGGCCAGCTCCGTCACCGTCTTTTGCTCAACCCGGGCCGTGCCCTCGTCCACCCACGGTTCGAAGTCGGCGGCGGACAGGTTGGGGAAGGTCAAACAGAGATTGCTCAGATCACCCTTTGGGTCCAGGGCCAGTACGGGAATGTTGTTGAGAAGCGCCTCCTCCAACATGACCACGCCCATACCGGTCTTGCCGGAGCCGGTCATACCCACGATTACGCCGTGAGTGGTGAGATCGCCACTGTCGATGAGAACCGAGTCGCCCGTCCTGTCACCGGAACCGGGGTCGATCTGTTCGCCTATAAAAAGATGCCCAGCAGGTCGTTCCATGGCCCCAGGTTTACATGCCAACGGCCCAATCACACGGATTCTGCCCCAATTTGCAGCGAAGTCCAGCGAATTTCAGTGCTTCTCGGCTGAACCCTGAGAGGAGCCGCTGTCTCCGCTGCTTCGGTGGTACGTATCGCCGAGCTCCGCTGTCAGGGGCCGTGCGATGGTCACAGGGTTTACCGTCGGTAGACATGTTTCACATCCCGATTCGGGTCGTACTACCCCTTTTTTGAAACCGAAGTGACCACTGGTACGAAGTAAGTTACAGTGACCACATCTCGACAGCCTTGCTGCTTGACTCGTTTGCAGAAACTCATCGACGGACACCGGGAAAATCCGGGTTCCGAACATGGAATGATGGAGCGAGAGGCGAGGTTGTAGCAAAGTGTCAGGTCCCCAAAACTTCGACCGGAGTGGCGGGGAGAACCTAAACGCTCGAACGGCGGTACAAGGAGACCTGTGACCGAACTCGAACAACTCGACATTTCCCAACTGACCACTCTTGATGAGGCCGTTGCTCTCATCGACGAGCGGCTGGGAGTTCTGACCGAGCGGAACCTGGTCTCGGCCTCCGAGGTAACCGACCTACTGCTCGACGTTCGCATGCTTCTCAGCGAGAAGGCCAAGCAGCTGCAGTAGCCGCTCTCTTGGCAGGTGTCGTATCGCCTGCTCTAGACGTGTTGGTCGATCAAGATGGCGTTACCGTCCGGGTCGACGACACTAAAGCTGGCCGGACCGGATGATGATTCGGTGGTGGTGTCGGCGACGACGGCAATGCCTGCCGCTTCGACGGCCTCTTTGAGATGTCGAACGTCGGTGAACTCACCCTCGATCGGCTGCCCGTTTCCTGACCATCCCGGGTTGAAGGTCAAAATGTTTCCTTCGAACATTCCCTGGAACAAACCCAGGACCGTGTCCTGGTTGGCCAGGATGACCCAGGTCTCGTGATCACCACCGATGGCGGTGAATCCAAGCATTCGGTAGAAGTCCATTGATTGGGTGAGGTCTGCCACCGCCAGGCTCACCGAGAACGCCCCTAAGTTCATATCTTCGGTTGTCATCCGTCGATCCTAGTCCCGGTTGTGGGTCCGGTTCAGGGGAGCGGAAACCGCCGTTTGATAAGCCGCCCCATGATGGTTCCCAGAACTCCGCCGGCGGCGACGTCCGAGGGGTGATGCATCCGGTTGTGAACCCGGCTGGCGGAGACGATGGCGGCCAGCAGCCACCACAGCTTCCGTCCTCGAGGCAGGGCGTCGGACAACAGAACAGCGGTCAACGTGGCCGAGCTGGCGTGGCCGCTCGGGAAGCTCTTGGTTTTGGGTCGCCTGACGTCGAAGGTTGCGTCCGGAAGGACTTCCGGCCGTTCCCGGTCGAACACATTCTTAAGTAGGCCGTTTACAAAGGCGGACTCGACCCCGAGGGCGATGGCCAGGCGCACTGCGTGACGTCGCCGTGACGGCAGGAAAAGAGCCATTGCCAGGTTGATCACATGCCAGGCCCTTGAGTAGTCGGCACCCTCGCTGGCCAGGTAGAAGAGGCGGTCGACTTCTCGCCGCCCCCTGAGCGGAGTGAACCGCGCATCGATGTTGTCATCGAAGCGTCGGACGGCGTTTCGCCAGCCGCTTTCGTTGCTGTTGCCGCCGTCTTGGACGTCGTTGCCGTCGCTCACCGCTCTACTCTACGTCCGCTTTCTCTGTCCGATTTATCTGTCCGATTTGTCGCCCCGTTGTTTACGGTGGCTTTGGTGGCCGCTCTATGATGCCTCGGCTCATGGCCTATCGGCGTTGGAGTTCTAGAGTTGTGGGGTGACCGAGTCGAACAGCCCTGACGGCACTCTAGAAACGATTCTCGCCGCCAACGCCGACTTTTACCGAGCGTTGGAGACAGCCGACATCGACTTGATGGTCACGCTGTGGAACCACACGCCGGATGTCACCTGTGCCCACCCCGGGCGTCCGGCCATCGTCGGGTGGGACGAGGTTTTGGACTCGTGGCGGAGCATTTTCTCCTTTGGTGGGAACCCACAGATCATCGCCACCGAGGAACGGGTTGTGCATCGGGGCGACGTCGGCTGGGTGACCCTCACCGAGAATATGATCTCCGACGGCCACACCGGGGCGGCCACCGCAGTGAACATCTTCGTCAATGACGGGAACCGGTGGCGGATGGTCTCACACCACGCCGGCCCGGTCTTGAACCGGCACTAGCGCGATAGGGGGCATCTCAGGCGAGATGTCGAGGCCGATGTGTCGGCTACTGGCCGGCTTCGAACTGCTTGAGTAACTTTCCGAACTCGTCGGCCGGGCCTGACGGGACCAGGTAGCCGTCTTCACTATTGATGTCATCCCACCCGTCACGGACGGACTCGGCCGTCAGTCCGGCACCGAGATTCATTCCTTGAGTCAGACCGATGAAGAACCGGGAGATGATGCCGCCGGCCGCCGAGTACACCGAACTGGTGGTGGTGTTCGACTCGTGGGCCAACCAGATAACCAGCGGAGTGACCAGCTTCGGATCGAGCTGGTCGGCCATGGCCCCCAAAAGGTCCTCGGTCATTCGGGTCTTGGCCACCGGGGCAATGGCATTGACGTTGATGTTGTACTTGGCGCCCTCGGCCGCCAGCACTCTGGTGAAGCCCACCAGGCCCATCTTGGCCGCCGCATAGTTGGCCTGACCGAAGTTGCCCAACAGGCCGGAGCTTGAGGATGTGTTGATGACTCGGCCGTAGCCCTGCTCGCGGAAGTGCAACCATGCCGGCTTGGTGACGTAGAACGCCCCTTTCAGGTGCACGTCGATGACCGGTGTGAGCAGCTCGTCGGTCATGTTGTGGAAGGTCTTGTCCCGCAGAATGCCGGCGTTGTTGACCACAATGTCGACTCGCCCAAAGTTGTCGATGGCGCTCTTGATGATGGCTTCACCGCCGGCCTCGGTGGCCACGCTGTTGCCGTCGGCTAGTGCTTCGCCGCCCATGGCCTCGATCTCGCTCACCACTTCTTCGGCCGGACCTTTAGAACCACCTGATCCGTCGACAGAACCGCCGAGGTCATTGACCACAACTCGGGCGCCCCTTCGGGCGAACTCCAGTGCATGCTCGCGGCCCAAGCCGCCTCCGGCACCGGTTATGACCGCCACCTTGCCGTCGAATCCGAGATCAGCTGCCATTTTGTTCCTTCCGTCTGCTCCGTAGCGACCCGTCGGCAGAGGGCCGACTTGCGGGCATCAGTCTAGGTGGGTACGAACCGGTAGTGCCGATCCCGGCTAGGGTTCAATCCCGACGCATACCAGGCATTGATCATCCCAGTCGGTTGCGGCAGCCAGTTCGGCGTCTTTGGCTGTCTGAAACTGAGGGTCCGGGTTGCGTTCGTTTCTGGTGTCGCTGGGTGCCGATCCCGGTGGACGGCCGGTGTCCCCCTGGTCCTGGCGCTGTCGGCTCCACGACAGGGCGTCGCTACGCCACTCGTCGTCACTCCAACGGTAGGGGAGTGGAACGATGGTGCCCGACTGCTTGATGGCGGCGCCCGCGGTGAGACCGTCGGTGAGGAGTTGTAGCTGGGTGGCCGGTTCACCGGGAGGTCCGGTGGTGTGACCCAGCGGTGCGTCGACAAACACTGATCGTGGCGGTTTGGCTCGTTCAGTGATGGACCAGGCCGATGTGAAGCCGATGGTGGGATAGCCGACTTCTTCCAGTTCTCGTGCGATCAGACCGACCGACTGGTGGCAAACCGGTCAAACCGGCACCAGGAGCACGAGGTCCGGCTTGTGTTCTTGGCATTGATCCAACAACCGGGGGAGAGTCTCGCTCAGTAGGCGCCTGGTGGAGTAGATGCCGCCCATGAAAGCGGCGTGCATCGCCGTCAATCCACCGATGAAACCTTGATCAACCAGCTGGTGGAGACGTTCGAGAGGAAAGACGCAGTTGATGTCATCCCGAGCGTCAGTCTGGTCGTAGGCAAAGTGGGCGGTCCGCAGCTCCGATGTCGGCGTATCGGCTGCTATCAGTCGGATGGACGTGTCGTCCTTGGTGTGGAACGCCACCTGTCCTTGACGGTAGATGCCGCCGGAGCCGATCAACATGATCTTGCTGTCGGACAGCGGTTTGGAAAGTGGCGTTAGCGGCGTGACTTCCGTTCGCTCGGCCCATCGGTAAGAGTCGTAGCCCAGGGAGTTGTACAACGCCCGGGTCTCCTCCAGATAGTCTGCCGGGGGGAGAGATGAGCGACCGGGTACGAGCTGTCGAGCCATGGCTGCATCGTAGAGGCCGTAGCTGGAAGTCAACCAACCATGGACTTAGGACGTGCGCCTCACTAGGCTCCTTAAACGTAGGCGCCGACCTGGGGCGGTCGACCTTGCTTCCACCGCCACGGATTGAACACCGCCGCCCTCGGATAATCCTCGAACAGCCACCGGGCGAAGTTGCGCCTCGTCCAGTCTGATGAGCCGGTGAGCGCCAGCACGGCTTCGGCCACTCGGGGATTGCCAAGCAACTGTGAGAGCATTCCGGCCAGACGGTGATCGGCCACCATTGTTCGTCGCAGTTGGGTTTGGTAGCGATCTCGTACTGACGTCGGATGATCGATACCGGCCTCGATGATTGAGGTGACGGCCAGTCGGCCGGTCTCAAGCGCCTGTCCGATTCCCTCGCCGCTCATGGGGTCGGTGGCGGCAGCGGCGTCGCCTACGAAGATGATGCGTCCCTGGGCAAGCGGGAGTTGTCCAAGCCTGGCCGGGATTGGCCAGGCCCGGTGAGCTTCTTCCGGCTCGGCATTGGGACCCAGGGCGCTGCGGATCGAGGGTCGCTGTAGGAGCTCGGGCCACAGGGTCTTCATTTTTTGGATCTGCTTGCCTCCCTCGCCCCGAACGATTCCGAAACCGACGTTGACGGCGCCATCGCCCAGCGGGAAGGACCAGAAGTAGCCCGGCAGCAAATCCTCCTCGAACCAGACCATGAGCCCGTCAGCGGCCGGCCCATCCACACCGACGAAGTACTGCCGGAAGGCGTGCCAATCGCCTCGATAGTTACTTCGGTCGGTCGATGTCAGCTTCCGCACGGTCGACCACATACCGTCGGCGGCCACCACGAATCGGGCTTGGATCGTTTGACGCTCGGCTCTTGCCTGATCGTCGACCATTACGGTTACCGCTGACTGAGATTGCTCGACGTTCACTACTGTCGCCCCCTCCATCACCAACGCGCCCGATGCACGGGCCAGTGACACGAGTTCGGTATCAAGCTCGCTGCGGCGGGCCACGGCGGCGTACAGGCCGGCCGATCCCGGCAGCGGGTAGGTCCGACTTCGGCCGTTTGGGCTGGTAAGGACGAAGCTGTCGATCTGTTTCCAACTCGGCAGGCCGTGAGGCTCAAACCCGAGCTCGTCAAGGTGGCGTAGAGCACTGGTGGTAAGACCGTCTCCGCAGCACTTTGGTCGGGGGAAGTGCGCCTTGTCTACGACAACAGCCGACAGGCCGGCCCGAACGGCCTCTATGGCGGCTGCAGTACCGGCCGGCCCGGCGCCGACGATCAGAAGGTCGGTCTTGAGCGTGGTGTCGTGAGCGCTGTCCACCCGCATGAACGGTAGCGGCCCGATCCGACTCAACGACCGGCTGTGTCGGCAGGCACGCGGTGCCGGCTGACGTGGCAGAGACGACCCTGCCTAGGTGTCTCCGCCCGCATCTTCCGGCGTGGTTGTTGTGATGGCGTCGTCAATTCCAGCGTCATCATCGGGAACCGTCGTCGTAACTGCAGCCCGGCCCTCGTCGGAGTCGGCCACGGTTGTCGGAGTGGAGTCCGGTTCGAGGTCCGGGCGGGTTGAGTCGCCGTTGCAGTCCAGGCCTTCTCCAGGGCGGTAGACGGCGTAGACGGAGTCCTCGACCTCGGTTCCATCTTCGAAAGTGATCAGCCTCGGGGTAATGTCCACCCGGCACTGACGCTCCGACGCCCTTCTCAGCGGCAGGGCCTCGACTTCGAGATGCTTTGTCGAATAGAAGCTGACGGTGATTGACGTCGGCGTGTAGCTGTTCCAGACCAGGATTCCGTATGGCGTGGTGTTCTTTACCTTCAGGTCCGGTCGACGCCAGGAGATGGTGGCCTCCCGCCCCCGTGGGTAGCGGGAAATGTACAGCGAATGGGACTGGTATTCGACAAACTCGAGACCGGCAAAGAAAGAAGCGTTGAAGAATGTGGTGGCGTACTGACTGATGCCTCCGCCGACCTGAGGTTCGAGCACCCCGAGATTGATCGCCCCGTCGGCGACAAAACCCTTTTCCCTGGTCCGTTGACCGACGTGACCGTTCAACGAGAAGGTCTCGCCGGGACGGATCACCACTCCCTGCGTCAGGTCGGCGAATCGTTGGATGTTGGTAACCCGGTTCTGGCAGCAGGCGTGATTGGTGGTGAAGGTGGAGACTTCTTCGATGATGCCCAACGACTCCAGTTCGGTCACGCCTTCATCGGCTCCGACGGTGATGGGTTCCAGGCCCACAATTCTGAGGCCGGCGGTTGGGTCGTTGTTGTCGAGCTCCTCAAGCTCCTCTTCGCTGAGATTGAGTGGGTCGTCGTTGAGACCTTCTCGGATTCGGTCGGCCGAGTCTTCGGCGCAGCAGATGACGGTTTCCGATGCCGGGAGAATGGTCGGCTCCTCGTCAACAATGACGAACCGCGCCTGCTGATCCTCGGAGCCCAGCGAGGGGAAGAGTGGCTGAAGCTCGTTTTGAGCCAGCTCGCCATCGAGTAGCCAGGTGGCCTCGCCGTCGCCTTCGTTAACCAGCTTGGACCAGGCCCGCAACTGATCGGTCTCCACTACCGCTACGTCATCGAGCACTCTAAGGGCCACTGGCTCGGCGGTAGCGGCGTTGATCTCGTCAGCCACCGCTTTGACCTGCTCATCGGTAAGCGATGGGGCTTCATCGATTGGGGCCAGGCCGACCGTATAAGGGGGCCCGGCTTGCATGGCGGGAGGGAGGAGTCCAATGAGCTCGTCGGGGTCGATGACGGTGCCGATCGCTCCGGGGTCGACACCGATGGCATCGCCTTCGTAGGTCAGGCCTGGCTCTTTGACTTGAGCCAGCGGTGCCAACAGGATTGTCTCGGCCGCCTCGGTGGTCAGAGCCGGGTCATAGGCGTATTGCTCTTCGATGTCGGTGCCGGAGAAGAAACGCCCGATCCAGATGAACGGACGGAAGAGGATGAAGCCTCCTCGTCCGGCAGCCAGAGCCTCGTCGATAATTGCCTCGTCGTCGAGTGCTACTCCGAGCGTGACCGGATCTGAGGTGACGGTGACGTCTCCGATAGCCACATCCATTGGTTGGTCGGCAAGGGCTGCAGTGCGTTCATCCAGCAGGTCCTGCAGATCCGACTCGGTGAGCCCTTGAATGGACTCACCGGCCAAGGTTGTTCCTCGCAGCACCTGGCCTCGGCTGGACAGACTGTCCACTATCCATCCAACACCAACTACGACCAGGAGCCCGACGGCGCACAGTGCCAGGATCTTGCCCGCTCGTCCTCCACCCGGCGAACTATCGTCCACAGCCGGGCGATGTGGTACCGGCTCACGTTCGGCCGGTCGATCGGCGGTAATCGAGGTGTCGACGATGGTTGGCTCGACGTCGTCAACCCCGGCCGGAGTCGGCATGACCTTGGTGGCGTCGGACGAAACCAACACTTCGGTCTCATCGGAGTCGCTGGAATCGGCGAGCTCGTTTGTTGCCTCCGAGTTCACTTCGGTCGATGTCGGCACCTCAGGAGTCGGCTCGTCGGCGTATGTGGTGTCGATGACCTCTGTTGGGTCTTCGGTGGCGTCGAGGTTTGTGGTGTCGATGACCTCTGTTGGGTCTTCGGTGGCGGCCAGGTTTGTGG
>JAHDFR010000084.1 GCA_020628065.1 Acidimicrobiales bacterium
GAACTACACCATCACCCCACATCACGCGACTTAAAACGCGGCGGACCCTTAGCCACTCACCACTCAAGACCAACAACTCGCACATACGAATAGGATCAACAACCACAGGGATGGCGAGTTCAAGGGGTCACGGTCACAGCCCTGTGAGTTGATGGGTCCACCGGTCAGAGCGTGATGGCAGGCATGATGCCTGCTGTCTACACACGTTCCCCGACCGGTGGAGTACAGCCCATCATGCCAGCACAACCGTTGACCTCACACGAACGCGAAGAGATCCGCGCCGGGATTGAACGATCCGAGACCGATGGCGAGATCGCCGAACGGCTGGGCCGGGACCGGTCCACCATCAACCGCGAGGTGAACCGCAACGGCGGCCGAGGCCGCTACAAAGCAACCGCAGCACAACAGCGGGCCGAGGAGTTACGCGGCCGCCCCAAGGTCCCGAAGTTCGTTGCAGACCCTGCTCTAGCGGCTCATGTCACCGCCCGCCTCGAAGCCAAAGACTCACCGGTGACGATCTCGATCGAACTCGCCCAAGGCGTTCACGGCGTGACCGCCAAGGTTAGCCACGAATGCATCTACCAAGCTGTCTATAGTCACGGGCGCCGGGGTCTACGCCGCGGGTTACACGCTGGGCTACACCGGCGTCGCCGCTGCCGCAAACATCGTCTACGCGCCGGTGAAACACCACTAGCAAAGACCAGCCCGTTGGGTGTGTTCACCCCGATCAGCGCCCGCCCCGGTATCGCTGCTGAGCGCCGCGAGGTTGGTCACTTAGAAGGAGATCTGATTCTCGGGTCGTTCAACCGGCCGGCCATCATCACCATCTTCGACCGGGCCTCCCGTAACTGTTGGCTGGCTGATCTTCCCGAAGGCCACGACGCTGACGCGACCCTGGCCGAACTCATCGAAATCGTGGAACGGATCCCCGAACCTCTACGGCGGACCTTGACCTGGGACCAGGGATCAGAGATGGCCCGCTGGGCCGACCTCGCCACCGGGGTAGGGATTGATGTCTACTTTGCTGACCCACACTCACCATGGCAACGACCAACCAACGAGAACGGCAACGGTCTACTCCGCCGCTACGTCGGCAAAGGAACCAACCTTGCCGTCTACACCCCAGACGACCTCCGAGCAATCAAACACCGGGTCAACACCATCCCCCGCCGAAGCCTCAACTGGTCAACAGCCCACACCATCTACACTCAAGCTGTCGCGATGACCGGTTGAACTCACCGACTCCTCGAGACTGAGACGTAGAACATCTCCAGAATCGTTGAGTCCCTGTCCCGCGTCGCGGATCTAACCCATCACCCCCGCCCGCTAAGATCCGAAGCTCCACCAAACCTTCGATCAGCACCACCAAGCGCTCAACCCGTGGGCCTGGCGGTACAACCATCAACGACTACACAGCGCCCTCAGCCACAAGCGTCATCAACCACAACACCGGGTCACTCATCCGCAACCGCGCACTCGACCCAACCTGCAAACGCCAAGCCCAAAACGCAAGGCATCACAGGCCTCACTGAATCGGGAAGTGAACCCTCGGCCACCGACACCGTACGATGACGGTATGAAAATTCAGGAGTTGTTCTCGGTTGACGGCAAGGTGGCGCTGGTGACGGGAGGGTCGCGAGGTATCGGTGAGATGATCGCCGCCGGCTATCTGGCCAACGGCGCCAAGGTCTACATTTCCTCCCGCAAGGCGCCAGCTTGCGAAGAGACAGCCGCCCGACTCAACGAACAGTACGGCGACTCCGCCGAGTGTGTGGCCATCCCGGCCGACGTCTCAACCATTGAAGGGGTGCAGGCTCTGGCCTCGGCTCTGGCCGAGCGGGAGGACAAGCTTGACATCTTGGTCAACAACGCCGGGGTCTCATGGGGAGCCCCGCTGGCCGAGTTTCCGGAAAAGGGCTGGGACAAAGTGATGGACACCAACGTCAAAGGCGTCTTCTTCCTCACCCAGGCTCTGCTGCCCATGCTGGAAGCGGCCGGCACAGCCGACGACCCGTCGCGTATCATCAACATCGGCTCCATCGACGGCATCAAGGCTCCCGCCTTTGAGACGTTCTCCTACGGCCCGTCCAAAGCGGCCGTGCATGCCATGACCAAACAGTTGGGTGGCATGTTGGCCCCGAAGAACGTGTTGGTCAACGCCATTGCTCCCGGCCCGTTCCCCACATGGATGTTGAGTACCGGTATTGGTACCGGCGGTGACGTGGACGGCACCGACTGGGACGAGTTGGGCAAGATCACGCCGAGAGGCCGAGTCGGCACCCCCGAGGACATCGCCGGCCTGGCGTTGTACCTGGCATCGCGAGCGGGACAGTTCACCGTCGGCGAGACCATCTCCTGCGACGGCGGAATACTGGCTCGCTAACGGCAACCCTTCAGGGGTTGCTAGCAGTTTGCCTCGGGCCGACTTAGAGCTGCGCCAACGTCCCGCCGGAGAGCCTGACAGTCGAAGGTTCGGGGTCCGGAGCGTCAGGGTTGAAGTACGGCCGGTCTCCCAGGATCGATACCCGATGACCCTTTCGCTCCCCAGGCCAGTAGTCCCAGATAGCGAAGTGCATCAGGCGGCGATTGTCCCAGATGGCCACGTCATTCGGTTCCCAGCGAAAACGAATCTGAAACTCGGGCTGCTCGATGTGGTCGAACAACCTCGATAGGAGCCCGTCGCTGTCGGCTTCGGCCATGCCGACGATGGCGGCAGTGAACGAACGGTTCACGTATATGGACGGCCGATCGGTTTCGGGATGGGTGCGAATCACCGGATGTTGGTTGGACGGATACTCGACCCCACTGTCGTCGACACCACGGTCGGCGTAGCGGCCTCGGTAGATGTGTTCGGAGTCGTGTCGGGCGGTGAGGGTCTTCAACTGCTTTCGGGTCACGGCTGGTAGTGCGGCGTATGCCTCTTCCATATCGGCGAAGAGCGTATCTCCTCCGCCCCCTTGGGGTACCTGGTGGATCTGCAACATGGTGGCCATCGGCGGCTCCGGATCGCATGAAACGTCGGAGTGCCAGCCGTTGCCGTTGGCCACCGGAGAGTCACGGTGGGCGTGGATAACGAACACGGCCCCTTCGGCGTCGTCGGCCGGGGCCGCCGGATGGCGGTGTAACGGGCCGAACCGCTGACCAAACTGCACCTGATCGATCTTGGTGAGCGCAGACTGATGGCGAAAGAAGATCACGCCGTGGTCAAGAAACGCCTGATGGATGAAGGCGAACTGCTCGTCGGTCACTCCGGCAGCCAGGTCGATACCGCCGATCTCGGCTCCAAGGACCGGGGAAACGGGCTTGAGGGTCAATCCGGTTGGGAGATCTTGTGACACGGCCCAAACTGTACCGCTCGACTCAACCCGGTGTCAGTTGCCCGATGCCATTGGATCGGCCGACTTCACCAGGCCGAGCAAGAGCGAACGTCGCACGACCGCGCTCCTTGGCTACATAGAGTGCTCTGGCGTCGGCTACGACGCTGAACTCCTCGATAGGAGACGCACGCCTCCCATCAGGCCGGTATCGACAGCTTCGGCTTGAGCCTTACCCATCACTATCGACGGCCTGAGCCTCGACGAACCGAGTAGTGTTGACTTCGTAGAGCTTGAGTATTTCGGGGTGAGCCGCCGTGTTGCGCCCGAACATGACCTCGGCGTCATCAGGATGGTTTATCTCTACCCACGCTTTGAATTGGTCACCGACCTCCGGAAACCACCGACCAAAGAACGCATTGGATACGTCATCGACATTGACCACCCCGTCATCGTTGAGTTGAACGGCGAAGGTGGCGGAGATGGGTTCTTGGCCCAGGGCATCCGACCAGGTGTTGGAAGCCGAGACTGTGCAATTGGCCTGTGTTGGGCTGACGTCAAGACATCGGTCGAGCTGCCACTCGAATCCGATGGACTTGTACCAGTCGAATTGTTGGCCCATCGTGCTCGCCGGCCCGAAAATTGTCATCGCCGGAGAGTCGACGTCCGGATCAACCTCAGCCAGGATTGCTGGCACATCGGCGGCTTCGACAGCCCTCCAGAACGCTGTCGCTCGTGCGGCCGGCGTCGACGCGGCGGCGAGCTCCGCCTCTCGGGCGCTGCTCCTGGCCAATGCTCCGACTGCGACCACCCCGACGAGGATGGCAACAACGGCCGCCGCGGCCAGCCAGCTTGTAGAGGGTCCGGGGCGAGGGGCTACCTTCGGCGTCGGCGGCTTCGGAGCAATGGGCTGATCAAGAGCAAAAGGGGGATCGTCGAAGGACGGAACGACAACATTGAACTCGATTGGTTCCGACGTAGTAGCAATGCTTCGGATCCAGTCACCGAGGGCGTCTTCTTGACGGTCAACCATGCTCCACTCCCATCCGCTCTCGCAGCCGGTCAAGTCCTCGCCGAACATGGGTTCCCACCGTCGGTTTGGAGCAGTTGAGTATCTCAGCCACCTCGGTGTGGGTGAAACCGAGGCCGTGGACCATCCAGACCGATACCCGCTGCTGCTCGGACAGTCCGGCCAGGTAGCTGGCCAGATTGGGTTCGTAGTTCGGCAGCTCCCAAGCTGATGCCTCAACCTCCACGTCGGTGTCGGCGATCTTGGCCTCCTGGCCAAGCGCTCTAATCGCTGACGTTCTCCCCACCCGGTAGAGATAGCCGGTCGAGTTCTCCATGACCCGAACCCGATGCCAGTTGCGCCACGCCCAGGTCAGCGCTTCGGCCGCTGCATCCCGACCGGCCTCCATGCCGAAAGCTCCGCACAACGCCAACCGAAGTCGGCGTTCCGCATCGTCGAAGAACGCTGCAAACTCTTCCCTCGCTGCAGTATCCATTGCTTACTAAAGCCCGCATACGGCGAATCGTATGACAAGCGGATTGACAAAATTGTGGGTCCGGGTCAACCCGCTAGAAGAACGTCCCGCAATACGGTGCAGGATCGGTCCGGAACAGCAGATCGGCTCGGGCGGCGGCGTCATCGGCCGGATCGGTCAATACCACCTGCCCGGCGGCGGCCAGCGAAGTCCAGGAGACACCACCCAGATAGGCGGCACCGACGGTGGCGATGTCCACCGAAAGCTCAGCGTCGGCCGTCGATTCCAGCCGTGATGCTCCCGAGCGATCGATGCGCCACACACCGTCATTTGCCGGAACCATCGGGTCGGTCACACCAACAGTAATCGCGACGTCGACCGGGTTGTAGCTGCGAGCGGTCAGCGCGGCGTTCACATCAACCAGGCGGACCCACTGCTCATCTATCACTGCGTCCACTCGGTAGGCCCGACGGTCCCAAACGGCTTCGCGTAACGGATCATCGATCGGTCGACAGTTCGCCGACCATGAACGGATGAGATCGATGTCCATCAGGTAGCGCCACAGCGCTAGTTCCACCTCGTCGGACTCGGCTACCAGATCGAACACGCTGCCCAAGCCTCCGGTGGTCGGATCGTCATCGAAGCTGCCCCATTTGATGGCGTAGTTGGCGAAACCGTCGATCACGCCGTCGGGGCGACGGTGGGCGGCGACAAAGGCACCGTGCTTGGCTTTGATGGCGTTTTCATAGATGCGGTCCCAAAAAAAGTCCGGTCGGGTGATCTGCCCAACTCGGCGGCCGAGCGCCTTGGCGTACACCGACGAAACCGTCTCCACCACCTCGTCGGGCTCCACCAACTCGACCGTGCCGTCGGTTGCCCCGTCAGTGCCACCCACGGGCCGGGCCCGGGCCGAATCCACCGTGACCCGCAACATGTCGCCGGCCATACCGAAGCCGAAACGCTGGTAGATGACCGCCTCGCTGGCCCGCAAACTCATCAACGGCAGTTTCCTGGACACGCAATCGTCAACCAGCGCTTTCATGAGGCCACTGGCCGCGCCGCGACGCCGGTGGGTGGGAACAACACCAACACGGGTGACTGCTCCAGTTCCGAGCCTGGCCCCGCCGGGCACCACCGTCTCCACCACAAAGTGTCCGGCATGACCAACACAGCGGTCACCGTCCCAGGCGCTGAACGATGGGAAGGCCATCCAACCGTCTTTGCGTTTCTCCCACAGCTCATCGTCCATGGGAGAGTGAAGCAACGAGATCGAGGTTGCGGCCGAGGCCGCCCTCAGTTCGTCAGGCTCGGTCGGACGTACTTCAATCCCCATACCGAAAACCTAGTTCGCCGTGGGCCCGAGCTGCCGCCGATTACCGGCGCTCTATGGGGTAACGATGTTGAAGTTGGAGAAGTGCTCTTCGAGATTGTCGAACAGTTGCCGGGCCAGATCGGGATTGTCGACCTCGATCAACCCGCTGGCCAGCGCCTCGGCGTACGACTGGGCCACGATCACCAGGTCCACCATGGTCGACTTGGTCAGGCTCATGACGGCATCGACCTCGCCCACCGGTTCACCCGCATCGAACCGCAGCGTGCGGCGCTGCAACCCGATCACACCCTGCTCGCCGGAATCGGTCAGGTTCACCGCCACCCGCACATTCACTCCGCCGACGTCCTCCGACTTCACCCGGATGCCCATGGTGTCGGTCAGCTGCGACAGGCTGATGACCTCCACCATGTCCTTGCGGTGCACGGCCCGAACCGGCGGAGGGGAGGTCCGCAGCTCCATGGCTCCAGTTAGGTAGGCGTTGCGCCAGGTGGCCGACTCGCTCTGATAGCCCAACTGCTCCAATGCGTCGGCCTGAAGGGCCAGCGCTTCAGGGTTGTCGGGCTCGGCGAAGACGAGGTGATTCACCACTTCGGCCACCCACCGGTAGTCGCCTTCGGCGAACGACTCCCGGGCCTGAGCCAGGACCGACTCTGCCCCACCCATGAACTTCACGTACCTCTGCGCCGCCTCCACCGGAGGGTGGGGCCACAGGTGGGCCGGGTTGCCGTCGTACCAGCTCAGGTACAGCTGGTACACCGCTTTCACGTTGTGGGCCAGGCTGCCGTAGTAGCCCCTGGTGTGGGACTCGTCCTGAAACTCCGGTGGCATCTCCAGCTCTTCGGCGATCTCGTTTGCCACCAGCCCACGGCTGGCCATGCGCATGGTTTGGTCGTGGATCCAGCGGTACATGTCCCGTTGGCGGGACAGGAACTCCGTAACCTCGTCGTGCCCCCATCGGGGCCAGTGGTGGGAGGCGAACACCAGCTTGGAGTCGGCCCCGAACATGTCCATGGCCTCGGCGATGTACTTCGACCAGGCCAGAGTGTCTCTGGCTTTGGCTCCCCGGAACGGGATGAGATTGTGCATGTTGTGGGTGCAGTTCTCGGCCATGCACAGCCATCCCTTATCGGGAAAGAAGAAGTTCATTTCCGCCGGGGCCTCGGCCTCAGGCGTGATCTGGAAGACAACGCGGACCCCGTCGATGACCACCTCCTGGCCGGTGTGGGTGATGTCATGGGTTGGGGCCAGCAGACCGGGCGGAGCCAGAGCCAGCGTCTTACCCAGGCCGATGTCGACATGCTGGCGTTCGTTCTTGGGCAGGAAGATGCCGAACTGGTATTGGGTGCGGCGGAACATGGCGTTGCCGCCTATCAGGTTCTCGGCCACGACGGCGTCGAGGAAACCTTCGGGGGCGTAGATGTCGACCTCGCCGTTGGCTACCGCTTCCGGCGTGGTCACACCTCGGACCCCGCCATAGTGGTCGGTGTGGCTGTGGGTGTAGATGATGGCTTTGACCGGCCGCTCCCCCAGGTGTTCGTTGGCCATGGTCAGCGCAGCGCTGGCTGTCGGCTCGGTCATGAGCGGATCGATGATGATCCAACCGGTTTCGCCCTCAATGAAGCTGACCACGGCAACGTCATAACCCCGAACCTGGTAGAGCCCGTCATCAACCTTGAACAGGCCGTGAATATTGTTGAGCTGTGCGTGACGCCACAGGCTGGGGTCGACGGTGGCCGGCGCTTCCCGATCATTGATGAAGTCGTAGTCGGAGATGTCACGGGCCGGCACACCGAGGGGCCCGTCGATAAACCCCGTGGGATGAGTGGCGATCAAACCGCGGGACGCCAACTCGAAGTCGTCAGTGGTGAACGAGAGCCCGGCCGCCACCTCAGCGTGGCGAGCCTTGGTGTGTTCAGTGGCGTCTTTCGAGCTCTCGGGATGCCCACTGATGTTGGGGCTGGAAAAGTTTTGCGTCGAGTCACCCATCGAGGGCCACCCTAGTTGCTGGTCTATGGAACGGGCCAAAAACAGCTTGCAGATGGTCGTCCTACGAAACGTCTACTGACAGCGGGGAGGAAGTCGCACATCACTCATCCAAGTCGATATGAGTTCGTAGAGGGGACCATCGGCGCTCGCAAGCTCTTCCCTGGTGTCAATTGGGCCGTGGATGCCGTTGGTCGTCTCCCCGCCAGCATTGCGATTAAAGTAGCTTTGCACCCCTTCAGCCCAATACTCTGCGCTATTCGTGGCCGCATAGGTGTTATCCCACGTGCCGCGCTGCATGGCCGCCTGGTAGGCCGCATCGAGCTGATTGTTGAATCTTGAATCGATGGCGGCATAACCAAACAGGTGCAGGACGTGTGCAAATTCGTGCAGAAGAATGTCTTCGCCGCGATAGCGATCGCCTTCGAGGCAGATGACGTTCTCCTCGCCAGCAGAAACCAATGGTCGAAACGAGGTGGCTCCCAGGCCGCGGGCACGACTATCCCAGTCGGTACCAGGAAAGGCCGTGTAAAGATCTCTGTATTCGGGCATTTCGGTAGTCCGCTGATTGGCTCCGATTATGCCAAGCCTGATGTTGAATTCACGCAAGGCCGGAGACAATCGGTTGTCGGACTCGAAAAAGGCGGCGACAACCTTTCCGGCCGCCGCCACGGCGGAGGGATTAACTACGTCAGCAGCCACAACCCAAAACCCATCGACCTGACAGCCCTGGGCATAGAACGGATCGAGCCCGGCCGATTGAGGCACTGTTCTCAGTTGACAGGCGGCGGTTTCCTGCGGTGGCTGTTGCGGCGTTGACACAATTGTGGTGGTCACCGAAGCAGTGGTGGACGGTTGCATTCTGCTAGTCGGCGGGCGAGCACTCGTAGAGGTCGGCCCATCTCCGGTTTGGGTCCCTTCCTCAAGCGTTGTTTGAACTGAAGTGGTCGGGCCGCTGTCGGTCACGGGCAGAGCAGTAGTGGTGGGAGCCTCCGTGCTGCTATCCGTGGTGCCGGGCGCCTCCGCAGTGGTAGTCGCGACCGTATCACTGCTGGTTGAGCTGTCGTCTATCGAGTTGACCCCGGAGGTGGATACCTGCACATCGACGGTTCCGCCCGCCGCCACCGCACTCGTTTCAGACATCGCTGGCCCGACAGACGACTCGGAGACCGACTCCAAAGCCGAGCCGGAAGCCAAAGACGGGGTGGCGATCTGTTCGGCAATCTGATCACCACTAGTCGTACACCCCGTCAAAACGATGATCAACGTAGCAATGACGACGGCAGTCGGGATTGCCGGTGCTTCCATTCCATCCTGCCGATACCACCAGGTTGTCGATAGACGTTTCCAAACTCGTGCCACCAGCATCACGAAACTCTACAGGTACACAGCTTCTACTGGCAATGCTTCGCCAACTTTCAACAAACACGCCAGACTGGCCAGGACGGCCACAACGAAACTCGGGCGAAACATTAGGCCATGTCGGAACATCCCCACCGGACTCAATGGTTAGGTGTCTCTATGAGAGTCTCAGCCTTGATCTTTCCCCTTTTGCTTATAGCTGCAGCCTGTGGGACGTCTGCCTCGCCCGGGGAGACGGTGGCCGACCCATCCAACGGTCCGACAGATGAAGCGGCGGCGTCCGAAGAACCCAGCGATAACGCTGAGAGCGAAGAAGGCGGAGTCACCGCCGACTCAGATCCAGATGACGGCGAACCGCGTCCTCCAGTCACCCGGCCCGACTTCGGCGAAGCTCCCCCGGTACCGGCCGAATACGATCCGGCGTTGGCCAGGGCCTTCGATCAGATCTTCACCCAGGAGTCATTGACCAGCCCAATCTTCGCCATCGACAATCAGGAGAACTTGGAAACGATCGGCGCCTCTGGTGATCCCAGAGTGGCGTGGTTGCTGGCCGACATCCTGCGTTTCGTCCGCCCGGATGAGGGCAATAGCTCGCTGCTGAACGCGGCCGAAGGGGTCACCGGTATTGAGTTGGACGACTTCTCACCGTGGGGTGAACTGGTTGACCATCTGATTGCCTGGGACACGCCGGCACCCCCCGAGTATCTGAAGCACAAGCGGACCCTTTTCTCCCTGGTGTCGGGAGCGTGGGAGCCGTTCTTCGACGACAACGCCTCCGAACTGGTCGATTACCGATACTGGTCATGGGGCGGCGTTCGTATCGACGATCGTCCGTACGACGAAACCGATGCGCCGTGCAACTGCATCCCGGCCGCCGACAACCCTCGGGTCACCGACGCCGATGGAGGCGACTGGTATGACGACGACCGTGTGGTGTTCGGGGTAGAGATCAACGGCGAAGCCCGGGCCTATCCCCGCAACATCATGGAGATCCGTGAGATGGTTAACGACACACTGGGCGGACGAGATTTCGCCATGCCGTACTGCACGCTGTGCGGTTCGGCCCAGGTGTTCTACACCGACGAGGTTCCGGCCGGCGTCGACCGTCCGATCATGCGCACCTCCGGCTTGTTGAGCCGGTCAAACAAGGTGATGTACGACATTCAGTCTCAGAGCGTGTTTGACACGTTCCTGGGTGTGGCCGTCACCGGCCCCCTGTCGGAAGAGGGCATTGAACTACCTCAAGCCGCGGTGGTCACCACCACCTGGGGTGAGTGGAAGCAAGCGCACCCCGACACCACCATCCTGGATGAAGCCGAAGCACTGGGACGGGATTCGGATTTGTTGAACACCCGTGACGCCGACGGCCCCATCTTCCCCATCGGCGAAGTCGATCCCCGGCTCGCGGTGCAGGAACCGGTACTTGGCGTCATCACCGAGTCGGCCACACCGGTTGCCTTCCCAGTAGAGGAGGCTCGGTCTTCGCTACTGGACGGTGAGGCCGTGGAGTTCGAGAACGTGATCATCGAGTTGACCGGTGGTGGTATCCGAGCGGTCGACGGCAACGGAAACGAAATCGGCAGCCATCAAGCCTTCTGGTTCGCCTGGTCCCAGTTCCACGACGACACCGAAGTGTGGGGCCTGTAAGCCTGCTCGATCGGGCCGACCCGGTCCCTAGTCATCCAACTCCGGCGGCGACCCAGACGACTGCTGATCCGGCCTTGGCACGGCGTCGCCGTCAACATCAACAACGTCTCCTCGGCGTGCCCGACGGGCCGCACCGGCGCCGAATGCGCCACCGGGTCCAAAGATGGTGGCGCCACCGGTGGCGTCGGCCACCCGCAGGTCAACCCGCCGACGGAAGAAGGCAATCACCGGTGGCCGGATGACCGCCCGGATAGGTGGGATCAGCAGAGCAAGGCCCAAGGCGTCGGTCAGGAACCCGGGAGTGAGCATGAGAGCCGAGGCGAAGAAGATCATGGCCCCGTCGGCCAAATCGTTGGTCGGCATCTGCCCCGACCGGAATCGGTCCCGAACCCGGTTAATAACACCGAGACCTTCCCGGCGAACCAGCCAGGCCCCAGCCGCACTGATGCCAATCACCAGAATGATGGCCAACGGCCAACCCACCTGACCCGCCACCTGGGTGATCAGGTAGATCTCCAGAACAGGGAGAACAATAAAGGCTAAGAACAGCCAGATCATGCCCTCAATGGTAGGGCACTACCAGCCCCCCGGTACCCGCGGCCCTACGCCGCGAGCACCGGAGCTAGCGTCTTAGCGAAGGCGGAACGTGCCGCCGATCCACGACGGTTCGTTGCCCGGTGCCGTCTGATCCGGCAGGCCGAGAGCGCTACCGGACTTCCAGGCATCACCCACGTAGGAGACGCGTGGATCAAAGGCCGCCGTACCGTTGAAGGCGTAAGGTTCGCCTGACTGTTCGGAAGCCACGGCATAGGTGACACCGGGCTGCAACGTCACCGGTGCGGCCAGTGCGGCATAGACGAACCCGTTCTCCGCCGCAGTCCCGGCCGGAATCTCGACCGAAGCCAGCAGCTGACCGGTGCCCATGTTGTACAGACCCACGCTGGTGCCACCGACATTGCCGAGTGTGCCGTTGCGGTCGGCGTCGTGAGCGCCAAGCTCAACCACTTCGACCGATTCGCTGACGGTGAAACGCCAACCCAGGAAGAAGTCACCGGTACCGGTGCCGAAACCGGTCATAGAGGTGATGGCCTCGGTGGTCACCGCAGTGCCACCACCGCCACCACCAGTGCCTCCACCGCCGTCGCCGTCGGTGCGAACCAGTGAGACCGAGTCGAGCCTTGATCCGTCTTCTCGATGGAAGATGATCAGTTCGTGTTGACCGGCGGTCAGGTCGACCAGTACCGGGTCGTCGCCGGTGCGGTCGGATACGGCAACCGTCTCGAACCCTGTTGTCTCACCGAGATCCCACAGCCAGCCCTCGACCGGCTCACCGTCCATCGTGACGAAGAACGAGTCGGAAAGCGAGTCCAGTCCCGACACCTGAGCATCGATGCGATACGTTCCGGCCTCGGCAACGTTGAAACAGAACACCGCCCGGCTGGATGAACCAAAGGACCATGACTGACCGGTCCCTTCCGGCACGTTGATGTACTGGCCACCTGAGGTTGAACCGTCGGACACCACTGTCATGGCTCCGGACAATGCGGCGTCTTCGGCTTCCTGGGTGAGGCCAGCGCAAGTACCGCCACCACCACCACCACCACCACCACCACCACCGCCGATGCGGACGAGCGTCACCTGGTCGAGACGGGCGCCGTCTTCACGCTGATAGAAGATGATCTCGTGTTCACCGGCCGACAGATCGACGAACACCGGATCGTCGCCGTCACGATCGGACAGTGACACCGTCTCGAAGCCATTGGTGACGCTCAGGTCCCACAGATAGCCATCAGCCGGGAACCCGTCGACCGTCACGAAGAACGAGTCGGACAACGAGTCCAGGCCTTCAACCAGGGCATCCAAACGGTAGGTGCCGGCCTCGGCCACATCGAAGCAGAACACCGCCCGGTTGGCCGAACCGAAGCTCCAGGCCTGACCGGTCCCATCCGGCACATGCACGTACTGGCCACCGGAGGCTGAGCCGTCGGAGCCGACCACCATGGCACCCGATAACGCAGCGTCCTCGGCTTCCTGGGTGAGACCGGCACATTGGCCGGTTCCACCACCGCCGCCGCCGTCACCGATGCGGACCAGGCTCACCTGATCGAGCAGCGTTCCGTCCTCCCGCTGGAAGAACACAATGTCGTGTTCTCCGGCCGACAGGTTGACCAGAACAGGGTCGGCGCCGTCACGGTCCGAAACCGAGCTGGTCTCGAAGCCGGTGGTGACACCGACGTCCCACAGGAACCCGTCGGTGGGCTGACCGTCAACCGTCACGAAGAACGAGTCGGACAGCGAGTCAGGGCCGAGGACGGCGGCGTCGATGCGATAGGTTCCGGCCTGGGCGACGTCGAAACAGAACGCCGCCTGGTTGGCCGAACCGAACGTCCAGGCTTGACCGGTCCCGGCAGGCACATGCACGTACTGACCACCGGAGGCCGAACCGTCGGAGCCGACCACCATGGCACCGGACAGTGCGGCATCCTCGGCTTCCTGGGTGAGACCGGCGCAGGTTCCACCACCGCCGCCACCGGACGATTGCACCGTCCAAGTGAAGGACTCCGAGTCACTACCGGTGGCGTCGCTGACGGTCACCGTGGCGTTGAAGGTTCCAGCGGCCGTGGCCGTGCCGGAGATCACCCCGGTTGAGGAGTTGATTGACACACCGGTGGGCAGACCGGAAGCGCTGAAGCTGCGGGTACCGGAACCACCTGAAACCGAGGTGTTCAGCGTTACAGCGTCACCCTGAGTTGACGTCTGGTCGGCAATACCTGCCAGCTCCAGCGGTTGGGATTCGTCGCCGTTGCGAACGCCATCGTTGTCGATGTCGATTCCGAGGCGGGTTTCCGACCCGGCGGTCACCACGGTGAAGGTGACGGCGTCACCGGAAGCAGCCTCCGACAGCAAACCGTTGGTGGTGGCCGTCTCACCGGAGCGGTCGCCGGTCCATGAGCTACCACCGTCGAACCGGAGGCCACGGTTCACGCCACCGTCATTCAGCGACGCCGTCATGGAAACAAACGGACTGTTGTTGACGATGTTGATCAGTTGGTTGAGGCGAGCCTGCTCAGCCGAGTCGGCCGACCCTTCGATGGTGATCTGCTGGCCCAGGCCGGCGTGAGAGTCCTGACGCTCCTCACCACCGGTCAACGGACCGGTTGGACCCTCAAGGGTGAGAATCTCGGCCAGCATGTCGTCCTGGTTTTCAGCGGTGTTGGTGCGGGCCGCACCACCGATGTCGTCAGCACCGTCGTGGAAGAAGCCGAAACCGGTGGTCGATCCGGACTGCGATCCGGGCCAATAGCCCAGCCGGTCGTACCACGGCGACCACGATGGAGCCACAAAGGCCTGGCTCAACTCACGGTTGGAGCCCAGGTTTCGTTCGTTGCCGTTGTAGTGGCACTGCATGCAGGCGTTGCCTCGGCTGTTGTCGCCTCGCAGCGCCTGGAAGTTGGACGTCGAGACCGTCTCGCCGTTCTGCATGGTCACTGAGTTCGGGCGGGTGTCGTCGATGCGCCGGAACGGGTTGGGTGGCAGATGGATGGTGGCCAGGAAGTCCTCGAACTGCTGCATCTGCGATGCGCTGATCTGGTTGGGACGACCCATCAGATTCACAAACGTTCCATTGAACTCGGAGAGGTTCGCCCGGTCGCCTCGCCAGTGCATGACCTCAAAGTCGATGATGTCCTGAAGGGTCTGGGTCAACATGACGCCCTTCATTGACGACACCTCAACCGTGTTGCCGGTCAGCGTTGCCGGGTTGGAGTTCCGCACCTCGGGGACCTGGTCGGCGTTGCCCTGGGGGTCGCCCAGATCCCAGGCCAGACGGTCGGTCCGGGCGTCGACGTGGCACGAGGCGCACGAGATGTGGCCGGTGCCCGACGTCAGATGGGTGTCGTACAGCATCGGACGACCCTGCTTGATGACCGACGGCGTGGGGTCGAAGAACGCCACCTCGGCCACCTCGGTGTTGTTTGAGGTGTTGATCACCGAGATCGAACCGGAGAACTTGTTCATTACGTAGCCCCGGTTGGAGGCGTCGTCCAGCACAATGCCGGTTGGGCCTTCACCCACATCGAAACGACCGATGCGGTTACCGGAGGCGTCGGACACGATCACATTGTTGGAACCCATGCCGGTGATGTAGGCCCGGTTACCTGATGAGTGCCAGGCGATACCTCGAGGGTCACCAACCGACTGCTCCCGAACGTCGGCTGACACCGTGGCGGTGGAGTAGTCAAGGTGGGGGTTGAGATCGTTGATGTTGGCCGACCCGCCACGGGCGAAGTCGGCGATGTTGACGGTGATGAACCGACCGTTGAGGTTCGGCTCGAACCGGACCTCGTTGATGGCGTCGGTGCCGACGGTGGTGATACGACCGTTGGCCGGATTCACGCCGATGGCCATGTTCATGTTCATCAGGTGGTCCTGGTAGGACACCGAGAAGTTGTTGGCATTGATGACGGCCACGTCGTGGTCGAGCAACTCCCAGCCCTGTACCCGGTTGGTCAGGCTGGCCAGTGAACCGTCGACGAAGATCGACCAGTCACCGTTGTTGTCGTCAATCCATCGGCCGGCGTTGTTTTCCCGGACGATCATGGCGGTGCGTGACGGCGTTCCGGCCGAGGCGGCGATGGGCGGGCTGAACGAGTTGCCCGAGTTCGGCGGGGGATTCTGTCCGCCGTAAGGACCCTCGGGACGGGAAACCACGTCGTCGCCGTTGACGCTGCCACCACCGCTGACCGCGGTGGTGCGGTTGCCCGACTCAAAGATGGCGGCGTACACAAATGCCCCGTCGGGGCTGACGGCCAGGGCTCGGGGATCCTCACCGTCGATGGACACCGTGCTGATCGGGTCGTCACCGTCGGAGTCGGGATTGAAGATATTGACCTTGTTGGATTCCGACGCGGTCACAAACGCCCGCTGTGGGCTACCGGCGAACACCACGTCTGCCGGCTCGTTGTCGGTGAACTTGGTGTCGACCACGGCGTTGCGAGTCAGATCTATCACGCTGACCGAGTCGGAGATGTGGTTGACCACCCAGGCTTCGGTGTTGCTGCGGGCCCGGACTGATACGGGGTCAATGCCGACGGGGATCGATGCCGTCTGCACCGGCGTACCGGACGAGACATCGAACACCTCAAGACGGGCGGCCGGGGTGTTGACCGCCAGCAGGGTGTCACCGTCGGGGGTGAGATCGATGGGATGGACGTGCGGCGTTTCGAAGTTGACCAAGGCCTCGGTCAACTCGGTTTCGGCTGCAGCCTCCTCCGGCCCGAGGGCGTCGCCAGGGCTTAGAACGGATTCCGGTCCGAAGACCAGCGCAATGGCAGCGACCAGGAAGAGTGGTAGAGCCAGGGTTACGGCGGTGGGTAACGAGCCTTCCTCGCCACGTTTCAGGGTGGAGGCAAGCTTCTTGACCAGAATCCTCACTGTCCACCTCCCCGAACGTTGGCTCGGTTGTCAGCCATCCACTCGCCGTAGACGGCACCGTCAATCCCGGAAACGCCCTCCATCACCGATTCGGCTCGGCGGGCCAGTTGAGGAGCCGCTGGCGGCACAAGCTCACCGAGCTCCACGTAGTGTTCCTCAACGCCACCGTGGCCAAAGTTGATCAGCACTTCCGACGGCTCCATGTCATTGGCCTCGGCCCAGGCGATGACATCGGCACATGCCACCTCATCGCACTCGACGACGTGGAAGATGGGAAGCAGACCTCGGCCAGCGGCCGCGCCTTCGGCAACCATCAAACCGGCGGCCTCACTCTGGGCCATAAGACGGTCCATAACCCCGTTTCGCTCCAGAGCCTCAAGCGATGCCTGAACGGCTGATTCGTCGGCCATTACCGGCCGTCCTCGCGGCGGCTCACCGACCGCCCGGCCAATGCCCTGGCCCTGACTCTGCCCTTGGGCTGCGTCAACCACAGCCACCGAGGGATCGGACCCGCCAGCCATGGCCAGCCATCCGAAAAGCGCCACCGCTGCGGTCACCGCAACCAAAACGGCGCGGCTCCGCATCGCCCTTATGCTCATGAGTTCCACCTGCTTAGTTCCCAGCGATAGATCCGTCACGCCCGACGGAACTTGAGAATGCCTTCGAGCGCAAACTAGTCGCTGCAACTACACGGTGTTATGGGCAATTGCCCCATGCATCTTTCGGAAGCCATCCCTACATCGCTGCGGTGGAATTGTGTGGCGGCTAGTCGTATGAAGCGCCAAGACCGGCACGGGCGTCACTCTGAACGCCGTACGGAGGGATGGGATACCGCAAACCGTTACCGCTGAGGGCTTCCAATCCGGCGATGGCCTTAGGCAGAAACTCAGGTGGGGTCGCCATCAACAGCTCGTCATCCTGCACCCCGCCGTAGCGGCGCTCGGCAAAGCACGGAATGGAAACGCTGGGCTCTCGAAGTTTCAGAGCCCGACCCCAAGAGTCGGCACAGGCCGACTCGCCAACGCAGCCCCACTCCAGATTTTTGTACCCCGCCCACTGCAGACCGTTGATCAGCAGGATCATCTGGGCCGGCGTGGCGTAGATGAGGCAGATGTCGGGCGGATCGAGCCGGCCGGTGGCCAGCGGCGATACCGCCATGGCCTCGTAGGTCCCGAACGGAACCGTATGCATGGCGTGCTGATGAGCCGAAGCGTCCTCGACGGTTTCGAACCACACCCCGGCCATGTGCTCACCGGAAAGCCACTTGTCATCCTGGGGGTGCAGGCCGATCACCGCCCCACACTGGGCACCGACCAGATCATCGTTGGTGATGCCAACCGTCCAGTTCAAACGACTGGCCATACCGACGATCTGGTCGGTGGTGTGAATGCTGTTCGGCCGACGGATGCGGGGCACCGCCTCCATCTCGGCCGTCGACTCGAACAGCTTCATGCCAATGGGCGTGGTCCGCAGTCGAAGAAGCCGATTCAAGTCGGCAACCGCCTGCTTCCAGTCAATGGGACCACCGGCCAGGTGGACCGGCTGCTCCGCCGTGCTCACGTGACGTCCCCGGATTAGCCGGCCACCAAGGCCGTCAGTTTGTCAATGGCCTGGGTCCAACCACCAGCGCCTGGCGAGTCGGCCGGGACACCAACGTGGGTCATAACCATCTTGGTTTTGCCTCCAAGATCTTCCAGCTCAACCACCACTTCGGTGGTCATGTCGTGACCTTCGGGCATACCCATTTCAGCGGCCGACTTCGGAGTACCGTTCTCGTCGGCCATGACATCGGTGTAGACCAGACGCTCGTTGGGCACGAGCTCCCGGAACTCACCGGCGAACCACATTTTCATTGAGCCATCCGGCGACTCCATGCAAATGAGACGCTTACCGCCAACGGTGGCGTCCATGTCGGCCACCGGGATGGTGAAACCTTCAGGCCCGTACCACTTGGCGAATTCGGCTCCGTCGGTCCACAGCTTCCACACGACGTCGACGGGGGCATCGAGCACTTTCTCAATCACAGTCCAATTGCCGTCCATTGCTTTCTCCTCTTAGCTTGATGGTTTGCCTGTCGCCTGCATCGCGGGCCGGCTCCTAGGCGTCCTGTTCGTTGCGGTCTTGCAGGTATTGGTCGAGACGGTCGAAGCTGGCGTCCCAGATATGACGGTACTGTTCGGCCCAGGCCGAAACCGCTCTGAGTCGCTGCGCCTCAAGGCTGCATGGTCGATACTGGGCTTTACGTCCCTGGCTGACCAGCCCGGCCTCCTCCAGGACCTTGATGTGTTTGGAGATGGCGGGCAGGCTCATGTCAAACGGCTGCGCCAGCTGGGACACCGTCGCCTCGCCATCAGCCAGCCGGGCCAGGATGGCCCGACGGGTTGAATTGGCCAGCGCAGCGAACACTGCGCTGAGCTCATCCTCGTTCAGTGCGCGAGTGCCATCCGCTTCGACCGTTGCTGAAATAGCCAGCTTCTTTCGTGTAACAACCAGACCTATAGTTAATCAGTCAGTTAATTAACTAATATGGAAACTACTACGGTCGGTTCAAGAAGTCAATCAAAGAAGATGGCGATAGGCCGGGCAAAGAGTCTCGACTCCGGCACCAAGCACTGTCCCAGCCAAGGTGACGTCAGCATCAACCGACGAGCTCAACCCGGTGTCGGTGATGAAATCGGACACCACATCGTCCACACTGTCGCCGGCTGACAGTCGCTCACAGATCAATTGGGCTGCCGCAACGTACAACTCAGGGGACTGATGCAGGACCCCCGAGTACGGCGTGCCTTTGAGCAGCCGTTCCCCAGCAGCCAGGAAAACAACAACATCATCCTCGGAGACACCATCGCCAGAGACGCCATCCTCGGAGACACCACCGTCAGAGACGCCATCGTCAGAGAGATTGCCCTCAGACGAATCGGCACCTGTGATGCCTGCACCGCTCTGATCGGCCTCTGACTCGGGAACCAAAGAATCCGCTTCAGGACCATCGCGATAGGCGGCGGCTTGAGACTCACTCGAGGAACATCCGGCCCCCAGGAGCACGGCCAGCGAAAGAGCCAGGCATATCCAATGTGGTTTTCCAGCGACTGGTTGACGTCTCACGGTTCTATGGCCTCCGCTCGCTCGAGATCCCATTTGAGACTGGGTTAACGATCGGCTTTGGGGCCTTTCCCTTGACCCTTTCCGACACTCTTGCCTTTTCCACCCACCTGACTGTTTGCGCTGCTCTCACCGCCCTGACCTTTCCCCTGACTGTTGCCAGGCTTCTCGGTATCAGGTCCGGCATCAACGGCGTCTCCAGCTACGTCGTCGGAGTCCTCGCCATCGCTGACCGACTTCGGACCTTTGCCCGGTTTGCCGTCGGCCGCCCTCGCTTCGAATCTCTCGGCTCGCTTCTCGGCCATGGCCGCCGCCACCTCTTTCCCGTGATCGCGACCGATACCGGCCGGGCTCCGTCCCTCCACCAGTGCGGTGAGGACCTCGGGAGCTACGCCGTTGCCGGGTTTACCCTCCGCTTCCCACCGCTGGAGGGTCCGGGTCACTGCGTCCTTGGCTCTGGCCAGGTCTTCGCCTGCCTCACTTGTG
>JAHDFR010000285.1 GCA_020628065.1 Acidimicrobiales bacterium
CGTTGGGTCCGCCGTGCACCTCGAAGCTCAGGTTGAAGCCGGCCGAGAGCGGTTCCTTGTTCGCCGCCTGCAGCGTCATCGTGACCGGGAAGCCGGCGTAGACGACGCCGTCGGGTGGCGTTTCGTTGAACTGGTTCTCGGCCAGCACCTGGGCGGTGACGTCGGTGACGGGTCCGATGGTCGTTGCCCATACGGATTCGTCGGCGTCGCCGAACACGTCCCACGTGACGTCGACGGTGGAGCCGGCGGGCCATGTCTGGGCCCGGCTGCCGTCGGGTCCGCTGGGGGCCGCGGTATCGGCCGGTTCCGCGGAACCGCTCTCGGCACCCACTGCGTCGTCAGTGGACGAAGCCGACTCGGTGTTGGCGACGGACTGGACCGGTGTGTCGGCTTCGTCGTCGGACCCGGCGAGGGCGCCGAGGATTCCTCCGACGACGACCAGGGCGATGAGCCCGACGACTCCGAGGCCGATCCAGCCGAGGCAGCCTCGCTTCTTCTGGACGACCACGACTGGTTGCGGGACCGGGGGCTGGTTTGGGGGTGGGGGCGGGATGGTGTTCATCCGATACTCCTTCGCTTGTGCGGCCCACTGCGGGCCGGCAGAAGGACGAAGGTACGGATGGGGTGTGACACTCTCCGTAGTCAATTCAACCACGTAGAGTTACATTAGTGTAGTTTCAACGTCGGCTGAGACGTTGTGAACGCGAGACGAGCGAGGATTGTGCGAGATGACTGAGCGGCACCTCGCGGCCATCCAACGCATCAGTGTCCATATCGCCTGCACCTCGGCACGGTTGGCGATCGGTCACTTCGCCGATCCCCGAGCGAGGACCTTCAGCTTCGTCTCCGCCAGGGAAACGAGTTCGATCACGAAGTCGTCGAGCAGCTGCGGGACCTCGGTCCCGACCGGGCCGTCGTCGTGGATGTTGCGGCTCCTGACGCCGAACGCGAGCGGGCGACGGTCGATGCGATGCGGCAAGGTGTCGAGGTAGTTGTCAACGGCCAACTTCCAGAAGATCGCTCAGGTCGCCGAGTCAGGGAACCCGATGTCCTCTCGCCGTCCCCAAACTGGCTGTCTGAAATTGCCGATACGAGCTGGTTCCGTAACAGGCTGGGCACTGTCGTACCCGGTGCGTAGCGTGCCTCTCATGGACTACGGCGAAGTGCAACCGGGACGTGTCATCACAGAATCCTCTAGGTGTAGGTTGGGGCGTGTGACCAACCGGAGCGATCTCACTGTGGCTGGCCTGTTCGCCGGCATCGGTGGTATCGAGCTCGGCCTTCACAACGCGGGAGCAGACACGAAGCTCTTGTGCGAATGGTGGGAGCCTGCTCAGGCAGTCCTCGCCGAGCGCTTCAAAGGTGTGCCGCTTGAGGGCGACATACAGGAGGTCGATCGACTCCCAGACGTGGACCTCGTCACCGCTGGTTTTCCATGCACCGACTTGTCGCAGGCTGGTCGCACAAAGGGAATCACCGGGCAGGCATCCGGTCTGGTCGCTGAAGTGTTCCGTCTTCTGAGCTCACGGCCCGCACCGATGCTGTTACTTGAGAACGTGCGGAACATGCTGGTGCTCGATAAGGGCGAGGCCATGCGTTTCCTGGTCGAAGAGATCGAAGCGCTCGGATATCACTGGGCCTATCGCCTCGTGGATTCCCGTTTCACGGGTGTTCCGCAGCGACGGCAGCGAGTGATCTTCGTAGCCTCACGCGAGATCGAACCGGCCAAGATCCTGTTCGCCGACGATGCGAACGAGCGGCAAGAGAGTTCGCTGCGGGATGACCTCCACGGGTTCTATTGGACTGAGGGACTCCGTGGCCTTGGTTGGGCCCGCGACGCGGTGCCGACACTCAAGGCGGGCTCGACGATCGGGATTCCGTCACCGCCAGCGATTTGGAATCCACACGGACAGGAGGGCCGCAGGATCCTTACTCCGCGTATTGAGGAAGCAGAACAACTGCAGGGATTCGCGCCGGGTTGGACCGCACCAGCTGCCGAGGTTTCTTCTCGAAAGGGAACTCGCTGGAAGCTGGTAGGAAATGCCGTGACTGTGGGCGTATCCCAATGGGTCGGCGAGCGGATCCAGTCCCCGGGCAACTTCGACGGTGTCGCGACGCGTGTAGACCCAGGAAGCCGATGGCCACTTGCAGCGTACGGAGGTGGCGGCGAGGCGTGGGCTGTCGATGTTTCGCTATGGCCGCGTGAGTCGCCGTACCGCCACTTGTCGGATCTCATCGATCTTGATCTCGCGCCTCAACTCTCTGCACGAGCCAGCGCGGGGTTCCTCAGCCGAACCGAACGAAGCACGCTGAATTTCAACGACGACTTCTTGAGAGACGTTGCGGACCACGCTGCGTTGATGGCCAACGATTCTGCGCTCGTCTAGCAATTCGCTCTGGCACCGAGACGGTACGGACATCCGCGACGGGCGGTCCTACAACTCGTAGCGTCTCCGATGATGAGTTTGGAACGCTGGGATGATCTCGCACCTGATCCAGAGATGCTTCGAGCGCTGGACAATGCCGATGCCGCGGGCACGAGAAGCGAGGCTATTTCGGGAAAGCAATCACTTCGGAACGGCTGGAGCAACCGATTCGCAGATGCCTGCGCGCTCATGGTCGCGGGCCAGGTTGCCGCAAACCCAGCCTTCAAGAAGCTTGTTGTTCGCCCGGAGGAGGGTGGTCCGGCAGAACCGCTCACCTTCATCGCTGGCGGCCAGTCGAAACGTGTTGATGTGGTCGTCTCTTCGGTAGTTTCAGGCCTACAGCTGGGATTCTCGCTAAAGGGAATGAACTTCCGCGATGCTTCGGGACTTCAGTTTGACAAGAACCTCACTGGTAGAACGTATGAGCTGCAAGACGAGGTTTCGGTCATCCACCGCTATCAGCCAGCTGCGTTTATTGTCGCACTCTATTTCATGCCAATTGCTTCTACGGAAGACAAGAAGTCGGACAGCTCGCCCTCATCCTTCGCAAGGACTGTTTCCCATTTGCGGTCGCGGACGGGACGAATTGACGCGACCTTGCCGAGCCAGCTCGATCGTGTGGACGCAGCTGCCGTCGCTCTCTACGTTCCCGGCGATAGCGAAGAGCTTGATGGCTTCGAGTATGCTGACTCGGCTTCGAGGGGTGTTGTCCGCTACTTCGATGTGATGGCCGATCCACCCAGGCGCGGCCGGCCGAAGGTCGAGTCCACGATGGACCTCACC
>JAHDFR010000286.1 GCA_020628065.1 Acidimicrobiales bacterium
CAACGTCGAGACGAGCGCCAGTTGGCCTGACTGTGGCACTAGGCCAACCGGTCGCTGGCTCGGTGGTCGCTCCTATCGGACCCGGCCTGATCTCAACGGTGGCCGTCAGGGCGGTTAACAACATGTCACTCGACACGGCGTACAGGCCGGCTCTGAGATCCGGCGTGATTGCCCTCGATGGGGAGCGTCGTATTCGATTTCATGAATCGGATCAGCCGACGATCACGCTTCGGGCCACCGGGCCGGTCGTTGTTGACGTTGCAGCCACCCTTGACTTCGCCGCTCAAAGCGGATTGCTGGCTGCCCAGCCCGGCGGGTCAAAGACGTTCAGGTGTGAGATCTGATCTCAGCTCCGTCCTCAAATCCAATTGAAACAAAGCAAGAGAAAGCTCCCAAGGAGGTATCGAAGTGACATCACTCGACAGACTGGCCATGTACACCGAAATGGTGCGTATACGGCAGTACGAGACGCGAATCATGCAGGAGTATCACGCCGACAAAACGCCGGCCTGGGATATCGGCGCCGGGCTGATACCCGGAGAAATGCACCTCTCTGCCGGCCAGGAGCCGGCAGCCGTCGGCGTATGCGCCCACCTAAAAAAGGGAGACGCGGTGACGGCAACGCACCGTCCCCACCACTTCGCCCTAGCTCACGGAGTCGACATGAACGCCATGACGGCCGAGATCTACGGCAGGACCACGGGACTGTGCAAAGGCAAGGGCGGGCATATGCATCTGTTCGATCCGGAGAACCACTTTTCCTGTTCAGGAATCATCGCTCAGGGCTATCCGGTGGCCTGCGGCCAGGCCATGGCCATGAAACGTCGGGGCACGGACAACGTCGCTGTGGCCGTCACCGGCGAGGGAGCCGCCAACCAGGGGGCCTTTCACGAAGCCTTGAATCTCGCCGCCGTCTGGAATCTCCCGGTGGTCTTTGTCATCGAGGACAATGACTGGGCTATCTCCGTCCCCCGGGGCGAGTCAACCGCCAACACGTCCAACGCCGACCGAGCCGCCGGCTATGGCATCCCGGGGGTGAGAGTCGAAAACAATGACGTTGAAGCGGTCTTCGAAGCGGCAGGTGCCGCAGTGGACCGAGCGCGTGCCGGGGAGGGTCCGAGCCTGCTTGAGATCCACACCCTCCGCCTACTGGGCCACTTCGAGGGCGATGCTCAGGCGTATCGCTCAGATCTGGAGACAGTGGACGAGCGTGATCCCATCCCGCGCTATGCGGCGAGCCTGATGGAGTCCGGAGACCTGACCGAAGCACAAGCCGAGGAAGTCAAGGCGGCGGCCGACGCTGAGGTCGATGCCGCCATCCAATTTGCTATTGAAAGTCCCCTGCCGCAGCCCGAGGACGCGCTCGACGACGTCTTCGCCTAGACGAGACCAAGAGACAGAACGAGAGGAGAACAAGATGACTGCAACTGAGACCCCACCCGATGCCGGCACCCGCCGAGTAACCACCGCCAAAGCCATGGCTGAAGCCATCGGCCTGGAGATGCGAGACAACCCTGAAGTGTTCGTGATGGGCGAGGACGTCGGCGCCTACGGCGGCATCTTCGGCTCGACTACGGACCTATTCGCCGAATTTGGTGCTGATCGTGTCATCGACACACCCATATCCGAGACCGGGTTCATCGGCGCCGGAATTGGCGCCGCGGTCGAAGGGATGCGACCGGTCGTCGAGCTGATGTTCGTCGACTTCTACGGCGTGTGCATGGACCAGATCAGCAACCATATGGCCAAGATCCACTACGAGTCCGGTGGAGCAGTCAAGGTGCCGATGGTGTTGATGGCGGCGACCGGTGGCGGGTACTCCGACGCCGCCCAACACTCGCAGTGCCTGTGGGGAACCTTCGCTCACCTGCCGGGCATGAAGGTCGTCGTGCCGTCCAATCCTTATGACGCCAAGGGCCTGATGGCATCGGCCATCCGTGATGACAACCCCGTGCTGTACCTGTTCCACAAGGGCGCTCAGGGGCTGGTGTGGATGGAGAAGAACCCCCGGTCGATCGCTGACGTGCCGGAGGAGGCGTTCACCGTGCCCATCGGCAAGGCGGCAACGGCTCGTGAAGGTACCGACGTGACGATCGTGACGCTCTCGCTGTCGGTTCAACACAGCTTGGACGTGGCCGAAGAACTGGCCGGAGAGGGTATCAGCGTCGAGGTGATCGATCTGCGTAGCCTGGTGCCGCTCGACCGGCAGGCGGTGTTGGATTCGGTGGCCAAAACCGGCCGTCTGTTGGTGGTCGACGAAGACTACAAGAGCTTCGGGCTGTCCGGAGAGATTGCCGCCATTGTGGCCGAAACCGACCCCACCATGTTGGCCAAGCCGGTCTCGAGGCTGGCCGTTCCTGATGTGCCGATCCCTTACTCACGGCCTTTGGAGTACGGGATCCTGCCGACGCGAGAGAAGATCTCGGCGGCGGTCAAGGACCTGTTGGCCTAGAACGGAGACCAATCACGGTGATAACCGAAGTTACCTTTCCCACCATGTCCAGCGACGACCCTTCAGCCGAGGGCGTCGTCGGTACCTGGTTCGTCAACCACGGCGAATCGGTCAGCGCCGGCCAGGTAATAGCCGAAGTCCAGGTTGACAAGGTGTCTCAGGACGTCGAGGCGCCGGTGGCGGGAGTCATGTACCAATACGTGGCCGAAGGAGTCGGCATTGCTCAAGGGGCGCCACTGGCCCGCATCGATTCTTAACGACCAACCAGTCAACGCGAATCAGTAACCCGAATCACTAGTCGAAGTAGAAGAAAGGATTGACCAATGACCTGCTATTCAATACTCGAGGTCACGCCGACAGACGATGCCTGGATACCCGGCTATCTGGAGCCGGTGGCGGCCATCATCGACAAACACGGCGGCAAGTACCTGGCCCGAACGACATCACATGAGCGACTCGAAGGCGAAGGTGAGGATCCCGCTTTGCGCGTGATTCTGGAGTGGCCGTCGGCCGAGGCGGCCAAGGCGTTTGTGGCCGACCCCGAGTATGCGCCGCACTTGGCTGCTCGACACGCCGGTTCGGTGAGCCACCACGTGATCATCGAAGGAAAGGACGATCTGGCATAAAGACGTTAAGGGGTAGTGCTGGCCGTGGCGGCCAGCACTACCCCTTAAGGGCAGATCCTTACGTCCCGACTCCGGCGTTCTGTCGTTGCCTTGTAGTCCTTGTTGTGCCGTCGC
>JAHDFR010000287.1 GCA_020628065.1 Acidimicrobiales bacterium
GCTGGCCAAGGGCAACCGGTCGGGTGCGGTGCGCGACGCCTGCCAGCGCCACGGCGGCTTCTATCTCGGCTCGATCGGTGGCCCGGCGGCCCGCCTCGCCAAGGACTCGATCCGCTCGGTCGAGGTGCTCGAGTACCCCGAGCTCGGCATGGAAGCGGTCTGGAAGATCGAGGTCGAGGACTTCCCCGCCTTCGTCGTGATCGACGACAAGGGCAACGACTTCTACGAGAAGACGTCCCGTCCGGTGGATCTGAAGCTCTGATCACCGGTTCCGCGAACGACGCCGACTACGACTCCGCCGGCCGCCCCAGCACTGCGACAACGCAGGTCCCATAGAGTTCGGCCGTGACAGTTTTCGTTTCGAAGGACGTGCCGCCCGATTGGCAGCCCGGAGACTTTCTTCTCCGACCGGACGATTGGAACGACTGGTGGGAGTTCAAGACGACCTTCGAGGTCTTCTATCTGGGCCCCTCTGCTGAGAGACGGACCCTCGGAACGACCAAGATCGCAAGCGTGGGGCTGCTGCCAGGCGATAAAGCGGGTCCCAGTACGAGATCACCTAGCTTGCCGGCACAGTTCAACTCGCTAGGCCCGTCTTTTTTCTCGCTCGGCCAGACTCCGGACTACTACGCCAACCTCAGTGCACTAGGCGAGGGCCCTGAACTCCTCTCGGCCCTAAACGACGTCGCAGCGACGCCAGAGTTGTACTACCGCCACCGTCGAGAACCCGCTATGGCACGATCGCTACTGCGATTCGTGAGCCCTGCGACGGTAGCCGGCCAGTTCCACCGGCTTGCTGCAGGAGGCGAACGGCTCACGTCATTTGCCCTCGAGGCTCGCATCAAGAACCGACGCCAACCGGAGTCTGCCCCGATCGCGCTGAACTTCAGCGTTGAACCTGCCAGCCGACCTCCAACCAACATCCACGTGCTGGTCGGCCGGAACGGCGTCGGCAAAAGCCAGTCCCTCGTGGCCATCGCCAGAATCCTCACGATGGGGGACCGAGACTACGGCTCAGCGAACGATGACTCCGTCAACGCGCTCACAGCCTCAGCCGACAGCGTTTCCCACGTGGTCTCGGTGAGTTTCAGCGCGTTCGACACGCTACTTCTCCCCGAGGAGTCACCCGGACCGGATCCAAGTCAGACCACCGACCTCCCTGGCCATACCTATATTGGCCTGAGAGATCCCTCAGACCCCGACGGACCGACTAGATCTCCAACTGAACTGAGAGATCAATTCTTCGCCGCATACGTGGCTTGCTCGAGCCCAAGCAGAAGGGTTCTTTGGTTGGACGTCGTCGAGACACTCTCGGCGGATCCAATCTTCGCCCGACACGGACTTACCCGCGAGTCGCCCGAGGACGGTCGCACTCAGATGCGCAAGGCCGATGAAGCCGTCAAGATCTTCGACCGTTTGAGCTCTGGACACAAGATCGTTCTCCTCACCGTGGCTGAACTCGTGGCCAAGGTCGAAGAGAAGTCGCTGGTGCTCATGGATGAGCCTGAGACTCACCTACACCCACCGCTGCTCTCCTCGCTCGTGCGCTGCGTCTCCCAGCTACTCGCGAGGCGGAATGGATTGGCCATAATTGCAACGCACTCACCGGTTGTACTTCAGGAGGTCCCTTCGTCGTGCGTGCAAATCCTCAACCGAGTCGGCTCGAGCTTCTCAGTTGAGAAGCCCACAATTGAAACATTTGGCGAGAACGTTGGAGTTCTCACATCAGCGGTTTTCGGCCTAGAGGTTCTCTCTTCAGGTTTCTACAACCTGCTGAGAAATGCACTTGTGGAGCTCGAGAACAGCGACGCGGTCCTCCAGGAGTTCGATCACGCCCTTGGCTCCGAGGCGCTAGCTCATCTCTTCACGATGGGACCAAGGACTCCCGGGTGATTAGCCACCCTCCTCCGTCGTTCGGAGTGGGCGACGTTGCAACCACGATCCGAGCTGAGGCCAGCCAACCCGACTTCCGGAAGCGGATCGAAGACGCCCGAGCGAACCTGGCGGCCGCAGAAGCCGACTACCAACGTCACGCCGCGTCACACAGACTCAACGAGGTTCCAGTCGATAGCACGGCGCACGGCTTCGACTCAGCGGAGTCGGTGCGGCTGTACGAGTATCGGCTGCTCGAGAAGCCCTGCGGCCGTCAGCACTACGAGGAGATACTTGCCTCGTCGACGAAGTGCCTCCTCTGTGGATGCGGTAGGGCGACGACTGTGGATCATTTCCTACCGAAGAGTCGTTACCCCAACCTGACCGTCTGCCCGATCAACCTCATCCCAGCCTGCAAGGACTGCAACTATGCGAAGTCCGACTCGCCGGCCGACAGTCCCACCTACCTACACCCGTACTTCGTCTCGCTCGAAGACGTCGAGGTGGTCGCAACCCAGCAGAACTCCAGCCCTGCAAGCATCGAATTCAGCATTGCGGGAGACGCATCGACGCCCGTCGTTGCGTCTGCCAGGTTCCACTTCCGGGAACTCGGGCTGTCATCGATCTACCAATTCCACGCACTACACGAGCTGCCGACGTGCTACCAGCAGTACTCGCGGATCTATGACGAGCAAGGTGCAGCAGGAGTCGCCCACTTTCTTCGCACACGCGCCACTTCGGCGAAGGCAAGGGAACGTCACGGATGGAGACAGGCGGCCTATCTCTGCTGGTCGAGGTCTCCAGACTTCTGTGAGCAAGGTTGGCAGATTGCCTAGGTGGCGCCGCAGGTCTCGGCGGCGTCGAGGTACTTCTGCGTGAACGCCTCGCTCGACGCCCCGGACAGCAGCACCTCGATGTCGTCGTCCGACAGGTCGGACAACAACGCTTCGGCGACACACGTCGATGCCTCGCTCGTGACGCCGGACGCCTCGAGCTCAGTGACGAGCTCGGCGCGCACGTCGCCGACCAGACCACACCGCAGGCGCGCCCTGGTGTCGGCTTCGGCGTAGACGATCGAGGTCTGCTCCGCGTCCAGCTCGGCGGCCAGGCCGTCGATGCCGAACGTCTCGATCAGATCGTCGACCACGCAGTCGGCGGCATCGGCGGGCACATCCGGCGCCGAGCTCGCGAACGAGGCCGCGACGTGCTCACGGGTGAACTCGTTGCCGCATCCCGCGGCGACGATGAGCAGCGCCGCCGCGACGGCGACGCTCAGAAGGCGATGCACGCTCAGTTCACCATCTTCTCCCGGCC
>JAHDFR010000288.1 GCA_020628065.1 Acidimicrobiales bacterium
GATGATCCAACCCTGATTCGTCGCCGACTTCGTCGCATACCCAATCGTCAACGCACTGGTGTCACAGCCGTCTGCGGTGTCCCCAGACGACTCGTCAGTGGATTCGTCGGTGCCGGACGCAGCCTCGACGTCTCCGTCACTGCCGCATGCTGCGGCAATCATCGTCAGTGCCAGTAGTGCGCCAATGAGACGCAGCCACTTCTTGTTATTCATTGTCCCCCCTCGGGTTTGATTGATTGGTGGATTCGACAAGTCCGGAGGGGTCGTGCCCCGCCGAGTTGTTGAATCGTGGTCAACAAGAGCTTCCTGATATCGATGTCAGGTCATCTGTGCTGATATCGATGTCAGGCTGCGAGCATAAGTATCCCTGACAACGATGTCAAGTGCACTATCATCTCGGTCGTATGTCCCTGAGCAGACCGACGATGAGAGACGTGGCCGCCGAAGCCGGCGTCAGTGTCAAGACGGTGTCACGAGTCGTCAACAACGAACGCTGGGTGTCTGGTGAGGTCACCGATCGTGTCGAACGTGCAATTCGCAAGCTCGGCTACCGGCCCGATGCACGAGCCAGGGCGATGCGGAACTCCGGCCTGGCAGGCCGCACACTCGGCGTCGTCCATGCCGACCTGGCGAACCCGTTCTTCACTGCGGTGCACAGCGGGATCGAGGCCGTTGCACAGGAGGCCGGCTGCACGATCCTGACCGCCAGCTCCCGGGACAAGACGGACAACCAAGACCGCCTGATCCAAACGTTCAATGACCGACGGGTCGACGGGTTCATCGTCGTTCCCGCCGTCGACACCACGTACGGGTCGTCCTCGGCACTCGACGAGGAGATCGAACGCTCCACGCCGATCGTCTTCATCGACCGCAGGTACGGCGAGCAAAACGATTTCGTCCGAAGCGACAATGTCGCCGGCGCGAAGATGGCGGCTGAACACCTCGTTGCGCATGGCCACCAACGAATCGCCTACCTTGGCGATCACCCTAACCTCTGGTCTGCCCAGCGCCGCGAACTCGGCTACGTCGAAGCATTGGGTGCATCGGGAGTCGACATCGACGAGCGTTTGGTGCTCACCGGCCTCTACGACGAGGCCGCCGCGGCGAGCGCCGCTGAGCAACTGCTCGAACTCGACGCTCCACCGACGGCGTTCTTCGCGGCGAAGAACTACCTCGCTGTTGGCGTTGTCCGGGCGCTGCATCGCCTCGGCAAACAGAACGACATCGCCGTCGTGGGCTTCGATGAGATCGCGTTGGCAGACCTCGTCGTGCCCGGCATCACGACCATTCCTCAGAACGCGCCGGCCCTCGGCCGCATCGCATGCGAGCTCCTCCTCGATCGGCTGGACAATGGCCGCACCGAACCCATCGAAGAAGTTGTGCCTGTCACCTTGATTCGTCGAGGATCGGGCGAGGTTGCCGGCCCCTTCGCCACCGATCGGCCCTGACAGTCGACGAGTCGTACCGTCCCTGAGTCGGTGGCCTACGTGGTTTTGTCCAGGCCGGTGATCATGGCGATGAGTTGCTCTCCCGTGGTGGCCTTGGCATCGGCGATCCCGACGAGCTTGCCCCGACGCATCACCGCGACCCGGTCAGCGATATCGAGGACCTGATCGAGGTTGTGACTCACGATCACCACCGTGATGCCCTGCGACCGGAGCTCCTTGATGATGTCGAGCACACGAGCCGTCTCCTGCACACCAAGCGCAGCCGTCGGCTCATCCATCAAGACGATCTGCGCGCCGAACGCCGTTGCTCGTCCGATCGCAACCGCCTGGCGCTGACCACCGCTCAAGTTGCGAACGAACGCGCGGGCCGACGGCACGTTGACCGACACGTTTCCCAGGATCTCAGCTGCGCGGCTGCGCATCTCCTTCTTCTTCAAGAATCCAAGTGCGCTCACCTCCTCGCGGCCGAGGAACATGTTCGCGGTCGTGTCCTGCGTCTCGACCAGTGCGAGGTCCTGATACACGGTTTCGATCCCGATCGCCCGCGCATCAGCGGGACGCTGGAGATCGACGGGGGCGCCGTTGAAAAGCACGCGACCTTCGGTTGGCGGGTGCACTCCGGCCAACACCTTCATCAGCGTCGACTTCCCCGCACCGTTGTCCCCCACAAGCGCAAGGACTTCATCTTCACGAACGTCGAGCGACACACCCGACAACGCTTCGAGACCACCAAAGAACTTGCTGACACCCTGAAGTTCGATCAACGCGGTCATGTCTGCGACGCTCGCTTCCGCATCTGATCAATCACCACAGCCGCAACGATCACCCCACCAATCACGATCGACTGAATGAACGACGAATACCCCTCGAGATTCATCCAGTTCCGGATTACCCGAATGAACAACGCCCCATAGAACGCACCCAGGATCGAGCCCTCACCGCCGAACAACGAAATGCCGCCGATCACGACGGCAGCGATGATCTCCAACTCCAGACCAACCATGATCGACCCATTCGCCGAGTCCAAACGACCGATCTGCACAAGCGCACCCAGTCCGGCCAGCAACCCAGCGGCAAGATACGCGGTGAGCTTGAGCCGCTGGACCGGCAGGCCAGAGTTCTTCGCCGCGTCCTCGTTGCCTCCCAGGGCATAGAGGTGCACACCGAAACGCCGGTTGTTCAACAACACCCACAACACCGCATACACGATCACCGTGAGAATGATCGGGAACTCGAGGTCCCCGATGATCTTCTCCCGGCCGATGAACTCAATCGACCGCGGCATACCGGTGTTGGCGATGCCTCCAGTGAACAGATTGGCCAGCCCGCGCCACGCCGACAAGCCACCCAACGTCACGATGAAGGCCGGAAGCCCCATGTAGGACACCAGAAGGCCTTGGACCAGGCCCGCAAGCGTCCCGATCCCCAGCGCGAACGCGATTGCCAACGCACCGCTCCAGCCCCAGTCAACCGCCACCACTCCCGCCGTGGTGCCCGCCAGCGCACCGATCGCGGCAACCGCGAGGTCGATGCCTTTGGTGATGATCACCATCGCGGCGCCCGCCGCCATGATGGCGACGATGGACACCTGCGCCAGAACCGTGAGCAGGTTTCGTGAGGTGAAGAAGAACTCGTTGGTGAACGACGCGTACGCCCCCAGCAACAGTGTTCCGATGATGGCTCCCGCATAGGGGGGCAAGGCCTGACCTTTCAGACCTCGCCCCCCACCAGCAGGAG
>JAHDFR010000085.1:0-8163 GCA_020628065.1 Acidimicrobiales bacterium
CTGCGAAACATTCAGCCGCCTCGATGCGTAGCCGTTCGAACTCGTCTATTTCGAATGAACCCAGTTGCAGATGGTCGCTTGGAATGTCGTCTGGCCATGGCGATAGGGAAACGGCAGCGTAGAGGTCCAGCACAACAATCATCCTAAGGGGTGAAATGTTTGAACTCGGCCATCAGGTAGGACTGTTGCCCGATAGCTCGTATAGCCGACGCTCTTAAAGTTACTTCGGTACTCGAAGACGGCGTTTCCTGCATAGGTAGACTCCTTACCGTGGCGTAGGGTCTTTTGGAGAATTTCGACGATGTCATCCTCGGACCAGGCCGCTGAGAACTTCGATTTATTCGGAAACTTTGTTAGATCAACATGGCGGTCGTAAATATGCTTCCACCCGGCGCTGGCAGTCCCTTGGTCGAGCGAGAATTGTCGTTGACCTCGGTTGAAGGCACGTGGCGCCGACAATACTGAACAAGCTGGTGCATTGTGTACTAAGACGTACTCATGACCAACAGCTACAAAGAAGGTGTGGAGCTCATCGACCGAAATGTCGTAGGCGAGCCCCGTTCGAGCGCTTAGCCAATCCAATCCCATCGCCGGAAGAGCGTTGCCGTCCGCAGTTAGGAGGGTGTCTCCTAGAGTGAATTCTTGCGGCCCCTGCCACTCGCGATCTGTAGCATTCCAAAACGGATGGTCCTCCGTTGTAAGGATGCTGTCGTCTCCTACAGCGAATTCGTAGAGCAGGTCTTCATGTGGCCAGATAGCGGTAACGGTCTGGGCCCCAGAGTGATGATCGAATGGATCGTAAGCCCAGACGGAGTCTCCGACTTGGACCTCCGAAATCTTCTTACCCGACCCATCCGCCATGAGAACTCTGGTGTCGCTCGAAAAAGAACATGCCGTCTTGAATACGGCGATGGCATCGTCAATCACTTTGTTGAGTGTCCGACCATCAGTGCCGGCTGAAGCCGCTCTGCCAAGTAGCTTGAGCTTGCCGAACGGCACAAAGCCAACCAACTCGAACGAACACCCTGATATGTTTGCCTCGTTGGTAAAGCACTTTCGATCGTCGAACACCAATCCTCGAGATAGGTAGAGCGCTGCACCGGTGTAGCTATCGAATGGTATGTCGTCAACGAGCACGGCCAGGGCGGCGTTGAGTTCATTGAGAACGTTGGGATTCAAACCTTCGAGAGTCAGACTCTGATACCGGCGGATAATGTCCCCATCGGTTAGGACCCTAAAGGTCCCGTCCGGCTGAGGTTCAATTATTCGTACCCGGAGTAGCTCGACGTCGTCTTTCCGAATCCACCTCCCGGGTCCGGCTTCATCAATCTGGTAATAGCCTCCAGCTTCGGCTTTGACTTCGAAGTCTCCAGCACCCTCTCGGAGCCGACCGTCTGTCGCACCGACACAACTGTTAAATGGCTCGGCTGGGGTCTTGTACAGATCGGTGTCCCTCGAGACTCTTCTGACTGTTGCCCGGAAAGGCTGAGATGCCGCGACGGAGCACTCCCTCGAGGGACCCGACCCACCTGGGTTGGGGAAGATGACACCTGGATCGATGGCACCTCGAAGGTATTCAGTACGAACCCAGCCTTCGGTGCCACCCCCGCCGAGGCCGAGCATGATCCACGACCATTCTCCGTAGTAGCCCAACCATGTGAAGTTGCTGTGGTCGCTTATCGAGCCGCGTCGCTCGCAGGAGCTCGTGAACCAGTCAACCAACGGCTCGGTTAGTTTGACCGGGTAGGTCACGAGCGTGGTGATCGGTTCCTTGTTGGCTGGGCAGGCACCGGGGTTGCTTACCGGGCCCGAAGGTGGCGCTGGGGTGTAAGTGTCGAGGAGTGCCCATCCAACTCGACCCGAAACTTCACCAACAGCCTTCAGGAAGACCGTCTCGGAGCCGCTGAAGCATCGCCACCTAAAGGTTCGGGTGCCGTTGACGGCTGCCTCGGTCTTTTCGCCGCCTGGCCACGAGATGGTGACCGGTTCGTCGCCGCTGAATCCCACGAAACGCCCGGCGATGCGGGAGACACCGTCACAGCGATACGGATTCTCGGCGTACTCGGGTACGGCGCGCCGAGTACTTGGCGGCGGTGTCGGCGGATTCGGGTTTGAACTCGGCGGAGCCGAAACCAGCTCGACCATTCGGTCCACAGTGCGCTGCTTCTCGGCATCGCTCAGATTCCGCTGTAAGACAAAGTGGCGACCCGAGCTGTCGGCCCGGAACACCGTGTTGACGACCGACGTGTCGAGCGAAACCCAACCCTGACTTTCGACTGGCAGATAAGCGTTGGGCTCAATCGCCTCCATCACGGAGGTCAGGTCCCAAGTGCGCATGTCGTAGAACGGCGGGTTGTCGTGATGCCAGCTGAAGTCCTTCGCCTCGTATGATTGCCGGATGGGGTGATCGGTGCCGAGACGCCCGGTGATCTCCTCGTAGGGGTAGAGCAGGCTGCTGCCCAACCTCTGTTCGCTCTGAATGATTTTGTGTGGCCAGTCGGACCACACCTTTTGGGCGTCGGCCACTGCGTATTTGGTGTTGAAGTCCTGACTGTTTCGCTGGCCGTTCTGGCCGGCCATGATCGACAACAGCGGAGCCTTTTCCTGCACGAGGTCGGGATATCGACGCAACAGTTCGGCGGTGTTGGTGGAGAAGCCAACCTGGACGATGGCGACACTGTTTGGCGGCGCCTGATCGATGACAGCCCGCATCACCTCGTGGCCGGCGGGAACACTCGCCATGCTGATCGACCGGTCGTATGGATGTTGGCCGCCGTCAACCACGGAGCGGCTGTACCAGTTTCTTTCGTCGCCATCCCGGCCGGTCGAACCTTTGAACGCGCCGATCGGTATCTGCCCGCCACGGCCGTAATAGGTGTTCAGCAGGCTGATGTACTTGACACCCCAGTCGGAGTTGCGGGACAGCGTGACGGCGGCGATCTTGGCCATACCCCGGTTGGCGTACTCATGCAGCATGGCCAAGGCCAGAGCATCATCGATGTCAGGACCCATGTCGGTGTCGAAAATGATGATCGGGGTCCCGTCCGAGGGAAGTGGTCCGACGTCCACCGGGGTGCTCGGCCCGCTGCCACCACCGCCGGTGCCAGTTGACCGCAGGCGAACCGTTTCCACATATCCGAAGGTGCCGTTGGGCGCCTGAATGTAGGACCACTCTCCGTCCACATTGCTTCGACTCACCAGATCGCCGGCAGTGAGCCAAGTGACGACGTTTGCGTCGTTCGGGGTGGTCCGTTCGGCGGCAGATCGGACCCCAAGGTTTGTGTAACCCTCGGGGCTGGTGATGACCTCAAACTGGCCGCTCACCGGACCGGACGATCCACCCGACCCGTCAATCGCCTCTAAGAACTCGGTCTGGACCCAGCCCTCGATTCCGTTCGGTGCTCGAACCTTCGACCAGGCACCTTGTACTCCGCTCCGGGTGACGATGTCACCGCGCGGTACCCAGGTGTCAACGTTCTGTTCGTTGGGGGTTGTCTGCTCAGGTGTCGACCTGACACCCAGATACTCGTAGTCGCCGTTGACCCGGAACTGTCCGTTGATCGTCCCGGTGCCGCCGCCGGAACCTGTTGGCTCGATCCGGGCGGTCTCCACCCAACCGGTCTTGTCGTTGGCGGTGGTTACCTCGGACCACTCACCCCGATTGCTTCGCCGCATCACCAGATCGCCGGTACTTAGCCAGGTGATCACGTTCTCTTCGTTGGGGGTTGTTCGCCGGTCTTCGGAGCGGACCCCAAGGTTTGTGTAACCCTCGGGGCTGGTGATCACCCGGAACTGGCCCTCAACCCCAACGTTGGTTCCGCCGTCGCCAATGACAGGCTCGATGAATTCGGTCTGCACCCAGCCGCGAATACCGTTGGGAGCAACCACCTCGGACCAGTCACCTACGACACCGAGTCGGGTGACTATCTCGCCTTTGGGAACCCAAGTGTCGACGTTCTCTTCGTTGGGCACGGTCTGTTCCGGAGAGGAACGGACACCAAGAAGGTCGTAGAGTCCGGCGACTCTGAACTGGTTGGAGGTCGAGCTGGTGTTTCCATCGGTGGCTTGTATGCGCTCTGTCTCAACCCAGCCTGTTATGTCGTTTTGAGTCGTAACCCGGGACCACTCACCGCTGACCGACTGCCGCGACACCACATCGCCGACAGACAACCAGGCGACCACGTTTTCCTCATTCGGTGTTGTGCGCTCAGCCGCTGAGCGGACACCCAGGGTCGTGTAACCCTCCGGGCTTGCGATCACCTCAAATTGCCCGGTGAGCGAACCGCTCCCGCCACCTGAAGGGGGAGTTGCCGTGGAGCCGCGGGGGGCCGACACGAGCTGCACCATTCGATCGACGGTCCGTCGATTCTCCGAACTACTCAGGTACCGCTGCAGGACATGGTGGCGACCCGAACCGTCGGCCCGGAAGACCGTGTTCTGTGCCGCCATGTCGATGGAAACCCAGCCCCGACGGTCCACCGGGAGATAGGCGTTTGGTTCAACCGCTTCCATCACCGAGGTCAAGTCCCAGGTCCGCATGTCGTAGAACGGTGGATTGTCCTTGTGCTGAGGAAGATCGGCCGCCTCGTATGACCGGCGGATCGGGTGGTTGGTGCCGAGCCTTCCGGTGATTTCCTCATACGGATACAACAGGTTGCGGCCGACCGAGTCCTCGCTTTGGATGATCTTGTGCGGCCAGTCGGCCCAGACCTTCCGCGCATCCTCGAGAGCGAACTTGGTGTTGAAATCGCGGTGCGACGGATTGCCACTTTGACCGGCCATGATGGAGAGCGTCGGAGCCTTCTCTCTGACAAGGTCCGGGTACCGACGCAGCAGTTCGGCGGTGTTGGTGGAGAACCCAACCTGGACGATCACTACCCTGCCCGGCGCCGACTGCTCCAGCACCGAGCGCATAACCTCATGGCCGGCTGGGACACTGGCCACGCTCATCGACTGGTCAAACGGATACCGGCCGCCCGCCACGACCGATCGGCTAAACCAATTGGCTTCGTCGTTGTCCTTGCCGGTTGACCCCTTGAACGAACCGATCGGAATTTGGCTTCGTCCGTAGTAGGTGTTCAGCAGACTGATGTACTTCACACCCCAGTCCGAGTTGCGGGACAATGTAACGGCACCGATGTTGGCCGAGCCCTCGTTGGCGTAACCGTGCAGCATCGCCAACGCGAGGGCGTCGTCGACGTCGGGCCCCATATCGGTATCTAAAATGATGATCGGGCCGCTGTTAGATGGAGCGGTGCCGCCGCCACTCGATGTTCGTAGTCGGTCGGACTCGACCCAACCGGTGTTGCCTGCCGCCGAGCGAACGAAGGACCAGTCGCCCGATGAGCTGATAGCGGTCCTGGTAACGGTGGCCCCGGCGGGGACCTTCTCGACGATGGTGTCGCAGTCTCGGGACGGCCCGGACCGAATCCAGAGATCGGGCCAGAGGTCGGTGACCGTCATAGCGGTGGCTGCTGTCGTCTCCGTAGCCGGGTTGGCGCAGCCCACCGAAGAATCACCGGACTGGGCTTCACTCGGTGACGGCGTGACGGCCACCACCGTTGAAACAATCATGAGGGCAGCGCAAAAAACCCGTGCCCGAACAGACCAACCAACCATCACATGTCCTCCAACCAGACTTGCAATCCAACAACCCGATTCGCCACCCATGACGAACCAACGCAACCCAACCTAGACCGAGAAGTAGGTGATGGCAAGGTCACCCCGCCCAAGAGGGAATTCGAGAGCTATCTCTTCTGTAGCTGCTCCAGGTAGCGCTCGGCCGCCGCCCGGGATTCGGGGTCACGCAATGCTGCTACCAAACTGTCGGCGTCGTTCCAGTTTCGGGCGGTGCCGGTCATCGAATCGAGCACCGCCATCACGTGACGTTTGGTCGAATGCAGGGTGAGCGATGACTTGGCGCTCAACTCCTCGGCCAGCTGCTCCGTTTCGGACATCACCGCGTCGGCGGCCACCACCCGGTTCAAGAAACCAAAGCGGTGTGCCTCATCAGCAGTGAAGGGGCGACAGGTCATCACCAGCTCACGGGTCATGGCCGGGCCGATCTCACGAACCAGCCGGGGGATACCACCCCACGCCAGCGGGATACCCAGATCAACCTCGGGGATGGAGAAGTAGGTATCGTCGGCCGCCACCCGAAGATCACAGCCGACGGCCAACACCAGACCGCCTCCAACGCACGGCCCCCAGATGGCGGCGATGGTCACCGCCCGCATCCAGCGACTCCACCATCAACCGCCCGGCGTCGGCGTTTTCACGGGGATCGCCGGCGGAAGCAGAACCGGACCCGGACCCGGACCCGGAAGCAAAGAACGACACATCAGCCCCGGCCGAGAACGCCCGCCCGGCACCGGACACGATCACCACCTTCAACCCGGCCACACCGTCAAGCGCATGGAACGCCGCCGCCAGCTCATTCAGCGTCTGCGTGCTGAGCGGATTCAACTTGTCGGGCCGGTTCAACGTCACTCGCCCAACCGGCCCGTCGCCCGCCTCGACTGTGATGGTTTCAAACCCGGTGGTTTCGAATGTGCTCATGCATCAGCTCCCTGCTGATCGGATCTGCCAGCCAACCGTAGTCCGGGTAGTAGGCTCTGGCCCATGCCGGAACCGGACCAGACCGCCAATCAGCTCCGCACCGGATCGTTCCTGCTGTTGCGATTCCTGGTGGGTGTGCTCACCATTGCCCTGCCACCGTTGCTGATTCTCTTGGACGTCATGTTCCTGGAGGGCAGCCCCACCGCTCGCGGCTCGCTCAGCGCCTACTACCACTCCGGCGTGCGTGACATCTTCGTCAGCATCCTGGTGGTCGACGGGGTGTTTCTCCTGACCTACAAGGTATTCGAGCGTTCCATAGAGAACGTGTTGACCATGCTCGCCGGGCTGGCCGCCATTGTCGTTGCCCTGTTCCCAACCGGCGTGCCCGACGGTGTGCCGCTGGTCCCGTTGCAGGAGCGTCTGGGTGAACAACTGGTGGAGAACGTCCACTACACGGCGGCCGCCGTGCTGTTCATTTCGGCCGCCTTCATCAGCATTCAGTTCGCCCGGGAGGAGCTGATACCACCGCACCACCCGGATCAGAGTTTCACTCCGCGGTTTTGGAGTCGATTCCACTACCTGATGAGCGGTGTCATTGTTGGAGCCATCATCTTTGTGGCGGTCACCCAGTGGTTCGGCGTGCTGGATGAATACTCGATCCTGTTGGGGGAGTGGGTCGGTCTATGGGCCTTCGGTGCGTCATGGTTCGCCAAAGGTTCCGAAGTCCGGAGACTGTTCTTCGGCTAGTGCCAACGGCCTAGACCGGCCGGAACCAACCTCTACTTCAGAAGGTTTCAAACACAGCCGATTAGGGGCTATGGCCGGAAGCGGGCGACAAACCGAATCCGGCGACCGGTTGGACGTCGCCGAGTCGCTGCGGGAACGTTATTACAGCGGAGTGGAAGCCGGTGCTCTGGCCGGTGCGGTCATAGTGGCCGTTTTGACCGCGGTGTTGTGGAACCGCGTTCCACGGTCGGGTCTACTGACCTGGACGGTGGCCATGATGGTGGCCTTTCCACTACCGCCACTGTTGAAGCGGGCCCGGTTGGACATTGGCACCTGGCGTTACTTCGTCTACCCGTTGGAGTTTCTTCACGGGGTTCTGTGGGGTTCGCTGCCGGCCTTCCTCATGCCACCGGACCCTGTGTTCCTCGGGGTCATCGGAGCGGTGGCGGTTGGCATATTACTAGGAGGGTCGGTCTCGTCGTCCCAGTTCCTCCCGGCCTTCTTTTCCTTCACCATTCCGCTGGCCACCATGGCGGCCTACGGGTTCGCTGTGAGCCCGGTGAACAATGCCAGTGTCTTGACCTGGCTGATCCTGGTGGCGTGGGGTTACGGCACATCGGTGGTCTTCGACCAGCGGGCACTCCACCTGGGCATGGTCCATGCGGCCAGAGACAACGAGAAGTTGGTGGCCGAACTGGAAGCCGAACGAGCCCGCATGGTGGTGGCCAACGAGGAGTTGGCCACGGCCGCCGCCGAAGCGGACCGTATGGCCAGGACCGACGCTCTTACCGGCTTGGCCAACCGGCTTCGCTTCGACGAGTTCCTGTCGACCGAGCTTGCTCGACTCGATCTTGGAGTGGTCGAACAGGTCACGTTGGC
>JAHDFR010000085.1:8263-10124 GCA_020628065.1 Acidimicrobiales bacterium
CGCCGGAAGCGCCGTTTATGACTACGGTCCGGCCCTCGACTTCGCCTTTCTCCAACGCTTGAAGGGCGGTGACCCCGGCCACCGGGAGCCCGGCCGCGGTGTCGTCGTCGACCGAGTCGGGTATGCGGGCGACTCGGTCGGCTTTGGCCAGTGCGTATTCGCTGAAGCCACCGGTCATCATGCCGAACACCCGGTCACCGACCGCCAGGTTGGTCACGCCGGGGCCGACGGCGTCGACCACACCGGCACAGTCACGCCCAACCAGCGACTGCTTGGGTTGACGCAGGCCTTCGGTCAGGCGCATGAACATGGGGGTGCCGCTGGCCAGGTGCCAGTCGGCGGGGTTGATCGAGGCAACCTGTACGGCCACCGTTACTTCGCCGGCGTTGGGTTCGGGGGTCGGGACGTCTTGGAGCCGAATGTGTTCGAGTCCGTAGTGTTCCTGGGTTGCGGCTTTCATGTGGTCTCCTCCGAATATACGTACGCTGTACGTATAGGATCAAGCGTACACTGTACGTACTCCGGTTGTCTACACTTACAGATGTGACCGTGGACGCACCTGCCACCCAAACCAGAAAACCGCTGACTCGGCAACGGGTGGTGTCCGGCGCCATCGACTACGCCGACCAGCACGGACTCAACGCCCTGAGCATGCGCAAGCTGGCGGCTTCGCTCGGATTCGAAGTGATGTCGCTCTACAACCACGTCAAGAACAAGCCCGATCTGATCCGGCTCATGACCGATCAGGTGGCGACCGAAGTCCCCAAACCGCCAGATGTCCCGGATCCGCTGGCTGCCCTTCGCCAAAACGCCGTCGATCTACGCCGAGCTCTGGAGGCCCACCCGTGGGCAGCCATGTCGTGGCTCACCGTGCTGCCCGGACCGGCCAGGTGGAACCTTATGGAGTGGCAGTTGAGAACCGTGTCGTCCATCGAAGGTCTCACCGAAGAGCAGGCCCACCACGGATACCACGCGGTAAACAACCACGTCGTCGGCTACGTTCTGCAGAATGCCATCATGCCCTACGATGACGACGACCTGGACGAGGTGGCGGAGATGATCAAAGTGGATCTCGACGAGGAAGACCACTCCCATGTACTGCATCACATCGGCCAACATCAGCGGGGCGAACACGGCGAGTCCTTTCAGCACGTACTCGACCTGATCCTCGGAGGACTAACCCGGATATGAGTTGGATCGCACAGATACCGGACGACCAGTGGGGCGAGGACCCGAAGCTGGCTGAACTCCACCCCCAGGTGGTGGATCCCGAGTCGGGGAACGTCGACCACATAATGTCGATTCACTCCCTCAACCCCGCAGGGTTGGCTGCCCATTACGCCCTGTACATTTCGGCCATGACCGGAACAGCCGGCCTTCGAAAGGTCGAGCGGGAGATGATCGCCTACGTCGTCTCCAAAGAGAACAGTTGTCACTATTGAATGGTTCATCACCGGCGCGGTCTGCGCCGACTACTCAAAGACGATGACCTCCTGACGCAGATTGACGACAACTGGCGGGACGCAGCGCTGTCGGGGAAGCGTCGGGCCATGTTGACCTACGCCGTGAAACTCACCCACACGCCGGGTGACATGGTGCGAGACGATGTGGAGGTGTTGCGATCGGCGGGCTTCAGTGACCGGGACATCCTCGACATCGCCGAAGTGGTCGCCTACTACGCCTACGTCAACCGCATCGCCGACGGCCTCGGCGTCGAAGTGGAAGACTCACACCCAGCCGGGTCAACCGGGAACACCGGGTAGGAAATGCGGTGCCCCGGAGCGGCAAGATTGCCCCGGGGCACCGTTTTTTCCCTCAACCACACGGACGCACCGCATCAGCAGGAAATACATCGCAGCGC
>JAHDFR010000085.1:10224-19680 GCA_020628065.1 Acidimicrobiales bacterium
TGCCATCCTTCAAGGTGGTGTTAAGCGGGGCAATGACGGTCAGGTCGTCCCGCCCAAGTGCGTCGACCAGGGTTCGGGTGAGTTGGAATCGGTTGTCGTCAGGGAGCAGTAGTGGTGGGCTGTTGTCGATCACATCAAGACCCCAGCAGGCTGACGGGTCGGTGACGAGGCCCGGACCCCTGGAGTTGAAGATGCAGAACTGGTCGACGTCGGCCTCGGTCAGAGGGCTCACGGTGATACCAGCCGGGTCGAGATCAAACGAACCCAGCTCGTAGAGCAGCGGGAAGAATCCGTTGAAACTCAACCGAGGCGGTTGAGCGAACTCGTTGAATCGGTAGGCCTCCACTTGAGAGGCGTCATAAGCCGCCAAGTCGATGGTTTCGGCGTCGCCGTATCCCCCGATGACCAGAGCCGGTTGGTCGTCAACGATGGCGGCCTCCAACCCGAAGGTCATGTTGGCGTCGAAGTCAAAGTTGGCGGTTACGCTGCCGCCACTTCGGGAGGTGCCTTCAAGGCGATACACCCCGAACGAGTCGAGCAGCGAGAGCGAGTAGTCGTAGGTTCCCTTCTCGTTTCGTGCCTCATGGATCACCTGACCGTCAGGGTTGATCAACTTGAAGTGCCAGACATCGGGGACTCGAACGTCGATGCAGAGAAATAGATAGGTGCCACCCAACGATTGCAGTTCGTCGCTGGTTAGATCCGCCTGGGCACAGCGGATGATGGGGGTGTAGCCGCTGACGCCTGCTCGTTGGTCTGGTGCCACGCCGGTCTCGACCGATGCCTCCCGAATGACGCTTAGTGCCTGCGCCTCGTCCACCGCGGCCAGCGCAACCTCGTCGGATTCAGTTTCGTCTTCGTCGTAGGGGCTCTCGTTGACAGGTTCGGTGGAGTCGTCGGACTCGGTGGAGTCGCTAGGCGTACCTGCCGAATCAGGGCCTATTTCGGACTCTTCGCCTGCGGCCTCGCCACCGGCTTCGATACTTTCGTCGCCGGATCCGAAAAGACCGCAGCCGGCAGCGACGCTGAGTGCCAGTAGGAGCGCCAGCAGGTGAAATGGGAGGCTCGTGCCGGATACCGGCTGGTTAGAGGAGGTCACGGCAGGTCTCCTTGGGCGACTGGTTTTCGAAGTCGGGGAACTGGGTCAGTAGGTTGCTGCGGATCTCGTCTCGGACGAAGTCCTGGGACAGCAGGGGGGACAGGCATTGGGCCAGTAGGGCATCGGCGGAAGCCTGTTGCCCGTCGTTGGCGTTGAAGTCGGGGTCGGCCAGCAGTAGAGCTCTCAGCGTGAGCGCCCGGGAGGCGATGTGGGCTACCCGCTGTTGCTCGTCGAAGTTGGCTCGCTGCTGGTAGTTGTCGATGACAGCTGACAGTTCGTCGGCGGCGACTGTTCCGTCGGTCTCTCCGGCTCGCCAACGACACCAGCTGACCCAGGCCTTGCCAAGGTCGGCCTTGATAGGAATTTCGGCCGGATCAATACCGTCAATTCCGCGTAGCTCTCGTTCTGGTCGAGCGTTGCGGGCGGTCGCCAGTTGGGCTTCCGCCTCGGCCAGTTCGGCCGGATCGTAGGAGTCGGCCAGGCAGCCGGAGTGGAGTAGCAGGAGCTGGGCGTATCCGACGCGGGCTCTGGCTTCCAGCTGTTGATCGATGCTTTCGCTCAGCTGTATCGCTTCTCTGAATGCGGTAGAGCCCAGAGCAAAGTTTTGGTCTCGAGCGTCGTCGGCATCAGCCGGTAGCGTGCCGTCGAGCATCACGTGCGTGCCGCCGACCAACAGGTTGGCGAGCGCTGTCAGCTGGGTGGAGTTGCCGGGAGTCTCGGCGGCGGCGTCGTCAGCAACGTCGTCGAACAGCTGCCGGGCCTCGAGCAAATCGTCGGCCGAAGTGGCGTCGTAGAGTGTGGCCAGGCCGGTTAGGACGTCGATCCAGTGGTTGACTTGCGGCTGTAGGTCTCCGGCGATGGCCTGCACCGACCCGTTTGATCCGTCGGTGTCTTCACGGATGATGACCGGTCCGACGATGCCGCCCAAATCGGCCCGGCTGCTGGGCTGGAACCACATGCTGACATCGGTGAAGGTGGTGAAGTCTTCTTCAATCCGTCCGTAGACGGCAACGTCGATGTTGCGTTTGGCCAGTTCCGGTCCCAGGTCGGCGTCCAGGGTCGGTCCGTCACCGGCATCGGCCTGTAGTTGCGTTGGCCCCCACACTTCCCAACCGGAGCGTTGGTCGGTTCGCAGCTGTTCCCGCTCGTTGAGACCCTGTCGTAGTCGAAGCCTCAGGTCGGTGGCCACGGCGCTGGCCAGGCCGTCATCACCTTCGCCTTCGTAGTCGAACGGGAACACCGCCAGATTGGCCCCGTCGCTTTCGTCCATGACTGGAGCATCGGGTTGAAGCTGCCACCAGCCAAGACCGATCATTGCCGCTAGACCGGCGGCGGCGGTGCCAGCCAGCTTGGGTAGTGACACGCCGCGGCAGGGGCGTGGTTCCACCCGGCCGTCCTGTTGCAGTTGACCGGGGTCAAAGAAGAAGTCCAGCGGTCGGGCTTCGATGTTGGCCAATGCTCGTGTCTTGGCCGTCTCGAAGTCGAAGTCGTAGTTGCGACCGTTGGTCATTCCGGTGCACTCAACCGGAGTGATGGTTTGGTTTTCGATCAGGGTTTTCAGAGCGTCGGCGTCTCTCGACGGCTCGGGCAGGGGTGGGGCGAAGTTGCTGTCAACGACTGCGGTTAGGGCGTGACCCTCGAGGACGACGATGATGGGGCGGAGACCCTCGTTGAGGCAGGCTCCGGCATACAGCAAAGCCAGGTCGAGGCAGGTGGCCCGTTTCCTGGTCCAGATCTGATGGGGGGCGCGGATGCGTTGCACGGCGTTGGTGTCGGGAACGTAGCCTTCCAGGTCGTAGTCGATTTCGTGTGATGAGATGGCGTCGTAGATGAGTTCGGCCACCTCCGCCCGGTTGTGATCGTCGATCAGGTCGCGGACCGTGACGTCACCGTCAGGGTCGATCGAGGGCACCACTTCGGCCACGCACTCGGCGTTGACGAACTCGGCCAGGGATGCCTCCTGGACTTTCCGCCAATGCCACGGGCGATGGTAGAAGTCGGCCAGCAGGCTCACTGGCGCTCCGGGTCGATCACGGTGTAGCCGGTCGTGGTTTGCGTTCCCCTCGGTCCCCGGGCGGTGATCACATAGTCGCCTTCGGCTCCGGGGAGCGGCAACGCCTCACCGGATTCGACCGTGGTTGCCGTTCCCGGGTGGGGGTCACCCAGCCGGCTCACCGTTACCTTCACTTGTCCCTCGGCGTTGGCCAGACCGATGGTTGCGATTCCGGCCGGTTGCCCGTGGAGATCTGTCTCGGCTCCGGCCAACCAGAGTCGGGGTACGTCGATGGTCAGATGGGGTTGACCGGTGAGGTCGGCGGTGTCGCCTTCGCCTCGAACCGCTGACGTTCCCGTTTGAGCGTTGCGCAGTCTGGTCTCGATCTCGGTGGCCATCACCCGCCGGTCGACCTGGATGGATCCGTGCTCCTGGTTGGCGTAGCGAATGGAGCTGTGAGCGTTGCCAGGCTCGGCGTAGTCAAGCGGAATTGCTGACACCAACGGGACGGTGCCGTCACCACCGGCCATCGCCGTTGGGACGCCGTGCGGTAGACGGTGGGAGATTTCCAGCTCGCCGTCTGCATTGATGATGGCCGAGTTCTTCGTTCCGTGGCCGTAGCCGATCATCGGTACAACAAAGCCGGAGTCGTAGGCCGGGTCCTGCCGGTGACGTTCGACGCCCTGTTCGATGACCAGATGAAAGTCTTCGTAGGCGGCTTTGGCCCTGTCCGGATCCAGACCCTCGACATTGAGCTCATGGGGGTAGCGCCACTGGCCGGCAGCGTCTTGGACGGCCCGGTAGCGAGGCAACAGTTGGTACACGCCGGTGTAGGACCGTAGCGACTGGGTGAAGTCGACGAACAGCTTTTTGAACCCGTGGGTTAGGTGCTCGGCGGCGTCAATTGAACCTCGGTACGGTGTGCCGAAGGACAGCAGCTCGCGGGTGTCGCGCCACCCGTCGAAATCCTCTCCGGTCTGAGGGTTCACGCCTTCCAGGTAGTAGCGGGCCAGCAGACCACCCATGGAATGGGTGATAAAGATGACTTTGGCGTTGGGCGAACGCTGCTGTCGGAGCCGGGGGAGCGCTTGCGTGATCAGGTTGTCGAGTCGGACAGCTGAGGCCCGCAGATCTCGTCGCCAATCGTAGGCAAATCGGTAGTAGTTAGGCACTCCGTCCCGGTTAGGGTCGCGGCCGTCGACTCTGGTGGTCGGGTCAAGCGCGTCGCCTTCGATCAGGTTGGCTCCGAAGGTTCGGCGGAGTGTTTGGTCGAGCTCGCTGTAGCCGTCGATCCGAAACAGTCCGGGGATGATGGCTCTGCTTTTGACCAGACCGATGGGGACGATGTCGTCCAGCCAGCCTGGGTCGTCCGGTTGGTCATCGTCGTTGAGTCGCAGGCTCTCCACCCACTGGCGGTGGCGCAGCAACCGGCCGGCCATACCGGGTCCCGGGTCCCACAGGATCTTCTGGTCCCCGTCGGTCCGGCGGGCCAGCACGCTGCCCATGATTCCGGGGATGACAATGATCAGATCGGTCAGCACAAGTTCCCTCGCTTGTTCCCTCACTAGTCCGACGTTGTCTGTGCGGTCGGAAATACGTTTTGGCCCAGGGCCGCAACCGTGACTGTGACTGTGGCCTCGAGGTTTGTCGGGCGCCGGTGGTGCGACGAGCCTGGTGTTGTGAGCCTAGTTTTGATGGCATGCAGATCGCCATCCCCCTGTTCGAACGCTTGACCGCTCTCGACGCCATCGGTCCCTACGAGACGATGCAACGTTTGCCCGGCGCCACCGTTGTTTTTGTCGGTGGAGCCAAAGGCCAGGTCCGAACCGAGAACGGATTTCTTGGGCTCACGGTCGACGCCACCTTTGATGAGGTGCCGAACCCCGACGTCATCGTCGTTCCCGGTGGAGTCGGCACCTGGGATGTCATCAAGGCGGACGATCAAGCCATGATCAACTGGTTGCGTTCGGTCCATCGGACCAGTCGTTTCACCACCTCGGTTTGCACCGGCTCGTTGGTTCTGGCCGCCGCCGGTTTACTGGACGGCCTGACGGCTACGACTCACTGGGGTGCCTATGAGGCTCTGGCCAAGCTGGGCGCTGTTCCTACCGAAAAGCGGGTGGTGGAGCATCTCGACCAGCGCATCATTACGGCGGCTGGCGTGTCGTCCGGTATCGACATGGCACTGCGATTGTCGGAATTACTGGTTGATGCCGACGCCGCCCGAGCCATGCAGCTGTGGATTGAGTACGACCCGCAACCCCCGTTTGATGCCGGCAGCGTGGCCAAGGCCGGTGACGCCCCGATGGCCCGTGTCATCGAATACACCCGGGATAAGGATTGACGCAGGCCTTGGCGACTTGACTCATACATTCTGAGTATGCATACTGGGAATGCATGATTCGACAGGCCCTCCTCTCGCTACTCGTAGCTGATTCAAAGTACGGCTATCAGCTCAAGAGCGAGTTCGAAGACGCAACCGGCACGGCATGGGTGCTCAACATCGGCCAGGTCTACAACACCCTCGGCCGGATGGAGCGAGACGGTGTCATTACCGGCCTGGGCGAAGACGGTGAGGGCCGACCGCTGTACGAGATCACGATCGCCGGTCGGGCTGAACTCGACGAGTGGTTGGGTGAGGCGGTAGAGCGGTCGACTTCGACCCGCGATGAAGTGATCATGAAAGTGCTAATGGCGGCAGCCACCGGCGCTGCCCCGACTCGTGACGTCATCGCCGTTCAACGTTCGGCGGCCATGAGCCTGCTTCAGTTGACGACCACGGCCCGGTCGTCGGCTTCGTCGGTTGCCGACCGGCTGCATCTGGAGCGTCTGATCATGGTGACCAACGCCGAGTTGCAATGGCTCGATGTGGCCGAGGAGGCAATGGTTGAGCGATCACGGTTCGACGATCCATCGCCTGGATCGCAGGGCCGGGCCGGGACCGAACCAGGCAGGTCGTTGGGCCAGCAGGCGTAGTAGCGAGGTTGATGAATGAGGTGTGCTGAATGAGGTGTGATGATGACTGCTGTACTTGAGCTGCGGAATGTATCCAAAACCTACGATGACGGCATCGGCGAGGTGGTTCGAGCTCTTCGTGAGGTCGACCTGACGGTTGCGCCGGGGGAGATGGTGGCCATCACCGGTCGGAGCGGATCGGGCAAGTCCACTCTCATCAACCTGGCCGGTGGTCTGGAGACGGCAACGTCGGGGGATGTCGTGATCAATGAACGTTCACTGAACGGAGCGTCACGTGGCGAACTGGCCGAAGTCAGGCGCCGCCAAGTCGGCTACGTCTTCCAGAACCTGAACCTGATCGATGACTTGACCGCCGGCGAGAACGTGTCGCTCCCTGCTGAGCTGGACGGCGTGAAACCGGCCGTCGCCCGGCGATGGGCCGGACATGCGCTGAGAACTGTTGGTGTTGAAGAGCTGGCCGACCGTTTCCCTCACGAAATGTCCGGTGGTCAACGGCAGCGAGTAGCGATTGCTCGGGCGGTGATTGCTCCCGCTGAGGGTCAGCGTCGTCTGATCCTGGCCGACGAACCAACCGCTGCCCTGGATGAGATGACTGCCCGCACGGTGTATGACCTGTTGGCATCGTTGGCAGCTGACGGTGCGACCGTGATTGTTGCCACCCACGACAACCAACTGGCCGCTTACGCCGATCGGGTCGTCCGTCTGGCCGACGGTTCAGTCGATCAAGTCACCAGTCGTTCGGTGGCGCCGGTCAACCCGGCCGAGTTGTTGACCGGGAACACTCCGTAATGCGACATGTAATGCGACATGTAGTGCGACATCTGATCAGCTTCCGTACGGCTCTTCGTCTAGCCCTGCGAGGACTTCGACGTCAGCTGCGGGCCAACTGGTTGGTTGTGGTGTTGATTGCTCTGCCGGTGGCGCTCGGTGTTTGGTGGTCGGTGGCTCAGCGGACCATCAGCGACCAAGAGGTGCCGGCCGCTCAGCTGGCCGGGGTTGGCAACGCTGAGGTGATTCTTCGGTTCGCTCATGTTCCAACGGGAAACCTGGGTACACCGGTTGGTGCTCGGAAGTTCGACGACGGGGGCGTCGTGGTATCCGAAGCGGCGTCGGCCATTGTCGCTCTTGAGGGCAGCGAAGCCGAGGTGGTCGGCCTGTGGTCGATGGTGAATGAGGCCAGCTGGGCCGGAGGTTCGGTCGAGTACTTCGCGCAAGGGCGGGCCAAGGTGGCGGACTGGAACGGCGACCTGGCCCGCTCCATGTTCCACCGCATCGACGGCCGGCTGCCGTTGACCTCAGGCGAGGTGGCCATGGACGATCGACTGGCCGACCGGTTGGGGTTGAAGGTTGGCGACAGCTTCGTTGACCGGTCGCCGCTCAAGCTGGAACCGGCCACGGTGGTTGGAACGGTCACCCCAGTGGTTACCGATCAGTTCACCGAGTCGATGTATCTTCCACCGGCTGCAATCGACTTGGTGGTGGCACCTTCACTTGAAGCGCAGAGTCCAGCGGTCAACTACAGCACCCGATATCCCAGGGTAGGACTGTCTATTGGTGTGTCCGGACTGTCGCCAACGGAGGTGGAGGAGACGCTGGCCGCCGCCGGATTCGATTCCTCCGGCGCTAACAGTGAGTTGGGCAGCTATCGGACGGTGGACGGCGCTGAACTGGAACGGCTCAACGGCGTTCGGCGACCCGACGGTCTGATCAACCCCGGGGAGCGTCCGGAGCAGGCGGGAGTCTTGGTGTCGTCCGCCTTGCTGGTCGAGGCGGCGTTACTGGCGTCGGCGGCGTTCGCCGTGCGAGGCCGTCGACGGATGTCCGAGATCGGACGGCTGACGGCCATGGGGGCCAGCCCGTCTCAAGTGCAGTCAATGATGCTGGTTGAGGCCGCCCTACTCGGTCTCTCTGGCGCTGCGCTCGGCGCACTGGTCGCTGGTGGGGCGGTGGTCATGGGCGTGAATCCCCTCGCCGGCATGGCCAGGCCGTGGTCAGCCAGCGAGGTTGCACACGGCTTTGAGATGCACATCAGCCCTTGGGACCTGTTGTTACCGGTGGGCCCGGCAATACTGGCTGCGGTGTTGGCCGCCTGGTTGCCGGCTCGCCGGGCTGCCCGGCAGGATCCGCATGTGGCGGTGGCCGCCGCCTCGCCGCCCCGTCGGCCGATCGCCGGTTCCGGCTGGATCGGTCTTGGGCTGCTGGTGACCAGCGGTGTGTTGCTCCTGGTCGCCCTCGACGCTTCGGGAGGGGTTATTGGTGCAGTAGCTTCAACCGTCTCGTTGTTGGCGTTGGTTGGCGCAGCCATGGCCTTCGCCTACCGCTCCTTCGGTTGGTTGGAACGTCGAGGTGGTGGACTGCCGCTGGGCCTGCGTCTCGGATTGCGCCAGGTCACCCGCAACCGTTTACGGTCGGTGGTGTTGGTTGGGAGTATGGCCGTCATCGCCATGACAGCGGTGATCGTATTGACGCTGTTCAACCTCGGCCGGATGACACCCCGGCCGGATGCCACCTTCGCTCTGGTGGCCGACGGTACACCGCTGCTGTCTGGTGTCGGTGATGCAGTGGAATCAGTTGACGAGCAGAGTCTGCGTCAGGTTGCGGCAGCAGTCGACGTTGACCACTCGGCGGCGGTGTCTGTTATCACCGACGGCGAGGGCGGAGTCGTCAGCGTCTCGTTTCCGTGGCGCGACCGCCTGTGGCCTGACCACGCTGTGGTAGCGGCCACCCCGGCGTTGATTGATCTGCTGCAGTTGGATGCAGAAGCCGTCGACGCCCTGAATCGACCGGGGACGCTACTGGTGACGTCCGGTGTCGGGTGGAGCGCCGACAAGGCACTGAACGTCACGATGCGCAGCCGAAGCGACCACGTGAGACTTGAGACGTTTCGGGTTGACATTCCCGGCGCATTTGGCGCCGGGGTGGCTGCGCTCATCAACCCGGACCACGTTCCCGAAGGTTTTGCCGCATCGGCGGAGACCTCCGGATGGTTGATTCAATCCGCCGACGGGTTCACGACGTCGGAGCGGTCGTGGATGATGTCGTCGGGCGCCGTGCAGATGGAGATGATCGTTAATCCCTGGGCTCAGAATGTTGCCGCCCAAATGATCGGGCTGTTGATGGCCGGCGGCTTGATTCTGGTCATTGGCCGGGTCGCCTCTGGATTGGTGGCGGTCGAGTCCGACGCCGGAACCACTATCGCCGTGGCGGTAGGAGCGTCGCCTGCATTACGTCGCCGGTTGCTGGCCGCTCAGTCGGCCTGGGTGACTGCGCTGGCTGTTGTGGTGTCAATGCCGCTGGGGGTCGGATTCGTTTGGTTGTTGTATGTTGCCGACCGGGACTCGTTCACTTTCATCCGACAAGGCGAAGTACCGCTGCTTCCGGGTGCGCC
>JAHDFR010000086.1 GCA_020628065.1 Acidimicrobiales bacterium
CCCTCGGCCACCCACGGTACGGGGTTCACCCAGACCACAAGTTCGTGCGACATTGACGCTTCAAGCAGCTCGTCTTTCAACCACCTCAGTTGTTGGTCACCCAACATCGACTTGTCCCGATCGTCGCTTTCCGTCTTTGGATCCCGGGCCGAACGGGCATCAGTCATGACGAAGCGGACGCGGCCAACGGTAAACGCCTGGTAGATGGCCGAGGAAGGCCCGGCCAGGTTGTAGTGCGGTACGTACTGGCGGTAGCTGCGCATGGCCGCAGAGCGAGACGCCGACTGTCCGTCGGAATCATTGGCCCCGTAGTCGTGATCGTCCCACACGTAGGCAATTGGACGGTTTCGGTAGAGCCGTGCCTGCCCGGGCTGGGTGAGGGCCAGGTCCATGACGTCTCGGTACTCGTCAATGTCATCGACATCGTTGTCACCGTAGTGAAAGTCCCCGGTCACCATGTACAGCAGCGGGTCAAGCTCGTCGATGGCATCGAAGACTCGGCCGTTCGATCCGACGCGGGCGCATGCGCCGATGGCGATGGTGAACGACGCCGGACCGTCGGGGAACGTTCGGAATCGTCCAGACCGAACAGTGTCGACCGCACCGTCGACACTTACCGAGTAGTGGTACGTGGTGTCAGGATCGAGACCGACCAGCTCGAAGGTAACCACGTCGTTCTCAAACGACGTGGCCGGCACCGACGTCGTCGAGTCTGGCAAAGGCGTGCCCGTCAGAAGTAGATCGAGTTCCGGTGGCCCGACACCAGCCGGGCGGGCGGCTGAGATTTTGGCTTTAACAGTGGCCCGATCCGTATTCACGGCGCCGGTCCACACCCACTCAAGTTCACTTGGTGGAAGAACCGGCGCCGTTGATTCGGGATGGGTTGGACCCCACAACCGCTCGTAGGCGTAGTATCCGGCGCCGTACCCCACCGCCGCTGCAATCAGCGCCGCCACCAAACTGATCGTCGCCTGGCGTGTCGGCAGCTCGATCAGATCGATGACCACCCAGATTACGGCCGGCACGGCAAACGCGGCGACAACCATCAGGGCGGACCCGAGCCGTAGCTGATTCGCGGCGAACGCCAAAACGCCGGATGCGGCCAGCGCGGCTAAGACACCGCCCGCTGCCTGCCATCGGAACGCCACCAAGGCGGCAACGACGAACAAGACAAGAAAGATCGGTCTTACGAGAGTGTCGAAGGATGAACCTCCGGGTTTGAACACAAGCAGACCGAGGGCTCTCCCAAACACCGACAAGCCGACCGCCACCAGTGCCGTGGCGATACCGAGGCGCTTAAGGTTGGGCAGCAGGTGCTCGACGGCCGCCAGCTGATTCACGATCCTCGAACCTGATCGCCGAGTTTCTGCGGAGACACGGGCCGGTCTGACGATTCGGTATCCAGACTCACGACCTGCCGCTCGACGGGCGTCTTTTTTGCAGCCAGTGTTTCCTCCAAGCCGTCCTTCGCGATGTTAAGAGCCACCACAAGCGACGCGGCGCCCAGGGCGATACCGCCGATCATGTCGGTGACGTAGTGCATGCCCAGGTAGAGCCGGGACATGAACATCCCGACTGGAATAATGAGCCCACCCACAGCGGCAAGCACTCTCCATTTCGTCTTATCTGTGTTCCACCAAACCACCATCGCCAGTCCGATGTAGAACGTGACCGCAGCGGCCATGTGACCGGAAGGAAAGCTCTGAGTGGGGGCGGACGTCAGGCGCTCGACCGGCGGCCGCTCGCGGCCCACCAGAGTGCTCGATGCCCCGTACACGCACACTTCGAGCACCAAGGCGCCGAGTAGGAACGCCCAATCATGCCAACGTCGAAACACCAGTGGGAACACGGCTGCAAGCACTGCGATGAGGCCGACCTTCACCCACGTGTCAGATGGCACCGATGCCAATCTGGCGACGATATTCAAATTGTCGGAGCGATTCGCCTCCAACCATAGTGACAGCTCCTGCTCGGCTTGACCCAGGTCGGAAGGCTCCCAAAACGTTGTCACAGCCAGCCCGACGGCCGTCCAAACGATCGTCATGATCACGAAGGCGGCGGCAAAGAGACGCAGGCTGCGCCAGGTGTAAGGCCAAGTTTTGAGTGGATGGTCGGCGTAGCCACGGCGAGGCCGGAATGTCTTTGTTAGGAAGCCCCCGGCGAAGGACGGTTCGGGGGGCGGCTGCTTAAAAGATGGGGATGTGGTCATGGCGCTGGATTACTCCGGTTGGCGATGGCGGGCGCAAACATTTGGCCGCTACTTCGGTGGTTCAAGCTGCCGACGGAGATCCTCGACGTCAAAAGGCGGCTGAGGGTACGCCAGGCCCATGGAGTCAAGCGTCTCAACGATCAAATGAGCGATTATCCAGTTCCGGTACCACTTGTGGTCGGCCGGCACAACGAACCAGGGCGCTTCGTCGCTCGTAGTACGGCCCAGTACATCGCTGTAGGCGGCGATGTAGTCGTCCCAGCGACGTCTGGTCTCGATGTCGGACACGTCGAACTTCCAACGCTTATCGTCTCGACGCAAACGACGGAGAAATCGGTATCGCTGCTCATCGTAGGAAATGTGGAGCATGCATTTGATCAAAACCGTGCCGTTGTCGGCCAACTCGCGCTCGAACTGGTTGATCTCACCGATCCGTTCGTCTATTTGTGAAGCATCCAACTTGCCATTGACCGACGGTACGATCGCATCCTCGTAGTACGACCGGTCGAACACACCGAACTGGCCCGGTGAGGGAAGGTTGTTTTTGTACCGCCAGAGGAAGTGATGTTCCAGTTCTTCTTCAGTTGGGGCTTTGTACGACGAGGTTCGGACCCCGGCAGGGTTCATGTTGATGACGACATGTTTGATCGTGCCATTCTTGCCGGAGCAGTCAAGGCCCTGAAGGAGCAGAAGAACCGATGACTCCTCCATGGCGAAGAGCAGCTCATGGGCGTCGAAGATGGTGTCCTTCATGGCCTTCAGCTCGGACTTGGCGTCCGATTTCGAGTCGACGAACGGCGTGGCGCCGGCATCGTAGCCGGCCAGGTTTACGGCGCCGTCGACGGACTCCACTCGAAGCTGTTCGTGAATTTCAGCCAGCGTAGGCATGGTTGGTGGCCTCCTCAGGTTCGTAGTGCACATTCAAGGCATTTGGCTTTACGGTAAACACCACCCGATTGGTGGGCGGGCGTGCTTCACCGTCGATTTCATAGGGTCGTGGCTTGGCGGTCATGACCTCGACTTTCGCACCCGCTGCTCGCCGAACATGAGCGGTGTCTTGCGCTTGACCTGAGGCCAGCCGCCAAAAGACGAGTGCCCACTCCCGGATCGAGTCGGCACTCAACACCGCAACGTCCAAACGCCCGTCAGTCGGGTCGGCATCGGGGAAGACGGTCAACCCGCCGCTGACGGTGCCGTGGTTGCCGACCAGAACCATCGACGTGCGACCGAAGAAAAACTGCTCTCCGTCCACTACGACGTTGGTGATAGCCATACCGTTTCGAAGATTCCGCATGGCGCTCGCCACATACGCCAGAATCCCGAAGCGACGCTTGGCTTCTCCGCCGGTGTCATCGATCATGTGAGCATCGAATCCTGAGCCGCCCATGACCACGAACGGTTCACCGTTGGCTATGGCCACGTCGATGCGTCTTACCGGGCGGTGCCCGGCGCGCCCGGCGTCGTCGAGGCCGGCAGGGATTCCAAGACTTGCGGCCAGCAGGTTACCGGTTCCGAGCGGAACAATATCGAGTCTGGTTTCGGACCCCACCAGAGATGAGACACAGGCTCTCACTGTTCCGTCACCTCCGCAGGCGACCACGGTGGTTGCGCCTTCGTCCCGGGCTGCCGCCGCCTGTCCGGGACCGGGGTCATCCTCGGTGGTTTCGATGAGGCGAACGCCTTCACCCAGCGACGCCTGCAAGTCGTCTCGTCCGGGGGCGCTGCCGCTTTCGGGATTCCAAACAGCGACAATCATGCGACGTCTCCAGTCGTAAGGTCAGGATTGTTCTTCCAGGCAATTCGTCGACGGGACGACGTCAGAACGCAATAGAGGGAGTAGGACAGCAGCGCTGCGCCGGTAATACCGACGAGCCAGGCGCCGCCCGGTGACTCCGATATGCGCTGGGTTGAACTCTGCATTCCCCGAACATCTCCAGGGTCAGCGTCTACGGCCGCCCAGAGGATGAACGCACCAACCCAACCGACAATCAATCCCCTCCCAATCCAGCCCGCAGATCCTGAAGCCGAGATGGCTCGGCGCAGCGCCCCGACAAAGTGAACGTGCTCTTCGAACTTGCGGGTCACCGCTTTCACCACGAAGTACGCGGCGATGAGCACTGTCGAGGCGCCACCAAGACCCACGGCGATACGCCCCAAGCCCGAGCCCAGCAGGGCCAAACTGATTTCCTCCACTCGATCCGATTCTCCCGGCGAGGTACCGAGGAACGTAGCCGATCCAGCGGTCCAGGCCAGCAGTGTGTAGGTCAAGGCACTGAAGCTGTAGGCCACCCTGTAGACCCAGCCCTCAACGTCCCACGAATCGATCAGGCCGACACTGAGCACTCGAAAGATGATGTAGAAGACAAGCCCGACGGCGACCACTCCAAGTAGGACTCTTGTGATGGGACGGTCGGACAACATTTCGACCAGGCCGCTGTACTCAGGGTCGGCGTCCGACGGCCTGTCCAGGGCGACGTTGACGGCGGCCCAGCCCATAGCGGCGTATACAGCGGCCTTGGCCAGCCATCCCAGTCGAATTACAGACTGAATCCACGAGGCGCGTGCCACAAGCTCACTGATCGCTTCGGCTGCATCATTCTCGCCGCCCGAACGTTCGACGTTCGGGCGGTCAGCTCGCTGTTTACGTTGCACATCTCGCTTCGACACCACCGACATGTTCGATAGGTACCCGGTGAAGGCCCATCTGAAACAAGGACCGACTAAGTTCTTTAGCGATGCCTCGCCGGTGGATACCGGAGGGAGGCCAGCGAGTCGAGGCCCAGCTCGCCATCGGCCAGATACGAACGGTCGAGACTGATGGCAAGCGTCGACCCATCATCCCCGTAACGCAACGTGGCGATGTTGTTGGCGGTCCACACCTCGGTAAGCAACTGGGATGAAAGTGTCGGCAAACCCGAGTTCGAACGGCGGGCAAGAACGCCCATTATCGACGTAAACCAACCGGTCAAGGCTGCGGCCCGGGCTGTCTGCTCGTGGGTTCGGTCGCCTTGGCGCAGCGGTGATGACACGAGCTGCAAAATTTTTGATCCCTGCGATGTCTCGTACTCGGAAACGTAGGCGAAGTGGACGTCGCCCGACAGTACAACCGGCGGGACCCCCGACTCTGCGGTCTGTTCCTTGAGGAGATCAGCCAAGCGTTGATACGAATCGGCGAATGCCGGCCAATGCTCAAGGTCGATGGCACGCCGTATCCGCTCCGCCGTTCGCCGGACTGATGGGCGTGGCGACGTCCGGACCAGGCCGCTGATCCAACGCTCCAGTAAATCGACACCGTGTGGCAGCGCCCACGGAACCGACGACACGGCCAAGAGAGGGCGGCGGCGATCTCGATCGACCAGAAACGCGGACAACCATTGCCAGTCGTTGTCGGACAAAATGGAGCGACTACCGGGATCAAGCACCCTGCCCTGTCGAGCGTCAAGAACGGCGACGTCGACGGGCCCGCATCGAGCCGTAAAGGACCATGACATGGCTGCGCCGGAAGAGTCTGGGCTCAGACTTGAACGGACGTGCTCGCGCAGAACGCCGGCGCCATCGGCTTCAGCCCGAACGGCGGCGAAGAGATCGTCGGACTGGCGGGACTCGGCTGACATGTTCCCAAGATGTTGATACACCCAGTAAGCCATCAGCGCAGACGTCACTCTGTCATGCCACCACGGCTCCTGGTTCATGGCCGCCACCCAGGTGTCCGAAATGTTCCAGTCGTCGATCACGTCGTGATCGTCGAAAATCATGAGCGTCGGGATGCTGGACAAGATCCACCTGATCAGCGGGTGAGACCAGGTCTTTTCGTACAACCACGCGTACTCCTCGAAGCTCGACACCTCCGGGTACCCGGCACGGGGAGGGCCACCCCGCCGCCGCCGCAGCCATCTTTCGACCGAGGAGTGCTGCTCATCGGCGTAAACCTGGTCGCCGGTCAGGAGCAGTAAATGAGGTGCGTTCCGTTCGCCCCGGATGACCTCGGCGGCCAACGCTCCGAGGGCGTCCACCCCGAGTTCGTCGGTAACCGGTGTCTGCGTTGATTCGGTCTCCAACCGGTGAGACGGACGACGTAACGACTTTGAGCGCCCGAGCGCGCCGAACGTTACGCGGCCCACCCTCCCAGCGAGGTCGGCCTCCAAAGGCGCCTGCTGTCGACATGAGCCTCCACTGATGACATAGGCCTCGCCGGTCGACCAACGGCGGAGATTCGGTGGCTCGGCGGTTTGCGGCCACACTGACCGGCCGTTGAGCTCAACCGTGTACCGGGGATTGATTTTGTCCTCATCGACCTCGACAACAGCGTAGTGACGCCCGGCGATGGTGAACGTGGAGGTGGCCACATCACTCGCCGTGACCTGACCCGGTTGAGAGGTCTCCACCCAAATCGAGACACCGGAACCGTCACTGCTGCCTCGACGTACGAGCGGCCCGACAATCAGTTGATCGCTGGATCGCCGCATCAACTGGAGAATACAGCCTCTCGACCAACGTCACGACCTACGTGGTGGATGTCGCCACACCGGTTGTGACCCGCAGCGTCACAAGACCCGCTCAAGGGCTACGGCACTGGCCGCTGTTCGCAAGTCCACCTCATCGGCTTCGGATCGTTCCCACATGGCACGGTTGGCGTCTTGCACTCGGGCTGTCAGCTCGTCGATTTCGGGCTCGCCAGACCCCGGCTCGACGTTCAGTCGCCATTCCAGGAACGAACCTATGACACCGCCGGCGTTGGCGGCGGTATCAGGGACAACCGCTGTGCCCTTGGCGGCCAGCCGACGCATGCCCCCGACGTCCAGCGGAGCGTTGGCCGCCTCGACTACCAGGGCAGCGCTCATTCGCTCGGCGAGATCGATGTCAACCACGCTCTGCAGGGCGGCCGGAACGGCGATCGTGGCCGCACCGTGGGCCAGCACATCGACTGAGCTCACTTTTTCTCCGGTGGCATCAACTACTGAGCCCGTTTCCTCTTTGACTTCGATCAGCTCATCCAGATCAAGCCCATCGTCGCTTGAAATGCCACCCGAAGAGTCGGACACGGCCACGATGGTGTGTCCGTCGTCAACCAGCAGCCGGGCCAGCTCCCGGCCCACCGACCCGAAGCCCTGGATGGCCACCCCAGTTTCGGAACCAATGTCCAGGCGCTCTCGCGCCATTCGTATGGATTCTCTGCAGCCTTTGGCGGTGGCTCCATCACGCAGATCTATCCCGCCTCGCTCGGGTGACTTACCGGTTGCTGCGGCGATCGAATCGCTACCAGTCGCCTTCTGCCATGCCGAAACAAAGGCATCCATGTCTTGCGGTCCGGTCCCGACGTCCGGACCTATGACATCAACGTCGGGTCCGATCACCTCGCCGAGGCCGGCAGCCAAGGCTTCGGCAACCGCAAGTCGATCGTCTTGGTCCAAGTCGTGGACTGCGACCTTGACACCCCCTTTTCCTCCCCCGAACGGCAGATCGGCCAAGGCTGTCTTGAGAGTCATGATCGTGGCCAGACCGACCACCTCGTCACGACTGACCGATGGGGAGTAACGTACCCCTCCCTTGGCCGGCCCACGCTTCAACGAGTGCTGACAACGCCACGCCTGCAGCAGCCGACTCTTTCCACCAATCGAGACCGCCAGCGAAACCTCCACCAGCCTTGCCGGGTTCAATAGTCGCTCGGTGTCGTGCAGGCTCAGGCCCAGGTGATGGGCTCCGTCCAGCAGGCTCTGGCGGGCCGTTTCCAGCAGCGGGTGTGATGTCATCCTTGGTTCCTAACTGTCTAGAGGGGGCCACCGAACGTCAACCGACGTCCGTCGCCACACCCTGACTGTCGGCGGTTTGTTGTTGGCGATGTTTACCGATTACGGCTGCGACGGCGCTGGCCATGGCCGCCAGCGGAACCGCTATAAAGGCCCCGACGATCCCTGCCAGCGCACCCCCGGCGGTGATCGCCGCCAGTACGACGACCGGGTGTAGAAAGACCTGCTTTCTCATGACCAGCGGCATTATCACGTCACCCTCAATCCGCTGCACCACAAGTGTCACCACCAATAGGGTGGCGGCGTCAGTGGGTCCGCTGGCGACCAGCGCCACTACAGCGGCCAATACTCCGGCGACGGTTGCACCGACGACCGGAAGGAAAGCGGCGAAGAACGTGATTATGGCTAGCGGAATCGCCAACGGCACTCCTACCACCCACATTGCGAGCCCGATGGCAGCCCCGTTGATGAAGCCCGTCAAAGTCACGGCCCGCAAATAGGCTCCCAGCGTCACAGCTGCCTGCCGGCCAGCCTCGTCGATGGCCGATCGGCGTGACCGGTGAACCCTAGTCATCAGCCATGACCACATTTCAGGCCCGTCCTTGATGAAGAAGAACGTGAGCGCGATCGTCAAGAACATGCCACTGAGGATTTCGAGCGGAAGTAACGCACTGTTTGATCCGAAAGACGAAACACCCCCGGCGATCGCCTTCCGGGCGTCCGTCTCCAAGCTGTCGACAGTTGCCGACGAGAGATTCAGCGGATCGGCGCTCAGCCACCCGCGCACGTCCGCTCTAACGTCGGACCATCGAACGGAATCGCTCGCCAACTCCTCGGTTATCCCTGAGATTGCAACGGTGAGCGTGGCAAAAACGATGGCCCCGCCAGCCAGGAGGACAATCCAGGTAGCGCCGAGCCGCGGTATTCCAACCTGGCGAAGACGGTTCACCCACGGCGCAGCGACTGCCCCGACCATAACAGCTATCAGAACTGGGACAACTACGACACGAAGACGCATGACCGACATCGCCAACACGACCGTGGCTGCGCCCACGACAAGCAGGCGCCACGACCAGGCGGCGAGGACTTGAAGCCAGACCGGTGTTCTATCGAATGGCCGCCGCTCGTTGTCGGCCGTCGCGCTAGCACGCGGCATCAGCTGGCGATGGTGCCCGATGATCCGATGTTGGGCTCCTGATTGGTAAGTGCGGCCTTTACCACTTCGAACAGCACCCGAGTGCTCGACACTGATGACCACCACTCGATGGTTTCGGTTCGCACCCGCAGGGCAACCGGGTTCATCTCATCGTCGATGAACAATTCGCTGGACGGGCCCGTCAAGGCGTCGACCCGATCCGAACTCCAGTCGAGGGCGACCGTGCCGGCAAAGGACACCCACACCGAGTCCTCGGCCGCCATGGCCACGTTGACCCCTGCTCCATCCGACGGTCGCACCCAGTCGGCGTTCCCGTCGACCAGAAACCAGATATCACCCGTTGATGTGATTTCTTGAACGGTGAGTGGCCGAGCCGAGAGCGTACCCCGCTCGTCGACCGTCGTCAGCATGGCAGTGCGAACAGCCCCGAGCGCGTCTCGGACATCGTCAATGGTTTCGAGTTTACGACTCATGTCAGTTCCTCTCTTGTTGTGGGCACTTGATGTTCATCGGCGACCCAAATGGGCCTTACCCGGTTATCTGTACCCACTCCAAGAGCGGTTGAAACCTAAGACTTCTGATCAGATGACTGTCATCGCTACTCGCCGGAGTCGACTGCGTCGGTGATCACGGCTTCGGTAGTAAGGAAGAGCGCAGCGATCGACGATGCGTTCTGCACACCGGAACGAGTGACCTTGGCCGCATCGACGACACCGGCGGCCCGCAGGTCACCGAACTCGCCGGTAGCAGCGTTATAGCCGTCCCAGCCTTCCATGTGACGGACACGGTCGACGACCACGCCACCCTCTTCACCGGCGTTCACCGCAATCTGGGTGAGCGGCGCCTGAAGGGCTCGGGCCACGATGCGGGCACCAGTGGCTTCATCGCCGGAAAGGGCGTCGGCTGCGGCCTCGACGGCGGGCTGAGCACGCAGCAGGGTCACCCCGCCGCCGCAAACCACGCCTTCTTCGATGGCGGCCTTGGTGGTGCTAACGGCGTCTTCGATGCGATGCTTCTTCTCTTTGAGCTCCACTTCGGTGGCAGCGCCGACCTTGAGCACGGCCACACCGCCGGCCAGCTTGGCCAGGCGCTCCTGCAGCTTCTCCCGGTCGTAGTCGGAGTCGGTGTTGTCGATCTCGGCTCGGATCTGGGAGATACGGCCTTCCACGTCGGCCCTGTCACCGGAACCGTCGACGATGGTGGTCTCGTCCTTGGTGATGGTGACCTTCTTGGCCTGGCCCAGCAGATCAAGCGATACGCCTTCCAGCTTGAGGCCGACCTCTTCGGAGATGACCTGACCACCGGTGAGGATGGCCATGTCCTGCAGCATGGCCTTGCGACGGTCGCCGAAACCGGGAGCTTTGACGGCTGCGACGTTGACGGTGCCGCGGATCCGGTTTACCACCAGTGTGGCCAGGGCTTCACCTTCGACGTCTTCAGCGATGATCAGCAGGGGCTTTCCGGTCTGCATCACCGATTCCAGAACAGGCACAAGATCACGGATAGCTGAAATCTTCGAGGAGACGAACAGGATGTACGGCTCGTCGAGATTAGCTTCCATACGATCGGTGTCGGTGGCGAAGTAGGGCGAAATGTAGCCTTTGTCGAACCGCATGCCCTCGGTGAACTCCAGTTCCATTCCGAAGGTGTTTGACTCGTCGACGGTTACCACACCGTCCTTACCCACTTTGTCGATGGCGTCGGCGATGAGGCTTCCGATGGTGGGGTCGTTGGCTGAGATGGCGGCCACCTGGGCGATCTGTTCCTTGTCGTCGACCTCAACCGCGCTGGCGGAGATGGCCTCAACGGCAGCGGCCGCTCCGGCTTCGATACCTCGCTTGAGGCTCATCGGGTTGGCGCCGGCGGCCACGTTCTTCAAACCTTCAGTGACCATGGCATGGGCCAGCACGGTGGCGGTGGTGGTGCCATCACCGGCGACGTCGTCGGTCTTCTTGGCCACCTCTTTGACCAGTTCGGCCCCGATTTTCTCCAGTGGATCTTCGAGATCGATTTCTTTGGCGATGGAGACACCGTCATTGGTGATGGTGGGGGCGCCCCACTTTTTGTCAAGTACGACGTTGCGACCTTTGGGGCCGAGGGTGACACGCACGGCGTCGGCCAGGATGTTCATGCCGCTTTCGAGTTTCTGACGGGCAGCACTGTCAAACGAGATTTGTTTCGCCATCTTCGGCGTGACCTCCGGGGTCGGTTGGGCTTGAAGAATTAGCACTCTAGCGATGAGAGTGCTAATTGCCACCGACCGGGTATACGGAAATCAGCAAGCGGCCGGCATCCGAAGTATCCCTCCAGTTGCCGGCCGCTCAGGTTCCCGCGATATACGCCGCCCTGTACTCTTCAATCGGGTGCCCCCGGGCACCGGCAAGCGTCAACGGTGACAATGAGTCGCATTGGCCTCCCCCGGTGGGTCCAACGATTCTCTGAGCCGATCGGTGCGGTGGGTCGTTAGGGCCATCCCAGTGACAACCGCCACCCGGCTAGACTTGCATCATGGGTAAACGGCGGCTTGTCCCCAGGTGGGTTCCCGCTCCCAGCCTGACGCTGGTGGGTGTGGCCTTTATCGTGATCGGCCTACTGGCCGGCAACTTTCTGGACGGCCTGATCAACCGGGTCGCCCTGTTGATCATCCAACTAATCTTCTTCGCCGTCGCTCTTGTGCTGATGGCCTGGGTCGGCCGCTACCTACTTCGCCGCGGTCAAGTCTGAGCCTGCCGTGGTCAGCCCGCCTCGGCCTTTGACAGCACCAACTCGGCGAGTTCCTCAACCAGTCGCAGCGTGTCAGCGAAAGCCGCTTCAGAACCGTACTCATCGGTCAAGGACCGCACCTGCAGACCGTTCGGCACTTCGACCCCATCGCCCACCACGCCGACAATAGCCACCGTTGGCACATCGAGTTCGCCGGCCCAGCGGTGGACGCCGCCGACCACTTTGCCTTTGAATGACGTGGTGTCGAGCTTGCCTTCACCGGTGATGCAAAGGTCGACTTCCGGTAGCAGTTCATCAAGGCCGACGTGGTCAGCCAGCAACTCAAATCCGGCCACCGTGTCGGCACCGACCGCCATCAAACCACCGGCCAACCCCCCGGCGGCGCCACCGCCAGCCATGTCCCGCAGATCGACGCCGTAGTCATCGAAGTAGATCTGTTGCAGTCGCTCAAGGCGACGGGACAGCATCTTGACTTGGGCGGCCGAAGCGCCCTTCTGCGGGCCGAACTCGGCGGCGGCATCGACAAACAGCGTCTCAACATCACAGGCCACAACCAGGTTGATTTCTTTCAGCCGAGCCGGTGGGGGCATCGCTCTCAAGGCTCCCAGACCACCATCGGTGGTGGCCGAGCCACCAAGAAACACGTAAATGTCGCGGGCACCAACCTCGATGGCTTTGCTGATGAGTTGGCCAGTGCCAACCGTCGAGGCTTCCATCGGTTGGTTGCGCTCCGCTCCACCAACCAGAGCCAGACCGGAAGCAGCCGACATTTCAATGAACGCCGTGCGGCCTTCCAGGCGCCACCCGGCTTCAACGGTTCGGCCAAGCGGGTCGGTTACTTCGGCGGTGCGGTTGGCTCCGCCGAGGGCGTCAAGCGAGCCTTCACCCCCGTCGGCTAACGCAACGGACTTCACATCCCAGCCGAGACGCTCGGCGGCAGCGGTAGCGGCGGCGGTCAACTGCCCGTTGTCAGCCGACCCCCGGAACTTGTCGAAGGCCAGGAGCACCGACCGTTTGCTGGGCATAGGAGCCCACGCTATCGCTGCGGTGTCGAGGCGACCTATTCCTGACGAACTGCTGTGACTACCGACCGAGCTCGCCGGCAACCATCGATGTTTGCTGCTCCGACCGTTATCCGGCGGGCAGGAAACCGTCCTTGCCGAGAACGACGACGATGTTGGCCGTCGACAGGTCGACATCCGAAGCCACGGTTGGTGCCGTCGGATCCGACAGCGACCGAACCAGTCCGGTGGTCGTCAGGCCCAAGGTGGTTGCCATCGTCTCGGCCTCATCCTGATAGCCCTCGGCGTAGTAGATACCGGACCCGGACGATGTCATGGCGTTGGCTGCCGGAAGAGTGACGTAGCCGGCGTCGTCCAACTTGTCCGACTCGGCACCGGCAATACCTTTGCGTGTCGTGTGGTTCAGGACAATAACAGTCACTTCGGCCGGCCGTCTTCCGGCGGTGTCCTCCATGACATCATCAGTGGCGTCATCCGTGCCGTCGCCGGTGGCCGTGCTGGCAGCGCTGTCGGTTGTGTCGGTGTCGGTGTCGGTTTCTTCGCTGCCGACCGGGTTGACGGACGCTCCAGGCGAATCGGAGTCGGCTTCGTCTTCAGTGAGGTCGGACAGGATGTCGGCCGAATCGACTCCCGCCTCCTCTTCGTCGACCATGGCCGATCCGGCACCGAGAGAACCGTCGCCGTCGACGGAATCAGCGCCGGCGTCGTCCAACGGGTCGGTGAAATCGGCTGACGGTGTGTCGAGATCATCGGTCGAGTCGGCGACGTCCTCGGCCGCCTCTTCTTCACCATCAATCAGGAACCGAGGGCTGGACGGGGTTTGGCCAACCAGCAGAATACCCACGGCGGCGGCGATAACCAGAACGAGAACGCCACGAAACAGGTCGGTGCCGCCGTAGCGGGCGCGGCGCTCCTCCTGGTCGTCCTCCGCCTGCTGCTGTGGTTCCGTCAAAGTGTCGGTCATATGACGTCACTCCCTCGTGATCGAGCAGCGACACGTTCGCTGAGGGGCCACCGACCCGTTGTGCACTGGGGCGGTTAGCGAATCCGGCGGCCTACGAAGTCAATGTAGCGGATGAGGCACCGTCAACTTTGGCAATCGGTAAACTCTGGGTATCCCGCCCGGATAGCTCAGTTGGTAGAGCAACGCTCTTGTAAAGCGTAGGTCAGGAGTTCGAACCTCCTTCCGGGCTCAGCAGAATCACGCGGGTTTCGTCCACCCGCACCCGCCGCATTACCCACGAAAACCAGGAAAAAACCAGAATAGTGGCGCAAAAGCAGATCTCGATTCACTCCAGCGCTCCGGTACAGCGGGCCGCTGGCTGGGCGGCCGCCCATCCTTGGGTCGTAGTCCTCGCTACCGTGGTCATCGGCTTGCTCGCAGCATTTGGGGCGGAGCTACTTGATGGGCGGTCGGATAGCTCAGACTCAGACTGGGACGCGCTGCGCGAAATCGGTGGTGCTCTCGTCGCTTCCGCAGGAGTCGGTGTCGTCCTGCTACTTGTAGAACAACGGCGCGACGCCGAGCGAGACGCTCACGATCAGGAAATCGCTTCGGAGCAGCGGCGCCAGATGCTTGCCGTTCAACTGGCTGTCACGCGGGACCTTACCGGGATCATCCTCGCTGGCCAGGACCTGAGGAACATAACACTCGCTGGGCGCAATCTCACTGATGCCGACTTCACAGGTTGCGATCTAACAGACGCAAACCTCTCAGGCGCAACCCTGATCGGTGCAACATTTGATGACACCCAACTCACCAGAACCGACCTTTCGACCGCCAACCTCGAGCGCGCCCACTTCCATGAATCTCAGATGTTCGACACGAACCTATATCACGCATCAATGCGCTCCGCGCACGTATCGCGCTGCAAGCTGGTCCGTGTAATAGCTTCGGACGCCGAATTCATCGAAGCGAGTCTTGCCCACAACGTGATCATCCAAGGCGAATTCCGGCGCTCAGACTTCACCGATGCGACCATTGGCAAGTACGACAAGATCTACCGGTCGGACTTTGAGGAGACAGACTTCACCCGCGCTGTGGTTTCCGGTGTCAGATTCTCCGACGACCTACCTTGTGAAATGCCTGCCGGAGCAGAAGATCCTGACCTTGACAAACACTGGGACTATCTCGACGGCAGGTGCAGCTTTTATCTTTCAGTATGGGATGAGACGGACATCAGCAACTCCGACTTCTCTACTGTCGGCAGTTCGATAACCGGGCTCGACCCGGATCGGATGACATCCGTCAAGTGGAGCAAGAACAAAAATCCCACGTGGCCTGAATCCTGGGGGCAGCAGCAGATCGAACGCCTCCAAGGCGCTATCAACGACGTGGATTGAATTGAAGCAATGCTGCAAGGGATTCGGCAATGCGGCGGTCCGTCTCCTCGACTTGACGCACATAGTGGCGGGCTGCGACCGACGGGTCGTGACCGGCGCGGAGTGCTACTTGAGTCAGAGTGAATCCGAGGTCCTGGCCGTAGGTATCGATGAAGCTCTGAGACTCTTTACCGTGAGATGCTTCAGGTCCAGCCGGCTACGGAGTCGGCCGAAGTACCGGGTGATTGCGTCCGGATGCCAAGGCTCAGAACCATCGAGGCTGTCTGTAAAGATGTACGGATTCTCGACCAGGGCCTCACCGACTGATCCGGCCCGCTCGGTGATGTTCCCGTTATCGACCTAGAAGGCAACATCGTAAGAAAGTGCAACGGTGATCCGGTTACCACACCGAACGCTTACAGGATGAACGACGAATTCATTCGGAACATTCCAAGGCAAGCAAAAGTCAAGTTCTCGGAGAACGATGATCTGGTATACGTTCCAGCCCTCGATCCTAGGGTGATCAACCAAGCCTGCAAACGACAAGAAAGGTAAGATTCGATGACGGACTCTAGGCTGACAGTTGCGCCCCTCCTGCTCATGGCGATGGCGGCGGTCACCGCGGCCTGCGCCATGCTGAATGACGGCTGGGCTGTCGACCGCGAGCTTCAATTTCTAGAGCTCGACGGCGACTACAGCGAGTCCGCACTACCAATCGAGGCTTACGAACCGGCTCGAGACTTCCATCTCGTTCTAGAAATGCGCGATGGAGGTCTCGAGTACGACGTAGTCAGGTTTGAGTCATCAGCAGACGGCGACCGCCGCTCCTGCCTCTTCGTGATAGCCACTTCCGGGTCAGGCCAAGAGACGGATGGAGAGTGCGGCGCACCAATAATGGGCCGGAGCCTCTTCGTGTCCAGGACGTGGGTCTTGGTCACAGATGATAGCGGCTTGGACATGGTCAAGATTCGCCATGCGGGCGATGTGGTCCAAGCAACCATGAAAGAAGGAGTCGCCCTCTTGCCCATCGAGTGTCGACAGGGGGCCGACGTCGACGTTCAGTTTGGAGATGACGACGAACGCACAGAAGCCTGTCCGTTCTGAAGACTTGCAGACCGCGGGACCCCAGGAATCCGCCCAGGAAACTCAAGCTACTTTTCAGATTCCGCCCCATTCGCTGGACTCGCTGGACCCGAAACCGCACTGCTCTAGCCGATCTAAGATCCGTTGGACTGGCCCTAGCAGGGTGCTGAATTTCTTCTGGTTGGTGCTCGTGTTCTGGTCGGGAATCGAAAAGAATGGGGGGATGCGCGGAATTCCTGATCGTCAGTTATCGATGTTGTCGTCGTTGTCGACCGAGGATCTGATTCCAGCAGATCATCCGATCCGCCGTGTCCGGGTCGTGGTGGACGAGGTGCTGGCCGGCCTTGATGATGAGTTCGAGGCGATGTACGCGTCGTCGGGTAGGCGGTCGGTTCCGCCAGAGACACTGTTGACGGCCACGGTGTTGATGGCGATGTACTCGATCCGTTCCGAGCGGGCGTTCTGCGAGCGTCTCAACTACGACATGTTGTTCAAATGGTTTCTGGATCTGGCGATCGATGACTGCGCCTTCGATCCGACGACGTTCACCAAGAATCGCCAGCGCCTGCTCGACCACGAGATCGCGGATCGATTCTTCGCTGCGGTCGTGACCCAGGCGAAGCTGCGCCGCTACATGTCCTCTGATCACTTCAGTGTGGATGGGACCTTGTTGCAGGCGTGGGCGTCGAACAAAAGCTTCAAACCCAACGAGCCCAGCGACGGTGACAGTGACGATGGGGACGGGTTCAAGGGTCGCAACGCCGAGGTCGACTTCAAGGGTCAGAAGCGGTCGAACAAGACCCATACATCCACGACTGATCCCGAGGCGTTGCTGTTCCGCAAATCCAACGCTGCCGCCGCGGAGTTGTCCTATATGGGGCATCTGTTGATGGAGAACCGTCACGGGTTGATCGTCGACGCCGAGTTGACCCAAGCCACCGGTTACGCCGAACGGGACTGTGCCATCGACATGTTGGGGCGACTACCAGCGTCGGGGCGGCGCCGGACCATCGCTGGCGACAAGAGCTACGACACCAAAGACTTCGTCGCCGACGTCCGCGAGTTGGGGTTCACGCCACACGTCGCGCAGAACACGTCGAACCGGCGCTCGGCGATCGATGCCCGTACCACCCGACACGACGGCTACGAGACCTCCCAGCGGGTCCGCAAACGCGTCGAGGAACCCTTCGGTTGGATCAAGACTGTAGGTGTTGGCCGCAAGCTCCGCTACATCGGCCAAGCCCGCAACCGGGCCTGGTTCAAGATCGAAGCCGCTGTCTACAACATCATCAGAATCTGCGCCCTCGACACAGCGACAGCCTAACCGGTCACTCGGGCCAGAGCCCGAGGGACCAAACGCCAAGCCATCACAGCGTTCCGGAGACAGCCCGGCGTCAACCAGACCCGGCCCCTCGAACCACGCCCAGCCACCCACACGGCCCTACCGGCCGATTTTCCGCACCCTGCTAGCTGTCTTGTAAAGCGTGGTCAGGAGTTCGAACCTCCTTCCGGGCTCAGCTAGATTCAGCTGGTTTCGCCCACCCGCACCCGCCGCACCATCGCCTGAAACCAGGGAAAACCAGAATTTCGCCGGTTGCCTGTCGTTACACGAGCTCGAAACATGCCCTAGCGCAGCTAGATCGTGTCACTTACAATGGACAGCATGGACCCCGTCGATGACTGCCGCCGCCAACTTGAGGCTGTTATTGAGGAGGCGATCCGAGATGGAGCGCCGATCATTAGCTACCAAGTAATTCACGACGAGATAGCTGACGACTACGACGTAATTGTCGACGAGTGGTTCAACGTTGGACTCACCCTCGAGGAAGAGACCGGCTGGGAGCTGACCAAGTACCAGGAATTTCGACGCAGGTTGGCTGATGTTGCACACGACGCACCATGCACAATTCCTGTGCGCGTCCAGCTAGCAAGAACCGAAACGGCAAACGTCGCGTGATTGAGCCCGATGGGCTACTAGACCGGGCGCGGACATCACTCGGCACATCTCCAGGACGACCAGCGGATGTAAGCCTGAGAGGGGCCGTCATTGACGCCTATTATGCGCTTCTGCATGAGGTGACCCTCCATGCCGCCCGTCGGGCTCTCGGCAACTGTGATGCCAGGGAGGCAGAGTGTCTCAATCTTCGGAGACGGTACACCCACGAAGCGCTCACCTCCGCTTTCGAGGACCTCTCAGCGGGAAACACCAAGCAGATCGCCCCGGAGCTACTTCTCTGCAGGCGGTCAACCGACATCCTTGACATTGCGAACGGCTTTCCCGACCTGCGCAAGGAACGCGAACGTGCCTCCTACGATCACCGAGCGACGTTCACAAAAGGCGGGGCGGCACTGGTCGTCGATCAGGCGGACGACCTCGTAGTGAAGCTTCGGCGCTCGGTACCAACCAACGACGGGAAAACCCTCATCACGATTGTGAACGTCTACTGTCTTTGAAGTGCACAGCTACCAGAAATCAGCTGTTTGAAGCAGCTGCGACAGGCCATCGACGATCTCAATATCCGTTTGGTTGACTCGACCTACGTAGTGTCGGGCTGCTACGGCAGGATCGTGACCGGCTCTCAGCGAAACTTGCGTGAGAGTGAATCCGAGATCTTGACCGTAGGTATCCATGAAGGCTCTGAGACTTTTGACAGTGAGATGCTTTAGGTCCAGCCGGCTACGGAGCCAGGCACTTCATACGCCGAGATCGCCCGCCAGGTTGGGCTCACCAGGGGACGGGTCAGCCAGATCAGAACTTCCGGGCCGGCCATCGAGCGAGCCTTCTTCGGAGTCGGCCCTATCGAGCTGGGCGTACCCTTCCGGCACATCGACGACCGTGATCACCCGCTGATCGCAGCCGAAGACCTCGCAGCTCGTGACCAGCTCACCGACGTCCTCAGCGGACTTGCCTTCCACGTCGAACACTCCGGCATTCTCCCCGACTCACCCTGGCGGCCTTCAGGTGCCGACCTCATCGCTATATGCGGCCCCAAGTCGTCAACGATGATGCAGGAGCTGTACGAATCAGACCCGGCGCTGGCCTGGGTCAAAGATGCTGAGCAAGATCGTTGGCTCCTTCAAGACCGCCAGGTCGGAACTCGATTCGAGTCACCGATGGACGACGTACAGCCGGAGCCAGTCGACATCGGCTATCTCGGTCGGCTGAAGTTCGATGATGACCGTTTAGTGATTGTCATTGCGGGAGTCCACGCCATCGGATCAGTCGGCGTGATCCACTACTTGCAGACGAACCTCAAGCGGCTCTACGACGAAGT
>JAHDFR010000289.1 GCA_020628065.1 Acidimicrobiales bacterium
CGTCGACCAGATGATCCACCACACCCGGGCGGTGCGCCGGGGCGCGCCCGACACGTTTTGCATCACCGCTATGCCGTACGGCTCCTATGCCACCGAAGAGATCGCTGTGGTCAACGCCCTGCGGATCATGAAGGAGTCCGGCACCGACGCCATCAAATTGCAGGGCGGCCGGGAGAAGTTCGACATCTTGAAAGCGGTGGCTGACGCTGGCGTCCCCATCATGGGCCACGTCGGGTTGATACCCCATCAGGTCCACCGCATGGGTGGCTTCAAAACCCAGGGGCGAACAGCTGAGGGCGCCCTGGAGATCATCGACCACGCCAGGGCCATCGAAGAGTCAGGCGCCATCGGGATGGAGATCGAGGCTGTGCCCTACGAGGTGGGCAAAGCAGTTGATGAAGCGGTGTCCATCTTCACGTTCTCCATCGGCGCCGGATCAGCCGGCACCTGCCAACTGTTGAACGGCTACGACCTGATCGGCGCCTTCGACACCTTTAAACCCAAGTTCGCCAAGCGCTACGGCAACATCAACGAGGTGGCCACCAACGCGATGAAGGAGTTCGTGGCCGACGTAGCCGCCGGGCGCTTTCCCGACGACGACCACACCTACAACATGGCACCCGAAGAGGCGGCCGCCCTGGCGGCTGCGCTCAACGAGCAAGTCCGGTCATAAGAGCGGGCGCAATGCAAGGAGCGGAATCATGCGCCAACGAATCACCAACGGCTTTCTGGGGGACAACTACCCACGCAACATGTGGTGGGTGGCGGCCCGGGCCGATGAAATCGCCACCACCCCCATGGCCCGCTGGATCCTGGAGATGCCGGTTGTCATGTACCGGACCGACGACGGCAGGCCGGTTGCTCTCGATGACCGATGCCCTCATCGCTGGGCCCCGCTGTCCGAGGGGCGAGTCGACGGCGACCAGATCGTCTGCCCCTACCACGGCATGCGCTTCGGTCCCGACGGTCGATGCACCCTGGTGCCGACCCAGAACAACATTCCGCCGGACGCCCACATAAGCGGATACCCGCTACGAGAGAGCGGAGCGTTCGTGTGGATCTGGATGGGAGATCCCGACGAGGTCGAGAACCACGAGCCGCCGGTCGACCTGGGCTACACCGCCAACCCTGACTGGTCGGTAGTTCTGGGCTACTACGACGTGGCCTGCAACTGGGTGCTGATTCGAGAGAACGTGTTGGATCTCACCCACATTCCTCATCTGCACGCTAAGACGTTCCGCCAGAACGACTGGGACACCATCCCCAAGTCGTCGATCGACGGTGATGTCATCACCTACCGCCAGGATTTCGATCCCGCCCCGCTCAGCCCGTTGTTCTGCCACGCCATGGGGTTCAGCGAAACCAAACCGGTGGCCCGCAGCCAGGTCGGTACCATGCCGTCGCTGGCGGTGTCGTTCTCCGACTGGCACGTTACAGACCCCGAGCCCGAACCGGGTGCCCGTTCGGAGTTCCTGATGCGGGGCTGCCACATTGTCACCCCCGGCCTGCGGGGCCGCACCCATTACTATTGGGGAGCGGCGTTTGACATCGCCGACGTCCCTGCTGACGCAATCGAAACCTCACGACGCAATGTGGTGGAGGCCTTCGACGAGGACAAACACCTGCTGGAGCGGATGCAGGCCCAACTGGCTCACGACCCACGTCAGGCCGAAGCGCCCGAAGTGGGCCTGGCCGCCGACGGCGCCGGGCTACGGGTACGCCAGGTTCTGCACCGCAAACTTGAAGCCGAAGGAAGGCAGCTGGCTTGACCAACCGCTTGTTGCTCGCAGCTCACGTTTCGGTGTTTCTGTTGCTGGTCGCCGGCGCTTGCAGTTCGGGTGAGGTCGACAACCCAGGGCTGGCGGCCGGGGAGGAGGCAGCGACTGCTTCCGAGCAACCTACGTCCTCATCGTCGGCGACGGCGTCTACGGCAACCGCGGCTTCGGCAACGGAGACCACGCCGACAACGGCGGCGACGGTTGAATCCACGTCTTCTACGTCGGTCGAGTCAGCGTGCAGAACGGTGGCCGATCTCGAGGATGAGGCCGAACTGGCTCGATGGCGGATCGTCAACGACGGGGTGATGGGCGGTCAATCGAGTGCTCAAGCTGAGCTCGGTGATTCGACCCTGACCATCACCGGCGAAATCGTGACCGACGGAGGAGGCTTCTCGTCGGCCCGTCTCGATCTGGACGAGCCGCTGGGCGACGCCAGCGAATTGGTCTTTCGGATTCGGACCGACGGACGAGCCTACGAGCTGACGGCCGCCGACGCCGCTGCCGGGCGAGATCGACGGGTTGCACATCAGGGTCCGATTCCGGCTATCGGCGGATCCGACTGGGAGGAGGTGTCGGTTGACCTGACGGCGCTGGACGCCTCAATCTTCGGCCGACCGGTCGTCGTCGATCCATTCGATCCCGCAGCTGCTGTCGAGATCGGCATCATCCTGGCCGACGGTCAAGACGGTCCGTTCCGGTTCGACCTTGACTGGATTCAGGCTTGCCGCTGAGCTTGGTCGGCTACCCATCACAATCTGTCCGTTCACCTCAAACCCACGAGTGCTTCAAGAGCTATGACATCAACCTTTGGTACATCAACCCCAAGTACATCATCGGCCGACAAGATTCGCCCCCGGCGTACCTTTATCTTCGCCCCTGGCCTCAACCCCGACATGTTCCCCAAGGCGCTGGCCACCGGAACCGACATTGTCTGTGTCGAACTGGAGGACGGCGTCGCCCCTAAAGACAAAGACGTCGCCCGGGAGCGGGCAATGCTACTGTTCGCCTCGGACCAGGCCGAGGACGGCGTGGAGCGGGTGGTCCGCATCAACAGCGTGCGGGAGGCTTTTGGCCTGGCTGACGTGTCGGCCGTGTTGGCCACTGACACCCCACCGCCGGTGTTGATGATGCCAAAGGTGCGTACTCCGGATGAGGTGGTGTGGCTGGACGATCTGCTTACCGAGCGGGGTCACGATACGCAGCTTCAGGTCATCATCGAGACCAACCAAGCGCTCGAAGCGGCCTACGAAATCGCTCATTGCTCCACCCGAATCAACGCTCTGTTCTTCGGTGGCGTGGACATGGCAGCCGAGCTGCGCTGCACCAACACCTGGGAGTCGTTGCTGTATGCCC
>JAHDFR010000087.1:0-15793 GCA_020628065.1 Acidimicrobiales bacterium
ATGGAAGTCGTTTTCCTCGGCGCTCGACGCTCGCCTCCAAATTCATTGTTACATCATGAGACGAACCCATGTTGAGAGTGAGATGAAGGACCGCCAATGTCGCTGACCAGCGAACTCAAACTCGGCCTCCAGGCGCCAATCTGCCTCACCTGGGAGCTGACCTACGCCTGCAATCTGGCGTGCGTGCACTGCCTCAGCTCAAGCGGCCGACGCGACCCCAAGGAACTCTCGACCCGGCAGGCCATCGATCTGATCGACGAGATGCGGGCGCTTCAGGTCTTCTACGTCAACATTGGCGGCGGTGAGCCGACCATCCGGCCCGACTTCTACCAGCTGATCGACTACGCCACCACCAACGACGTGGGCGTGAAGTTCTCCACCAACGGCTCCCGCATCGACTCGGAGGTGGCGGCGAGGTTGTCTTCGATGGACTATCTCGACGTCCAGATCTCGCTGGATGGAATCGATGCCGATACCAACGACGCCGTCCGTGGATCGGGTTCGCACGCCATGGCAACACGGGCCATGGACGCTTTGGCCGCAGCCGACTTCGGTCCGTTCAAGATCAGCATTGTGGTTACCCGCCACAACGTCGATCAGCTCGACGATTTTGCCGCCATGGCCGATCACTACGGCGCCATCCTCCGAGTCACCCGGCTACGGCCATCGGGTCGAGGGGCCGACAGCTGGCATGATCTCCGCCCGACTCAGGATCAGCAGCAGCAGATCTACCGATGGCTACTCGACAAGCCGGACGTTCTTACCGGCGACTCCTTCTTCCATCTAAACGCGCTGGGAGAAGAGAACCTACCGGGGCTCAACCTTTGCGGCGCTGGACGGGTGGTGTGCCTCATCGACCCGGTTGGCGACGTCTACGCCTGCCCGTTCGTGTTGCATGATCACTTCAAGGCCGGCAACGTCACGTCAGCAGGCGGGTTCACCTCGGTCTGGCGGGATTCGGATCTGTTCCGAGAACTTCGGGAACCGGAATCGGAGGGTGCCTGTACCAGCTGTGGCCAGTACGACGCCTGTCAGGGTGGTTGTATGGCAGCCAAGTTCTTTACCGGCCTTCCCCTCGACGGGCCCGACCCGGAGTGTGTCAGTGGACATGGCGAAGTTGCCATCAAGGCGGTCAATCCGACCCTTCTGCCTCAACCGACATCCAACCACTCAAAACCCATGCCGGTGGCGCTCACCACCAAGCGATAGCCGCCTCTAGCCCACTGTTGTTTCGACCCTTGCTTGATGAGGGCAGAGGCGGTGATGCTCGGTAGCGTTTGAGCCATGAGCTTGCTTGGAACCCGGGTCAAGAGAACTGAAGACCCTGCGTTATTGACTGTTGGCGGAGACTTTGTCGACGATCTTGCCCCCGCCGGCGCCCTGTGGGTGACTTTTGTCCGCTCCGACTACGCCCACGCCTACATTCGTTCGATCGATATCGCCGAGGCCGCCGCCATGCCCGGCGTCCTCGGGGTGTTCACCAACCGTGATCTCGGAATCGCTGACATTCGGCCGGGGATGCCGATGCTCAACCAGGACATGGCCCGTCCCATCCTGGCTCGTGACAAAGTTCGATACGTCGGCGAGCCAATAGCCGTGGTTGTGACCGACACCCAGGGCCAAGGCGTCGACGCCGCCGAGTTGGTGTTCGTCGACTACGACGTGCTCGAACCGGTCCTCGACCCTCGCCAAGCGGCCCTCGACGGTGTGATCATCGACGAGGTCGCCGGAACAAACGTTGCCACCGTGGTGCCTGCCCACGGCACCGACGACGGATTCGACGACTGCGACGTGGTCGTCGAACTGTCACTGGTGAACCAGCGCCTGGCCGCTTGCCCGATCGAGCCTCGAGCGGCAGCCGCCCAATGGCAGGACGGCATACTCACCGAGTGGTCGACAAACCAAAACGCCCACGGCGCCAAAAGAGCGGTGGCCGGGGCCTTGGGGCTCGAAGCCGAGCAGGTGCGAGTGGTGACACCCGACGTTGGTGGATCGTTCGGCGCCAAGAACGGTTCGTACCCCGAAGAGCTGGTCGTCGCCCAATTGGCCCGACAACTGAACAGGCCCACCCGTTGGGTGGAAACCCGCAGCGAGAACATGGTCGGTCTGGGCCACGGGCGCGGCCAATACATGACCGCCAAGTTGGGCGGAACAGCCGAAGGCAACTTGACCCGCTATCACCTGAACACCATCAAAGACTCAGGCGCCTATCCGCTCCTCGGAGCCATGCTCCCCCATCTGACCAAGTTGATGACCTCGGGTGTTTACGACATTGATTCGGTGAGCTTCGACGGCATGTCGGTACTGACCAACACGGTGCCTTATGCCGCCTATCGAGGAGCCGGCCGACCGGAGGCAACCGCCACCATTGAGCGAATGATCGATCTCTTCGCCGTCAAAGCCGGTCTGGACCCGGTTGAGGTTCGAAGAAAGAATCTTCTCAAAGCCGAGCAGTTTCCGTTCGACACCCAGACCGGGGCCAAGATGGACAGCGGCCGTTACGAAGAAGCTCTGGACATGGCCCTCAACGAGGCCGGATACGACAGGCTTCGAGCCGAGCAGGAGCAGCGTCGTCAAGCAGGCGTGTCGCGGCAGCTGGGCATAGGTGTGAGCGTCTACGTGGAGATCACCAACCCCATTGGTGGCCCGGAGTACGCCAGCGTGACCGTTCAGCCTGATGGTTCGGCCATTGCTCTCACCGGCTCCTCGGCTCATGGCCAGGGCCACCACACCACGTTCGCAATGCTGGTGGCCGACGCCACCGGAATCGACTTCAACAAGATCGAAGTGCGCCACGGCGACACAGCAGAAGTTCCCCGCGGAGGCGGCACTGGCGGCTCGAAGTCACTCCAGCTCGGCGGATCCGCCATGTTGGGCGCCTCCGAGGCGTTGGTTGCCAAGGCCAAGGACGTGGCCGCCGAGCAGTTGGAAGCGAGCCCGGGCGACATCGTCCACGATCCTGAGACAGGACAGTTCTCGGTCGTCGGTACCCCGGCAGTGGCAATCTCCTGGGATGAGTTGGCCCGCTCCACCGGCGTCGAAGGCTCGGATCCCGGCGGAGAGTCGGCCTTGAGCGCGGCGTTCGACTTCAAACCCGAAGGACCGACGTTTCCCTTTGGAGCTCATGTCTCGGTGGTTGAGGTTGACATTGAAACCGGTCAGACCACTGTCATCCGACACGTCGCCTGTGATGATGCCGGGGTGATGATCAACCCCCTTCTGGTGGACGGCCAAGTTCACGGAGGCATCGCCCAAGGCATGGCGCAGGCCCTGTTCGAAGAGTTCAGTTACGACGAGGACGGAAACCCGATTACGGCCAACTTCATGGACTACGGCATCGTGTCGGCTGCCGAGCTTCCGTCGTTTGATCGCTTGGCCATGGAAACGCCGACCCCAAGAAACCCGCTCGGAGCCAAAGGCATTGGCGAGTCCGGCACCATTGGCTCGACGCCGGCTGTACAAAGCGCCGTCATCGACGCTGTCGCCCACCTGGGGGTCAGCCACATTGAAATGCCGCTCACCAGTCAGCGGGTGTGGAACGCCATTCGGAACGCCGAGGTGTCATCGTGAACGATGAGATGCCGGCTGACTCCGAAGCGGGTTCGGGTAGCAGCGCAGGTTCCCCCACCGACTCGCTGACCATTCTCGGCTCAACTGTCCGCCAGGCGGTCGATCACGTTGAGTGCTTTCCCAAACCCGCAGGCTGCTCCCGAGTCAGATTTTCCACCGAAGAAGTGTCGTCACTTTGCCCGGTAACCGGCCAACCCGATCTGTCGAGCGTGGTCATCGAGTACGTGCCCGCCGATCGGTGCGTCGAATCCAAGTCTCTCAAGCTGTTTTTGTGGTCATTCCGAGACCGGAGTGTGTTTGCCGAGGCGCTGGCCGCCACCATCGCCGAGGAGATTAGGCATTCAGCCGAACCATCGTGGGTTCGGGTCACGGTCACTCAGAGACCTCGAGGCGGCATCGAGCTGCAGACTGTCAGCGAGCACGGCAACCCAACTTGATCCGGGCAGGGCGCCTGCCAGGCAACTAGAATTTCAGGTGGACCAAAAGGCCGCCACCATCAACTACCGAGGCGACATCGCATGTCAGATTTGACCACAAGCATTCTCAACGAAATTGGATCACAAGGTCTCGCTCAGCTGGCCGGAGGGCTCGGCACCGACCAGGACAGCATCCAGCGAGCAGCAGCGATGGCTATCCCGGCCATTCTTGCCGGTATGGGCAACAACTCGCGTCAGCCGGCAGGCGCCACCGCACTCGCCGGTGCGCTCGACGACCACAGCGGATCGATCCTCGGCAACCTTGGTGCGCTGCTTGGTGACGACCGATTGGCTGACGGAGCGAAGATTCTCGGCCATGTTCTCGGCGGACAGCGAGGGGCCGTTGAGCAGAACGTGGCTCAGCAGTCCGGACTTAATCTCAATCTGATCATGAAGCTGCTGCCCATTCTGGCCCCCATTGTTATGGGTTACCTTTCCAAGCAAAAGCAGCAGCAAGGTCTGGACGCCGGATCGCTGGCCCAGATTCTGGCCCAGGATCGCCAGGTCGCAGAGCAACAGCAGCCCGGGCTCGGCGGTCTCGCCGCCATTTTGGACACGGTGATCGAAAGTCTCGACGATCGTCGCTGATCCGTTTACCGGCAAGATACCTGACCTGACCGATCCAATGAAGCTGGTTCCTGACGCCCGATTACGCACGAAGAACTTCGGGCGGACCCTCATCTCCCACCAACCGGTAAATGTGATGAGGTTGGGGGTGGCCGGGGCCGAGCTGGTTGCCACCTGGTTTGCCGGAACCGCTGTTTCCTCCTTCGATGAGCATCAGAGCCTGGCTCATCGTCTAGTGGCCGGAGGATACGCTCACTACGTGCCGGCCGATGCTGAACCATCCGGTGAAAGCGCTGCGGGTGAATCAGGCGACCACCCGCAAATGACTGTGGTCGTCCCTGTTCGAGATGACCACGTCGGGCTTTCAGCCACCATCAGCTCGTTGCTGCAAACGCCGCACCGTGTCGTCTCCAAAGTCGTGATCGTCGACGACGGCAGCCGGACACCGGTCGTTCGTGAACAGTTCGACACCACATCGGCCGAGGGCCCTCGGGTTGAGACCGTACGTTCCAGCGTTGCCGCCGGTCCGGCCGCCGCCCGCAACCGGGGGCTGCGCCTTGTTGGCACTCCCCTAGTGGCATTCATCGACGCCGGCGTCATCATCGAGCCTGGGAGCCTGGCCCTGCTGGCCGCCCTCACCGGACACCGTGGCGTCGTTGCCGCCGCCCCCAGGATCACGGCCGCCGCCTGCACCACCGCCATTGGTCGCTACGAGCAGGCCTCCTCGCCGCTTGATATGGGGGCGGATCCGAGTGTGGTGGCAGGTGACCACCGGGTCGGGTACGTGCCTTCCGCCTGCCTTGTGTGTCGCACGGCGGCCATTCACCGCATCAACGGATTCGACCAGGCCCTCAGGTTTGGCGAGGATGTCGACCTCGTGTGGCGGTTGTCCGACCACGGTCTGGTCCTGTATCAGCCTGCGGTGGAGGCCACCCATCCGTCACGCTCTAACCTGGTCGACTTCGCCCGGCAACGCTACAGCTACGGAACCTCGGCCGGTCCGCTTTCTAAACGCCATAGTGGGCGCCTGACGCCGCTTGGGATGTCATCGTGGGTGTTGACGGCTCTGGCGGCCAAGACCGTGATGGGGACGTCTACGTGGCTCTGGGTAGCTGCAGGCCTAGCCCTTCGGCGAACTGGTGGTTTGGCCAAGTTGATGGCTTCAGTCGGCGACCCGTGGGCGGAGGCTACTTCGCTGGTGAGCCGGGAAGTTTCAGGACAACTGGATGGGGTCCTGAACGCCGCCCGAAGGCCGTTGTCCCCCGCTCTTGTCATGTTGGCCGCAGGTGGCGGCCGTATGGCCCCACCGGCCCGACTCATCCTGGCGGCAGCCGCCGTCAGGCGGATCACGAAGCTGGCAGCCGGCTCTCGGAGCGAGCTGGTCAGTGCTGCAACGCTGGCCTGCATCGACGACTTGGCCTACAGCACAGGCGTAGTGGCCGGAGCAATTCGCTCCGGCACACCGGCACCGCTGATTCCTACCGTCAGGCGAGACGCAGACAGCAGTTCCAGCTCAAACGTTCAGGCGAGGAACAGATCGAGCAGCTGACCGTTGTTGAGAACCGAGGCTCCACGTTCACCGGCAATCGAGGCCAAAACCTCGTCATCGGTAACCAGGGCAAGCGGCCACTGAGCCGGGTATGCATCCAACAGTTCTTCTAGAGCAGCTGCCGGATCGACCGGAGGGGTACTGAGTCGGATTCGAACCGCCCGCTGAGATGCAGGCAGCGCATCGTCTTCTCCGACTCGACCGTCAAAGACCACGTCGGGTGCCGCACCACTGCTGGACGACAGGTCGGCCAGGTAGGTGACCAAGGCGTCTCTCTGCTCGGCCACCGGCAGCGACGGCCATCCCATGCTGGCCACCGAGTCGCCGTCGACCAAGAGCACGATGTCGGGCGAGGAAACGATGTGTCGGGCAACGGCCAGCTCGTCGTCAACGATGTTCTGGGGAATATCAACGCTCTTCCTGGCGTTGAGCGGGTCGGCTTCGTCGAAAAGTTCAAAGTCGGATGGCGGGGCGTCGGGTCCGTCCAGCAGGCTCGGCGGCGCTGCGTTGGAGGCGGCGGCGAAACCAGCGGCGGCTGCCGGCTCGGCGAAGCCCCCGCTTCCGTCTTGTTCAAATGATGCGGCCGCCTGTGAGATGAGATCACCGATCTCATCCAGCTCGTCTCGCTCCTTTTGCACCGTGGGGTCGACGTCCCCACCAGCCCAGGAGTCATCGGCGTATTCGTCACTGTAGTTGTCACCGTAACCGTCGCCGCGGTGCTCATCGAGGCTGACGACCTCTGGCGTCTCTCCGGACTCCATTGGCTGTGCTTCGGCCAGCGGAGTCAGCGACACAAAGTCATCGTCTTCGACTTTCGGTGGCTCATCGCCGGAAATCAGACTCGGGGCGTCGGCCCAACCACCATCTTCATCGGTAATGTCAATTGCCGGCGCCTCCAGATCGGCGTCGTGCACCTCTTCCAGTTCGGCGAACTCTGCGATCGAAGGAGCGGCGTCTCCGACTTCTACCGCGGCGTCATCCTCTCCGTCAGTCACGAAATCGGTGAGAGACGGCTGAGGGATTGGTTCCTCTTCCTCGACGGCGGTGACGGTGCCGGAGTCGGTGAATCGGCCGACGGCGGCAACCGACGCCTCCAGCTCGGCGATTTTGGCTCGAGACTCGACGGACTCCTGGCGGGCGCGCTCAGCGGCGTCGCTGGCCTCCACCACACTGGACTCGGCCACTTGAAGATTGAACCGGAGTTTGGTGTTCTCGCGGTTCAGTTCTTCAACATCGGAGCGCAGCTTGAGCAGCTCGCTGTCGTTGTCGGCCAGCAGCGTCTCCATCGACTGCTTACTGGACTCCAAGACCCCGAGCTTTTCGTTCAACTCGGTTGTGGCCGAGGTGCGCTTCTCGGTCTCAGCTTCCAGCTGAGACTCTGCCCGGTCGGCCCGTTGCTCGGCACGCTCGGCCCGTCCCTTGAGCTGATCGCGCTCGCGCTTCACTTCGCGGAGGTTGTCTCGCTCCTCCCGAAGCTCCGTTACGGCCGAAAGCAGATCGTCGCGTTCCTTGGCCAACAATTCGGTAGCGGCGTTGTTGGTCGCCGCAATCTCGTCGAGCTGCAGCAGTCGATTGGCCAGCTCTTCGCGTTGGCGACGCTCGGCTTGCAGTTCGGTCTCGAGGGGGCCCATTTTGCCTTCGAGAGATTCGATCTTCTCAACTAGTTGCTCGCGGGCTGTGGCGGCTGCCGCCGCCTCCCCTCGGAGCTGGCCCCGTTCTGTTACCAGATCATCGCGCGAGGTGAGCAGGTCGTCGCGCTCCTTAACCAACGCGTTGATCCGGTTCTCATAGCTCTTGTGGGTCTGCTCGATGTCGTTGACCCGTGCTTGCAGCACATCGCGCTCCACCCGAAGTTCGTTGAGAGACTTGCGATCGGCGTCGTTCTTGTGGCGGGCTTCAGCCTGCTCATCCAAGACCTCACTCAGGGAGGACTGCAATTCACCAAGTTGGCTCTGCAGGCTGTCACGCTCAGCCCGAAGTGTTCCCAGCTCGACGGCCATCGCCTCGCTGTCACCCTTCAAAGCTTCGTGTTGGGTTTGGGTGGTTGACAACGCCAACTCGGTGTCGGCCAGACGGGACGACATTTCGCTCCGCTCGGCTTTCAGCTCATCGGCGGTCGACGTCGTTTCGTGCAGCTGTTGCTCCAGGGTTTCCACCTGGGCAATCATCCGTGCCAGTTCGCGGCTGGTGGCGTCCAACTCGCTGGTCAACGACCGGTTCGACTCGGTCAGCTCCTCGACGTCTACTCCGCCGGTTTTCTCGTTAACGTCGGCCAGCCGGGCGGCCAGATCGTCTCGCTCAGCCTTGATTGACAGCCGATCCTCACGGATTTGATTCCGCTCGGTCGTCATGGTGTCCAGCTGCGACTGGGTGACGTTGCGCTCCCGCTGCAGCTCGTCGGTCTGGCCCTTGAGTCTGCTGTACTTGTCTTCGATCGTCAGCAAGCTGGCCTGAAAGTCTGATGACCGGTTCTCGGTCTCGGCCAGCGACTCCCGAAGCTCGGACAGCTCACGCTCAAGCTCGACCTGTCGCTGAAGTGCCTCAGAGTGCAGGCGCCGGGCCTCGTCACGCTCACCACGACTGGAACGCAGCTCATCGGAGACAATAGAAAACTCATGGCGGAGCGACTCGTGCTCGCTTGCCAAGGTGGCCAACTCATCTTCAAGTTCCGCTACCGAGTCGGCGCTGGCCGAAACCCCGTTCCCGGCGGCCAGAACGTTCTCCCGTTCGCCGGCAAGTCGATCGACCAGACCTCTCAGGCTGCTCAATTCACTTTCGATTGCGTCAGCCTCTGAATCACCGACTGGGGACTGCACGGCTACCTCCTCAACACCTACGTCGCCGGGTAGGTCATTCATAGATGTAGTGAAATCTGGAAAATCGGGCTCGTGGACGATGCCGTCATCGGTCCCGAGCAGATTAGGTTGATATCCGCCTGTGGTCTCGTCGGCCAACCCTCGTATCGGGCTGATCGTGGCCGACTGCAAATACTCCGACTCGGCCTCATACTCCGGCGCCGCCGTTGCGAACGACTGAGCCGCCTGATGACCGTCAACGGTCACTTCTTCGTCAGCGGCCCGTGACAGCGCATCGAACTCGGGAGCCCAACCCGCCGGTCGGTGCAACCAAATGAAGCCTGCCCTGCCGACGTCGGCCTCGTCGGCACGTGATGCCACTCGAGCCCGAAAGTCGGAGTCGTTCTCGATGGCTTGCTGGGCTACGGATATGGCTCGTCGGGGCAGACGATTGAGGTAGAGGAAGCTCCGCATGTCGCCCGGAGGGTCGACCGGAGGTTCGCTCTCGGCATCGTCGCGTGCGACGGCAAAAGCAAGCTCACAGGCTCTCTGTAAAAGCGCTTCGGATCCCATCGTGCGTTCTCCTTGTCGAAACAAGTCCTTCGAATCAATCCGCCGGTCGGTGACCACCACCGAGCCCGCTCTGCACCGACATTACCCGACCACGAATTGGTCGGCTCGTTGTGTCGCTCTTGGGAAAACCCACCTGAGCAGGTCTCCCCTTGGCCATGGTCTGGCCGGTTGTCATCAACATAGTCGTAATATTGCCGAACGTCGTAAGCTAGTTGCCACCCGGGGACCGGGAGCCTCTGTGGCCAACCGGTTGCAAACCCCGGTTTCTGCCTCAAACCTAACGGTCAAGGCTAGCGCGTCGCCAGATGGATCGGCCAGGCCATCTGCCAACCGACGGTCCCGGACCGTTGGACGGATCACGTCTTAGTTACCAAATGACTTCAATTCGACAAGTTTGGCCGCTGCTCGACCATCGTCGAGAACGGCCTGCGCCAGCGCCACGCCGGAATCCACGGAGTCAACGACACCGGCCACGACCAGGGCGGCGGCAGCGTTGAGCACAATGATGTCGCGATGCGGTCCGGCCTCACCGGCCAGGATCCGGTCGAAGATGGCGGCGTTCTCTGTGGCGTCACCACCTCCGACCTGCTCGGCTGTGGCCGAAGCCAGACCGTACGTGGTGCCGTCAATCGGCATCTGATTGACGGTTCCGCCCTTCAATTCCCACACCGACGACGGACCCGATGTTGACAGCTCATCGAGACCCTGATCGCCAACCACCACCCAAACGTGGTCAACCGTGAGCTCGGTGAGCACCGCTGCCACCTGTTCGGCTCGCTCCTGGCTCGAAACTCCGATCAGTTGGCGGCGGACGCGGCCAGGGTGGGCCATGGGTCCGAGCATGTTGAACACGGTGGGAATACCCATCTCGGCTCGAACCGGCCCGGCGTGGCCCATCGCCGGATGGTAGGTTCGAGCGAACGCAAACCCGAGTCCTGTGGATGACACGCACTTCTCCAACTCGGTTGGAGCAAGATCAAACGACACTCCAAGTGCTTCCAGAAAGTCAGTGGATCCCGACGTGGATGAAGCCTTCCGGTTGCCGTGCTTGCACACCACGGCTCCGGCGGCCGAGGCCACAAAACAAGCCATGGTCGAGACATTGAGGGCATGGCGCCGCCGATGAGGTGACCCTCCGGTGCCAACGATGTCGATGGCCGCAGCCGGAAGAGTCAGCGGCAAAGAAGCGGCCAGCATTGCGTCGACGAAGCCGGCCATTTCATGTACCGCCTCGCCACGGGTCTTCAGCGAGGCCAATAGGGCGGCGATCTGTACCGGAGTCGATCTGCCTTCGAGGATTTCGGTCATCACCTCACCGGCTTCGTTCCTGCCCAACTCTTCGCCGGAAGTGATCCGTCCAAGAAGTGACGGCCAGCCTCCTCGTTCACTGAAGTCGCTCACGACAACACAACATAGCTCTGCGTGGAGCACCGACAACGCCGACGGTGACGACCGCGCCAAACAACCGATTGTCGTTCGGCGACCAACCAGGCCCACGTGGTCGATAACGTTGAAGGCGTCGGGTGAGTCGCTCGGGTGACCGCGGTCGTAAGACTGAGGAAGGTCGGGACTCCATAGGACAGGATGCTGGCTAACGGCCAGTCGGGGTGACCCGAAGGAAAGTGCCGCAGAGAATAGACCGCCGATGGGCAGGCAACTGCCACAGGTAAGGGTGAAACGGTGCGGTAAGAGCGCACCAGCAGGTGGGGTGACCCGCTTGGCTAGGTAAACCCCATCCGGAGCAAGGTCAAACGAGGTGTACGGGTGATCCGTCCACGGTTCCTGGTGAATTCTCATCGGGAACCGGCACCTCGGGTGGACCGCAAAGATGGATGGTCACCGAGTGGAGAACGGCAACGGCTCCATGAACAGAATCCCGCCTACAGAGCGACTCACCCGACAACGCAACCAAAGATCGCCCCAAGCCGAGGTGACCACCTAGTCCAGGTGGTCAACGCCGTTGAAGAGATGCAGGCTGGGCCCGGCCGGCCCGAATCCAATTCGGTTCACCGCCGCTTGGGCAACGAAACAGCGCCACGAAATGAGGATGTCGACGCCAAGCGCCCAGGCCACGGCCGACTTGATCGGGGATACGTGGCTAACGATCACGACGTCGCCTCTCGCTGCTTCCTCCGCCAACTCATCAAGACAGTCGGTGACCCGATGGTGTAGCTCGTTGAGCGTCTCGCCGCCGGCCGGCCGGTAGTCGGCGTCGCGCCGCCACCGATCCCAGATATCCGGCGCCACCTCTGATAGAGGCGTCAGGTCCAGATCTCCGTAGTCAAGTTCGACCAAACGTTCGTCCGACGTCACGGCGTCCGCACCGCGACCGTCAACGCCCGCTATCTCTTCGGCCGTCTGACGGCACCGGGTGAGCGGACTGCTGACCAGGCGAGCCCCAGCCGGAACCACCTTGCCAATAGCCCGGGCCTGAGCCCGCCCGACGTCATCCAACTCAACGTCGGCCCGCCCCAGCAGCTTTCCGGATGCGTTCGCCTCGGTACGACCGTGTCGAACCACTAACAGTGCCATGGGCGGAGTCTACCGACGCCGACCGCACGGACTTGGCCTTACCCGCCGGTCAAATAGCCACGCTGCAAGTGACCTTGGCGTAGAAGCCGGCTTCGATTCTCAGGTTGGTCGAGTCCGTACCGTCGGTACGCCACCACGGCCACCCCGACAGCCACAAGCTCCAAGACAAGGCGGACAACCAAGCCGGAACTCTCAGGCACTTCTCCCAGGTCGGTCCCGAACAGCGGCCACCAGAACAAGGATTGATCGGCCCACGACCCATCGAGCACCAGATGAAGAAACATTCCAATCGGAATCCCCAGAAGGCGGCGGCGCAGAAGCCGCCGCCCGACGGTGAAACCCATGACGGCGGTCAACATCACGATCGAGGCCAACAGCGAGTGGAGAACGGCGCCAAGTCCGACCGCTGAAAGCACAAGATCGACCAAAGGAAGCATGGCGCCGACGGCTACAAGCCGATAGTCGACCATTGGGCTCTGGAAGACCTCGGCCACGATCACGGCCGACACGATGGCGAACCACAACACCATTTAGAACAGACCTTCAGTCAGGGGCAGAACAAGAAGCCGGCTGGTCCAGAAACAACCGGAAACCGGAATCAACGAACGAGCATCCGGCCACACTCTTCGCAGGTGACAACCGTGTCCTCGGGCATCTTTATCATCTGGTCCAGCGCCACGGCTGACAGCTGAATGTGGCAGCCGTCGCAACTTCCGTTGGTAAGTCGGGCCACCGTCACTCCGTCGTAGAGCGGCCTTAACGCTTCGTACTGTTCGACAAGCGCCGAGTCGGCGTCAGCAGCAGCAACGTTTCGGTTGCCTTCCACCTCGGCGATCTCGGTGTCGATCTCCGACAGCTGTCCGTCCAGTTCGGCCTGCGACGATGCGATACGTTCTTGGAGGCCATTCAACTGTTGGTCGTGGCCACCCTGCTCCGTGGACAACTCGTCGAGTTGTTCCATGAGCTCAAGTTCTTGGTCTTCAAGGTCGGTTTGTTGCTGTTTAAGCGATGCCGCCTCGTCCTGAAGGGCCAGAAGTTCTTTTGACGCTGTCACTTCGCCGCCATAGAGCTTCTTGTCAATATCAGCCCGACGGTCGCTGATGAGGGCGGCCTCATCTTCAAATCGCTTCCGTTGCCGTTCAAGGTCGTGGTGGCGCTCCCCCAGCTCGGCGCCGACAACGTCGAGCTGCTGCCGCTCGGCATTCAGCTCATCCAGTACCTCACGGATTGGATGATTGGCATGCCGGTGGCGTAGCTGCATGATGCTCAGGTCAAGTGCCTGCAAGGCGAGAATCTTCTCATAGGCCGGTGAAGCCACGTGTCCCCCTGTCCGGAAGTGTCAGTCCAGACTACGGGACGGTTGTCGTCGGCCCAAGGGCTCCTTCATCGTCACCGCCGCCATTTCCGTTCCCGTTGCCGTTGCCGTTGCCCTCACCGTTGTTCCCATCGCCTCCACCGTTGTTGAAGTCGTCGGGAATGGTGGTGGTGGTCGACTCGGTCGTCGTCGTGTTGGCACCAATGCAGTCGGTGCGGCCATCGCCGTCGGAATCGAACGCGATCGTCCCGGCGAAGCCTTCGGCCTGGAAATCGACACCGGGGCAGAAGTCAATTTCGCCTTCAACCTTCAGGTACTGGTTTCCGCCGAAGCCCTCAGGCTCGGCAAAGGCTCGGGCCTCCAGGCCCTCGTGGATCAAGTCGTTGTAATCGCCCCAGATGGTGGCCGGAAGTTCACCGCCGAACACGGTGCCCCATTCAGGAAGCACGATCTTGCGCTTCTGATCCGGGTCGCCCAACCACACCGCCGTGGTGTAGTAGTCGGTGTAGCCGACAAACCAGGCGTCCTCAAACGAGTTGGTGGTGCCGGTCTTGCCGGCGGCAACATGGCCATCGGCCAGCTGTGCCCGCTTGCCGGTACCTGCCCGAACGTTGCTCTCGAGAATCTGGGTGATCAGGCGGGCACTCTGTTGCGAGATGGCTCGCGTCCAGTCCGGTCGGTGCTGGTAAATGATGTTGCCATCGCGGTCCTCTATCCGCTCGATATACCAGGCCCGGTTGAACTTGCCGTCGTTGGCGATGCCGGCGTAAGCGCTGGCCATCTCCATGGGATGTACCTCTTCGGTGCCCAACGGCAGTGACAGGAACTCACCAGCCACGTCTCGCAGCGTTGTCAGGCCGAGACGTCGAGCCGCCTGGACGACTTTGTCGTTGCCGACCACCTGGCCGAGACGAACAAAAGCGCAGTTGTTGGATGAGCGGGTTACGGCGGCGACACTGCCTCGCCCTCGCAGTGACCCACCGACCGTGTAGTCGTCGCCGCCAGGTGTCCGGAAGGTGCACGGCCCATCAGCCCGAACAATGTCATTCGGCGTGTAGCCGGCCTCAAAGAGGGCGGCCAGAACGAAGGTCTTCATGGACGAGCCGGGTTGCCGCTTGCCTTGAGTAGCGAGATTAAACTTGTCCCGTTCGAATTCAGGGCCACCGACCAACGCCTTGACTGCTCCAGTCTTGGAATCCACTGTGGCAATGGCGACGCTGTAGCCGGTTGACTCGTCAAGGTGCTCTTCCCGAGTGGCCAGCGCCGCCGCTTGGGCCGCCGGGTCGAAGGTGGTGTAGATCTTCAGACCACCGCCGTAGATGGCAGCTCGACGGGATGCCTTGTCACCGCCGAGGATGGAGGGGTCCTCCTCCAACAGCGTCAACAACGCCTGCTGGATGAAGTAGTCGGTCGGCTTGATGTCAAAGGGTTGCTGACGCTCTTCCGGCAGCGGCGCAAAGCCGTAGGTCTCGGCCTCTTCCTCGGTGAGGTCACCGGTTGCCACCAGGCGATCGAGCACAACGTCACGACGGGCCTTGGCTTCAGTCGGGAAACGCGTCGGGTCAAACTGGGTGGGATTTCGAATAATTCCGGCCAGCAGCGAAGCCTCGGCCCAACCCAACTCATCGGCGTTCTCGTAGCCCCAGTAGGTCTCAGCCGCAGCCTGCACTCCGTAGGCTCCCGAGCCGAAGTACACGCTGTTCAAGTAGCGCTCAAGGATCTCATCCTTGGTCATCTGCCGTTCAAGGCGCAGAGCATAAAAGGCTTCGGTGCTTTTGCGATTGAAGTTCTGATCGCTGGTGAGCAGTGACAGCTTCACCAACTGCTGGGTGATCGTCGAGCCACCCTGAGCGATGCCGCCGGCGTTGATGTTCTCCACCAGGGCGCGGAACGTACCGCGAAGGTTCACACCGTTGTGGTCGTAGAAGTCGGCGTCCTCGACCGCCAAGATGGCATCGATGACCGGCTGCGGGACTTCATCAAGACTGATCGGATCCCGATTTTCAGCTTCCGACAAGAAGGTAAGGAACGTGCCGTCCGAAGCGAACATCGCCGAGCGCACGGCCAAGTCTTCCAACTCCAGATCGGCGGCTGTTCCTTCGTGGGAGGAAACGAAGGTGGTGAAGTGAGGCGCGGCCGTCACGGTCGCAGTCGAGGCCACCGCAGCTATGGCAATCATGATGATGCCCAGCGAAGCCACCCGCTTTATCAGACGTAGCAGGATCACTGCTTTAGCGTAGCGCGCCGGGGCGAGCGTGAAGGTTCACCCCTCAAGCCGTTTTCGGCCTGAAATCGGGGTGATCCTTTAAGTCGGTCTGATACACGGCGGTGACTTGAGCGGACTGCAACCACAGTTTTACGTCGGCCGTATGTCAGTCCAGTCAAACGCTTTGCCGTATCCGGGTATGCCGTATCC
>JAHDFR010000087.1:15893-19356 GCA_020628065.1 Acidimicrobiales bacterium
TCCAGTCAAACGCTTTGCCGTATCCGGGTATGCCGTATCCGGGTATGCCGTATCCGGGTATGCCGTATCCGGGTATGCCGTATCCAGGTAAGCCGTGTCCGGATTTGTCCTATCCGGTCGACTACAGGACTTGGGCGACTCCGTCCGGCCAGCCCATCGCTTCGAAAACCGCCGCTGCGCCACCGTTGATGTCTCCTGCCGGGCGAACCGAGAGTCCAAGGTGCAGCGTCGGGCCTGCAGCCGACTCTTCGCCGGCTTCCAGGAGTACGACGGTCACAGTCCGTTCCCCCATGGCCACATCGTCGGCAAATCTCACTAACGGTTGGGGTCGAAGGGCACTGGCGGCAGCCCGGGCTACTGCAACAACATGAGTCTCCCCACGACCGGTGGCGGTACGTGTTTGACCGACCCGGATAGTGGCCTCAAAGCAACTGGCAACCTTGGCGGACGTCTCAGCCAAGGCTTCAGCAGCCGTAACGCTGGTGTCACTGACGGTGAGACGGCCCGACCCGTTGAAAACGTCCCCCCGCACTCCTTCCTCGCCTGCGGAACCACCCGACAGAACTGAGGCCAAGGCCCCCAACGATTGCCCGAGGGCTTCGCTCTCCTGAGGGCTGAAGGCGCGGTGACGGAACGCCACAGCACCAAGGCGATCGTCGCATTCTCTCGAAGCGGCGTTCAACGTGCTCAACCACACCCAGCCATCATGCAGTTGCCCGATACTACCGAGCACGCCATCGGCGTTGTCGTTCAGCATCTGCCAAAGGCGACCATGTAGCTCGAATGCCGCAGGCGTCTGCTCCGTCCAACTCGGGAGAGCCCACGACCAGACTTCTGACCGGGCCGGTTCATCGCCGATTGATGCAGCATGTAGGGACCTGGACCCGCCAACCACTCTGGCCACCACGATGCATGTGAGCCCAAACGATTCGCCCAGGACAGTCAATGCCGTCTGGGCGACGACCTGTTCAACCGTCGGGGATTCAGCCGGGTGTTCGCCCAACAGTAGTCTTAGGCCCTGGCCATGGGTCTCGTCGGGTAGGCGACGGAACAAGGCCTTGCCCAGACCTCGTCCCAGCATGCCGGCAACGGGCGCCGCTCCGCTCGGTCGGCGGACCGGCGCGCTCAGTACGGCGGCCGATCCTCTTGCAGTTCCGGAGGACTCAGATTGACCGCTTTCAGGCTGCGGCGAAACGGGGTCGACAACGTGACCCTGTCGGGGGGCGGTTGGGGGGCGGCGAATGCATCCATGCTAACTCACCTGCCCCTGCCGTGCAGCTTCTATTTGCTCAAATAAGCAATTTAGCTGCTACTCCATAGTGCCTAATTAACGACATGGTTCGACAACCATTAAGGCGAGCGATGGGCTCGGAGACGCTGCTCGAACCTAGCATCGGAGCGGGGATGCGGGCTGGCTGCGGTCAACGTGGCCTGCGGTCTCGGCCAGCAATGCTCGTATCTCCCGGGCATCCACCCCGACCACCAAACCAGTGGTTTCGTCGACCGCAGCCACAATCGCCACCAAGGCGCCTCGCTCAGAGAGGATTGGCCCTCCAGACATGCCGGGCTCTGCGGCACCTTGAACCAAGGTGATCCATCCGTCGAAGCCGTAGGCCGCACCGGGAACCGAGGTTTGCACCTTGCCGTCAACCACTGCCAGTTCGCCGCCGCCCGGATACCCGGACACCGACAGTCGGGCGCCTCGCTCGGGCGGACCGGGGGCCAAATCCAGTACCGGGAGGCCTGATGGCCACGAGTGGGAGCGGTCGACGGTCACGTCAACATCACCTGCCACACTGGCCGGTAGGCCGACAGCCAGATCCCGGCTGGCGTCGCTGGCCACAACATCCACCGCGACTTCGTCCATCAACCCGGCCAAATTCGACTGGATGTGAACAGTGGACGCTCCGTGGACTACATGATGGTTGGTCACTAGCGCCACCTGGCCTCCCGAGCGAACCAGAACGCCGCTACCCGAGGTCAGACCGCCACACGTCCGGCTACGAACCTTGACCGTCGCCTCGCCCGCCAACTCGGTCACGTTGACGGCCGGACCTCTTCGGACTGGCCCAAGCGGATTGGGTTGCCCTCCACCCGGCTGTTCGGCGACTCCCAAGTCAACGTTGCCGACAACGGCCAGATCCAACGGCATCGAAGACCGCCCCAAAGGGGGGCCTAAGCCCCACAGCCAGGCGATCATCCATCCGGCCAGCATCGCTGCAACGACTGCGCGCAACCATCGGAGCGACGAACAGGTCATCAGTTGGAACCGAAGCAACCGAGTGGACGCTGCGTCACCGACGCCGCCTAAATAGTGTCGCCCGCATTGCCGCCTGCCTCATGAACATCGACAGTAGAAGTCGATCTCGGCCCTGTCGTCGGATCAGGATGGTCCACTTTGGGCGGAGAGCAGCCTGACCTATTGGCCCATGAGCAGCAGTCCTCTTGCCGATCTCACGGACCCGTGATTCGGCTGGTCCAACCTGCCCCGGTGCAACCAGAAGCTTGGATAGTTGAATATTTGTTTGGTACCGAATAAAGTTGCCGTTGTTCAGGATCGCGGGGTGCGTGTGTCATCGGCGATCGCCAGTCGGTACAGCCTTAGGAGAGGACCGATGATGAAACGTCTGACAGCGTTGCTTGCTGTTTTCGCGCTGCTGGTCGCAGCCTGTGGGAGCGATGACAGCTCCTCCGACAGTGGGGGTGGTGAAGCTTCCGGAGACGGCGCCGGCCTCGACATCGACGCCGTACTGGCGGCCGATCTAGCCGACTGTGCCGAGGCCCCTGAAGGAGACCCCATTCGGGTTGGCATGGCCATGGACTTCTCCGATGTCGTCGGATTCGTCGACATTCCGGGATCCAACCTTGTCCCCTACGTTGCCGACAAGATCAATTGTTCCGGTGGTATCAACGGCCAGCCGGTTGAGGTCCGCGTCGCCGAGGTTGGCAGCGACGCCGCCCTCGCCGCTCAGGAACTGCTCGATTGGGGCGCCCACTTCCTCATCGGCCCGCCGTTCGCCGACTTCGCTCTTCCCATCCTGCAGACAACCGACGGCAAGGTGCCGCTGTTCGTCGCCGCCTCGACCGAGCCGACGCTGGCCGACTCGTCCATTAACTCGTTCCTCGTCACCTTCGACGACAACGGCATGTCGTCAGCCGCCGCCCAATGGGCCCTCGATCAGGGCATCACCCGAGCCATCGTGTTCACCGAAGGCGAAGGAATCCCCTACACCGGCGTTAACCCGGATGCTTTCGCTGCCGCCTTTACCGAAGGTGGCGGCGAAGTAGTCAGCACCCAGACGTACGTGTGGGCCGCCGACACCGACTTCTCCGCTCAGGTCAACGAGATCGCCGGCATTTCAGAAAACAACGAAGCGGTGTTCTCCGCTGCTCTCGGATTCCAGGTCACCGCGCTGCGCGGTCAGCTTGAAGGCCAAGGCCTCGATGGTCTGACCTACATCGG
>JAHDFR010000290.1 GCA_020628065.1 Acidimicrobiales bacterium
CAACACCACCGGGCCACATCTCCACCTCTCGGTCCGCGCCTACGGCCAGCTCGTCTGTCCGCAGCCAATGCTCCTCGGGATCCTCCGCCAAGCGCCGATCCCGCCAACTGCGGCGCCAGCCACCGGTTGCATCACCGGCCAGTCCCAGACCGATTGGAGCACCTGGCTTGGGATCGCGACTCGCTCGTCGGACAACGGGGGCTTCGGATGACGGCCCTTCACACCGACGACGAGCGCGGTGCCCTGCTCGACATCCCCGCCGTTGCGGAGTTCCTCGGTGTGAAGGAGCGCTTCGTCCGGCGGCTCGTCGAGGAGAACCGCGTCACGTACCACAAGGTCGGCAAGTTCGTTCGCTTCTACCAACAGGACATCACCGACTGGGTCGACGAGGGCCGAGTTGAGCGTCAGCGATGACCCCGAATTCGTGTCGCACCCGCTGCATACGTTCGGTCGACAGGAGGATCGATGGCAAGCATCCGTGAGCGAAGAACACCAGCTGGGCACCGCCGATGGGAGGTCGTCTATCGAGGCCCCGACAAGCGGCAACGGAGCAAGACCTTCAAACGCAAGACCGATGCCAAGAGGTACGCCGCAACGGTCGAAGCCGACCTTCTACGGCATGACTGGGTCGATCCCCAGCGCGGACGCCAGCTCTTCGCCGTTTGGGCCGAGAAGTGGAGCGCGACAACCACCCACCTCAAGCCCAAGACGCGGGAGAGCTACGACTCGATACTCCGCAACCACCTCTTGCCTGAGTTTGGCAACCGAGCGATGGCGTCGATTGACCACGCTGAGGTGATGGCGTACCTCTCGGGCCTCACGAACGATGGCAAGGGTGCCGGGACGGTCCGAAACATCCGAGACGTGATGCGTCTCGTCTTCAAGCTCGCCGTTCGCAACGGCGTCGTAAAGACGAACCCAGTCGAAGACATCAAGGCCCCCCGCCAACCGAAGAAGGAAATGGTGTTCCTCACCGAGGACCAGGTTTGGGCGCTGGCCGAAGAGATCAAGGACCCGCCGCCCCTCCAACGTGGGGCTTCTCATCGCGAGGGCGGCTACCCCGACTATGCACTCCTCGTATTGTTCGCTGCCTACACCGGCCTGCGAGCTGGCGAGATCGGTGCGCTGCGGGTCTCCCGAATCAACCTTCTTCGTCGGCGGGTGGAGGTTGCCGAGTCAGCCGACGAGGCGAACGGCCGATTCAACATAGGACCGACAAAGACGTACTCCCGACGATCGGTCGGCATCCCGGCCCCGATTGCTGACCTGCTCATGCCCTATCTCGATGGCCGCAAGCAGAACGACCTTGTGTTCGAAGGCCCCGACGGCGGCCCGCTACGCCACTCCAACTGGTACCCCCGTCACTACAAGCCCGCAGTCATCCGAGCTGGTCTTCCCCGGGACACGCGTTTCCACGACCTTCGGCACACCTACGCCGCCTTTCTGATCGCGGAGGGAGCTCACCCCAGGGCGATCATGGAACGCATGGGGCATTCAACGATCAACGTCACGCTCGGCACCTACGGCCACCTCTTCCCTGCGATCGACGCTCAGCTCGACGATGCGCTCGCGGAGCGGTTCAACGCCTCGCACGGTCGCGCCGACGGATTCGAGCCGGTGGTTCCGCTTCGACGAGCAGACGGCACCTAGGGTGAAACGATGGCAAAGCCCACCCACGGCCAACTCCTCTCTGTTGGCTACGAACGCAGGACGATCGAAGAGCTGGTCGCTGTGCTTCAAGCCGCCAGTGTCGAGGTACTCGTAGACGTTCGGCTCAATGCCATCTCACGCAAACGCGGATTCTCGAAAACTGCGCTCGCAACAGCGCTCGAGGAGGCCGGTATCGAGTATCGCCACGAGCGTGCTCTCGGAAACCCGAAAGACAATCGGGACGCGTTCCGACAGGGGCACCGCGAAGCTCGTCGACGGTACGAGCGGCATCTCTCGAACGGTGCCAGCCCCAGCAAGGACGAGATCGTCGAACTCGCCCGGACGAGGCGCGTGGCCCTGTTCTGCTACGAGCGCGACCACACCGAGTGCCACCGCTCTTGCATCTCAGCGTCTGCACTGCGGGACGCGCCCGAGCTCCAGCTCGTCGAGCTGTAAGGCGTTCGAGCGGTGCAATCTCGCGCCACCGTCATGATCGTCGTGAAGGCCTCGCCCGAAATCGGCAGGACCCACGGTGAGACCGTGTGCGTGGCCGGTATCCGGCTCGAACAGGACACATCAGAGTGGATTCGCCTCTTCCCGGTTCGGTGGCAGTGGTTCTGGCATGGAAGCCACCCGAAGTACCAGGTGATCGACGTAGAGATCACCAAACACGAGAACGACCAACGGCCAGAGTCCTACAGGCCGAACGTCGAGTCCGTCGCCGTCGTGCGCGAAGCGTCCTCCCCGCAGGAACGCTCAACGGCCGTAAACGCTCTTCCGCAGTACACGATGTGCGATCTCGTCAAGGCGAAAGGCTGGGACCGACCTTCGCTCGGCCTCGTCGTTCCCCGCACGATTCGCGGGTTCATCGTCGAAGACCACGCAGGCGACGCTTCGCATGCGTCAAAGATGAACCGCGCCGCCCAACCGAGCCTTCTCGCCCCTAGCGCACCCACCCTCGAGCTCTGCCCCCTCGCCTTCAAGTTCCACTACGACTGCATTGCGACGGGGTGCAAGGGCCACACCCAATCGATCGTCGACTGGGAGATCTCGGAGGCATGGCGAACCTGGCGAAAGGCCTACCCAGACGACTACCTACGGCGCATCGAGGACAAGTGGATGGGCCTCGTTCAACAATCGCGAAAGCCCGCATTCTTCGTCGGCAACCAGCATCAGGCGCCGCAGGGTTTCCTCATCCTTGGCATCGCCCGCGATGTCGATCCAAAGCCACCGACGTCAGCCTCGCCTTCAACCACACCAACCCCTCCAGCCCCGAACACGATTCGGTCCGAACCGACGCTGTTCGATTGAACGCCTGCGCTTCGGCGACAGCGATCCTTGATCGGTTGTGAGATTTCTGTGAGATCGTCTTGCGGAGTGCACCCGCATCGAGAACGACGAAGGCCCGGAAACAGTTGGGTTTCCGGGCCTTCGTGTTGGTGGCGGGGGCAGGATTTGAACCTGCGACCTTCGGGT
>JAHDFR010000291.1 GCA_020628065.1 Acidimicrobiales bacterium
GCCAAGGCCTCCAGCAGTCGAGCCTCAGGAGGTGGCGTCACACCCGACACAATAGTTGTTCCATAACCGACCTTTGACCCTGGCGAGCGCACCTGCCCAGTCACATCATGACGGCATGACTGACCTCAACTGTGTCGATGAGCCGGGCTACCGGGAGACGCATCTGTCTCGACTGTTCTTCACCCCGAACAGGGTCTACAAGATCCTCAAACCCGTCACCACCAGCTTCGCATCCTTTGCCGCAACCGAGGATCGCCTGGCCGGTATGGAGGCCGAGTACTACCTCAACAGTCGAATCTCACCTGATGTCTACCTCGGTGTCACCGACCTTGTCGAGAACGACCAGGTGGTAGACCGCATGCTGATCATGCGCCGCCTGCCGGACGACCGGCAGTTGTCGGCACTGCTCGAGCGTGACGGCTCGAGCGGTCAGATCCGTCAGTGTGTCCGAGAGGCGGCGCGAACCATCGCCGCCTTTCACGCCGCCCAGGAACCGATCCGAGGTCGGCAGGCTCACCCGGCGTCATCCTCTGCCCTGGAGGCGAACTGGAATGACAACTTCACCAACCTGGCTCACCTCACCCGGCCCGGTACCGCCCCCGACGGCAACGCACTGATCGATAGACGTCACTTCGATGAACTCCGGGAGATGGTCACCGACTACCTGTCGGGCCGCCACCAGCTGTTCAACGACCGGCAACGAAGCGGGCGGGTGATCGACGGCCACGGAGATCTCAGAGCAGAACACGTCTTTTGTCTAGACGACGGTGCCCGGATCATCGACTGCGTCGCCTTTCGGGACGACTATCGAATCGTGGACGTCTTGAACGACGTTGCCTTTCTCGCCATGGATCTGCACCGTCTGGCAGGTCGAGAGCTGGCCGGCTACTTCATCAGCGCCTACGACGAGTTCTCAAATGAGCACCACCCGTCCACGTTGGCCCACTTCTTTGTCGCCTACCGGGCTCATATCCGAGCCAAGGTGGCGGCCATCCGACTGAGCCAGGGCAACTCAGATGCCGCCCTCGCTGTTCAGATGTACCACCAGCTGGCAGTGGAGCACATGCGGGCCGCCCAGGTCCGTCTCGTGCTGGTGGGTGGCGGGGCCGGAGTGGGCAAGTCGACGGTAGCCGAAGGACTTGCTCAGCAACTGCGAGCAGTTTGGCTTCGAAGCGATGAGATACGTAAAGCAATGGGCGGCATGAAGGCCGACGACCACGCCTACGCCCAACCCGATGAAGGTCTCTACCGGCCCGAAATCTCCAACAAGGTCTACACCGCTCTCGTTGAGCAGGCCGGAGAACTGCTTGAGCGGGGTGAGAACGTCGTACTCGACGCCACCTGGTCAAAGACGAGGCACCGGGTCGAAGCTCGAAACCTGGCCTCCGATAAGTCAGCACAACTCACCGAACTGAAGTGCCACACCTCCCTGGCCATCGCCAAGGAACGGATCGAACGACGAGGAGCCATGGTTTTCAACCCGTCCGACGCAACGGTGGAGACGGCAGACTACCTGGCCGCCAACTTCGATCTGTGGCCGCAGTCGATCGAAGTTGACACTTCGGGTTCAATCGCCGAAGCACGCCAGCGGGCATTGGCCGAAGTTCTACGACCAGTAGATGACAGCGACACCGGCTTAGGTGAGTCGGAGGGTGAAGGCCCACGGCCCGCAGGAACATCCGCCGCGATGACGGCTGGACGAACGCCGGTGGCGGTCGACGGCTCTCGGATGTTCGGAATGGAGTCCATCACCCTCTTCTTCTCCACTCGGTCGTCGCTCTCACTGACCTCGGTGTTCGAAGACGAGCCCAACGGTTCCGAGCGCCCCGGGCAGGAATCTTAACTGAAGCGATTCCGTTCCCGCTCGTCGATGCGGGCGGCCAGCGCAGCAGCCTCGGTTCGACGCGAGATGCCAAGTTTGGTGAACAGATTCGACACGTAGTTCTTCACCGTCTTCTCGGCCAGGAACATCTCGTCGGCAATCTGCCTGTTCGACATACCCTCGCCCAAGTACTCAAAGATGCGCTGCTCTTGTGCCGTCAAGGACATGACCGCGCCGGTCTCGCTGTCTTTGAGCCGCTGCAACCGGAGCCGCACCTCCGCTCGATCCAACAGTTGTGCCCCGGCGGCTACTTTTCGGATGGCTTCGACCAGATCGTTGCTGCCAATTTGTTTCAAGACGTACCCGGCGGCGCCGGCCATGGCGGCATCGACAGCGGCCTGGTCGTCGGCGAACGAAGTCAACATCAGACAGGCGACCTCTGGGTGAGCCGAACGAATATCACGACATACCTCAATGCCGGTCTCACCACCGAGTCGCACGTCAAGTACGGCAACGTCGGGGCTGTGTTGAGCAACGGCCCGCAGGGCTTCCCCACCGTTAGACGCTTCGGCCACAACGGTCATGTCGTCCTGGGAGTTCAAGAGATCGGCCACGCCCCGCCGCACGATCTCGTGGTCGTCGAGAATCAACACACCGATTGGCTTGTCGGCGTCAGCACGATCACTGTTCATGGCCTGTTCGTTGGCTTCGGTCATACGTTCCGTCTTCCCGGTCGTCGTCCGCAAAGATCGGTCATTGGCTTGAAGAGTCTTTCGTGACCGTCTGAATGCGAAGATAGCTGCTTTGCCGTGGCCGATCCACCAAGCGGACAGGACCACACCTTCTGATCATTGCTCCCCGACTGACGGCGATACAGGGTCATAGGTCCATCTGTCTCCGCCTGTGAGATCCACATCGGGACTTTCGACTCTGGGGCGGCGGGGGTTAACCCGACGACGATGAAACCAGCCGGAAGCTCCGGGACCGACAGGAAGGCCAAATCCATGTACGAACGACTTCTTGTACCTTTGGACGGAACCAGCGTGGCCGCCGAGGGACTAATGGCGGCCCTCAGACTTGCCACCCGATGGCAGGCCCACATCGACATCGTCACGCTACTCCGACGCGGCGACCGGATGCTGAAAGTGGACGACGTCGTTGAGCGGCAGGTGGCTCGTATTCGACAACTTGAGCACAGCTCGGCCGGTGGTTCGGCGACCGCAGTTCAGATCAGCTACAGCATTCGTGACATGGAGTACTCGGTGGTCGATGACATCGCCCACCAAGCCGATGAAG
>JAHDFR010000292.1 GCA_020628065.1 Acidimicrobiales bacterium
TGCAACAGCACGAACACAAAAAGGGTGGCAGCGACGACCGGGGCCAACCGAACCATCCAACGAAGAGCGAACGCGCTCCTGCGGTGCGCCGTCCATCGAAGCGAAAGACCGCCTGTAGCCTCGGATGTTGCATCGCCCATCACTGCTGTATCGGATGGCCGAACCGGCGACTGGAGTCTCAAACAGGCACCAGCATGTTCAAGTTTTCTTACTCGCTCATGTGGCGCGAACCTGCTGTCCTAGCGTCTATGGGTGTGGGTAGCGACCAGAATCAGAGCTTGGATGCCATAGAGGTTCTGCTCAGCGACGCTCGACGGCCGCTTTGGAAGGCATTCGTCGGCCTTAGGGGTGAGGACGGGGCGGATGACGCCGTGGCCGAGGCACTGGCCTGGGGTTGGGAGAACCGCCAGCGGCTGACTCGAATGAACAACCCAGTTGGCTATTTGTATCGGGTAGGGCTTACTCGTACTGCGACGCGCCTACCGGCAGACGACTATCAATACCTCCCACCGCCCATCGAGGTCGGGTTGCCCGACATTGAGCCAGCGTTGGTTCCAGCCCTCCAACAGTTGCCGTTCAACCAGCGAGCGGCTGTCTGGCTGATCCACGGATGCCGGTGGAGTTACGCCGAGACGGCCGAGGCGCTCGGTATCGGACGCTCAACTGTCGGCACCCATGTCAGCCGAGGGATGCAGTCGCTACGTCAGGCCATGGAGGTGACGATCAATGGATAGCAAGCACGGCGTGCAGCGGGGGGACGACGACGCGCTGACTTCCGCTCTATTCGATTACGCCGAGACGTTGACGAACAACCGATTCAAGGCTCACGGCGAACGTGACGCCGTCACCGAGGCTAGTGATGGCAAAGCAAGGTCGGTGTCGGACTGCGGGGGCAGCCGGGCGGCGTCGCCCGGACAGCGGACGAACCGGTTCGTCGACCGCGGCGGTCGCTTGGCCCTGGCCGCGGCCGCAGTCGTCCTGCTAGGGACATTCGCAGCGTGGCGCTCCGAAACTGTAAGCCGAATCGCGACCGATCAAACCAACCCGGCAACCAACAACGAGGTATCCATACCGGACGGAGATGGCTCAGCCGACGGAGAGAAGGACGATGAGGGCTCCTTAAGTAGGGCCGCCGACAATGAGACAGCCCTGCTTCCCGACCCGGCTACGTGGCGTCCAATCGAATCCCACGAGTCAGACCCGGTGCTGGGCATTGAAGACTATGCCGGCGAACACGAAGCCGATAACGCTTGGGGTTGGCGGCGCGGCGGTCACGTCTTCGTTCTGATCGAAGGCTACGAAGCGGCCACTCAACCTTTGAGGTCGGCCTTTGTCGAAGAGGATCCCCAGCGGTTAACACTCGCATGGATCACCGAAGGATCTGCGCTCGCTCTCCAAAGTTACGACAGCACTGAGGAAGAGCTACGGCAGGTCGCTTCCCTGCTGACACCAACCGGCGACGGCTGGGAGCTACCAGGCGCAGAACCGCTTCATCGAAGCGAGCGGGCTAGGACTGTCGGGGCAGCTCCGGTAGTTCAGTTGGAGCTGGCCGCAGTCACCGACGGCGTCGCCGCCCTACGTTCGACCGCCACCATGGTCAGGTATCCGGGTGACAGAGCCGACATGTTGGCCGAACTCTTCCAAGCCAGCAGTATCGGGCCGGTTACTGAGACAAACGTGGCCGGATCCACTGCGTTCATCATGCATGGTGACGAGGTGGCGTATGCGCTCAGTTGGCACGACGGGTCTGTATACAACTGGATCAGCACCGAGGGGATCGATATGGCCGACTTCTTGGCCACAATTGATCAGGTCCCCAGCGACACCTGGCTGGCCGCCGCGGCTCAGGCCCCCGTCAACCGTGACGCCGCCCTTGAGGCCGAGGTGAGCAAAGCGGCGGCAGCGGTAGAAGCGAGCCCCGCAGCAAAGGAACCGCACCTGCCTCGGCTAATGCTTCCCGATGGCTGGACACCGGTCTGGATCACCGACATGGGTGCCTGGACGCCCGAACAGCGAGCCCAACGGAACGCCCTCGAGCAGGCCTACCAACCACCAGGACCTGAGACGCCCCTTGTTCGAGAGCAGGCCTTCGGGCAGCCCGACCCGACTGTGAGCGTCGCAGTTCCCGACGTTCGGGTTGAGATCGGCCGGATTGAATCACCACCAGACTCCGCAGCCAGCGCAGAATCGACAGCCCGGCAAAGTCCGGATGATGGGATCCCCATTGAAATTGCCGGGCTGCCCGGCACCATTGAAGATAACTACGCCGGTGGCGGCAACAGCGCATTCGCCTATGGCCAGGGTTTCACTATCGCTATCTCGTCGGGGACGCTAGACACTGCCGATTTTCATGACTTCGTCACGAGCCTTAGCTTCGACTCTGACCAACCCGATCGGCTGGTGAGCAGTCACCCGTCTCTCACACTCATGGCCGACATTCACTACCCCGATGGCGCACCGGATCTCCGATATCGTCGTTGGCTCGGACAGTGGATCGACGAGGAGGGCCAACAACTGGGTGTGTCGGTCGAACACCTTCCTCCGGCCAAGTTGGTCTTGGAGCGGACCCCGTGGCCAGGCCAACAACGGCGTCCTCCAACCTACGAGCTTCGGGGCCAATACGTTCTGGCTCAATCGCCGTACTCGACGGTGACCGTCACCCGGTACGACGAACAGAGCTCAACTGGAATAACGCTTGATAGCGATTATCTGACAGCGAATGAGCTGATCAAGCTGGTCGAGTCGCTCACCGAAGTCGACTTGGAAACGTGGATCGAGTTCATCGCCCCTTACAACTCCGATCCGGCCAACCCCCGTTAGTCTGCTGGACTAGGCCACTCAAGTGCAGTTGCGGAGCCGCCGATCTCTCGAGGGTGGCGTTGACTCTTCAACTAGGACGTCCGGTTGTCCTGTATCGCAGCTACGTGCTGGCACGCATGCTTCCGGTGTTGTTTGCGGCCGCCTGCGGAACCGCTGAGCCTGAGCTTGTCGATGCTGCACTGGCTGACGACAAGCCAGGACATCGCAGTGTTGCGGTCTCCGCCGCCTCTGAACTGAGCGATTCCACCGAGTCGACAGCGCTCAGGGTTGAGGTCTCGTCGACCACGCCCGGCGACCG
>JAHDFR010000293.1 GCA_020628065.1 Acidimicrobiales bacterium
ACGGTTGGTTGGGGCCAGGTCCGGGTCGGGTTTGACGTTGCCGCTAGAGGGAAGGTGGGGTCCACCCGATCCGGGCCGTTGTCACTAACCCGACTCTTTCAGCGCCGTCAGCTCGTCTGCTGCAGCGACCACTTCACCAAAGGTGGCGTGGTAGGTGACCGCCCGGCCGTACTGCCAGCCGGTCAGGACCAGTTTGCTGTCAGCCGGGTCGACGGCGGAATCACTGCCGGCGTCGGTTGCCAGTTGAAGAGAAAATAGGGCTGACGCCGCGGGGCCAACCGGCATTGCCTTCCAGTCGGTTCCCGACCCCACCCATAGCGTCGCCTGATCGAAGCCCGAGCTGTCGTCATAGCCCAGCAACACATAGCTGTCGCCAACGGTCACCATCTCAAGTATCCGCTGGTCACCTTCGCCGGCCAGCTCATCAATTTCCAGGCGTTCCCACTGCCCGTCGGCCCGGCGGCTCCACAAAGCAGCATCCTGATCGCCGTTGTTGTACACCCACCCGGCCAGGAGCATCCCGTCGACACCATCGGCACACCCATTGGCCAATTGTGACTCGGCACCGGTGAACGACTCGTCAGCGGCGAGCGACTCCTCCCACTCTCCGGCTACCGGGCGCGAGGCGGCGAGAATGAACAGTCGGTTGGCGTCGGTTACACCCTCGCCGATAGCCGTCACCGTTCCCTCGTCATCGACACAAAGTCGGTGGATGGCTCGGGCCTCCCCGTTCCAGATTGGAGGCTCATCCATCGTCAATGGAGTACTCGACGGTCGGTCGATGTCGGAGAGTGGAACCACCCCCAACCTGGCCTCCGTGCTGGTCCGGTCGAGGCCGAACTGCCAACCGCCAACGATCACCTCGTCACCGCTGAGCACGCTGTTGGAGATGGCCGAACGCCGGTCGGGGGCGGACAGCTCGTACACGCTCCCCCATGCGTTTGTGTTTCGCCGCAGCAGTAGCCCCGCTCCACGAACGTTGCGCCGCTGGGCACTTTCGATGGACTGGGTCATGGAGATGAACGGTTCGCCGTCGATCGACGACACCGATGTCATCGAGCCGAGATCGTTGCGGGGGAAGGCCTTGTCCGACTCCCACGTTTGCCCATCGGCCGATATCCACACCTCGCCTTCGTACTCGTAGCGCAGTCGACCGGGCCGGGCCTGACTTCCACCAACGGCCACGAAACCGTCGGACGTGAATGTCACGTCGCTGATGAACGGCACCTCGGACGGTTCGGGCACGATCTCGTCGTCGAGGGGCGACACGTTCCAGATGGTGTCGTGGAACAACACCGAAGGTTCGTCGCTGACCGCCGCAACCAAGGTCCCGTCGGAGTCGACATCGTTCAGTACCACGCCTGGATCACGAACATCCCAGATATTGGCAACCGGCTGCCAGTTCCGCCCGTCGGTGGAGGACCAAACGTGCTGCATGAAGCTTCGAGTTGCCGTGGCCAGCAGGCGGTCGCCGGTGGTGACCACTGCGGCCGCCCCGAACCCAACGGTTGTCGCTCGCCCGTCGTCGTTCACCTGCCAGGACTCAAACGGACCGTCCCAGGTTTCGCCGTCGCTTGACGTCCAAGATGCCGGGTTGAACAGCCCGTCGTGTCTGACCGAACCGACGGCGACATACTCACCGTCGAGAACCACGATGTCGTTGACGTAGACCGGCTCCGGACCAGTCATCGATTCAGGCTCGATAGTGCGCCACGTCGAACCATCGTCACTTAGCCAAAGCCGGACCTCCGCAGGCTTGTCACCATCCTCCACCGACCCGGCGGCCACAAGTCCCGTAGGCCCAAGAGCGAGCGAGGTGGGTCTCGACAGCTCGCTCTGGGTCAGCGAGTCCAGGTCCATCCTGTTCCAGTCCCGCCCGTCGACGCTGGACCAGTACACACTACGAGGCGAGCCGTCTGAGGTTGTTCGAGTTCCTTGAGCGACCAGCAGAGAAGCTTGATCGTCCCAGTCCAGCTCAAGCAGCCGCTCCGGTTCGTCGCTTTCAAACGCCGGACCAACGATCCGTTCCCACTCGCTACCCTCTGCGCTGATCCAGACGGCGGCCCGGGCTTCAGGACCTCGTCCCTCGGTTCCTCCGATTACCACCGACTCACCCGCCCTGACTATGGCATTCACGAACTCGTTGCCGTCTTCGGCTCGCGGGGGTAGGTCGATTCTCTTCCAACGCCCCGACGCCGGAGTCGTCACCTCCCAGATCGCTGCAGTGCCCTGAGAGGTGTCAGGGTCGCTTACCGATCCGGCGATAAACCACGGTTCATCGTCGGCGATAGGAGCCAGGATGGCGTTGAACGATGATGTCGGACCGTCGGGGCGAAGCACAGCATCGTCAGCCCGCTCCCAGATATCGATAATCGCTTCCGGGTCGGGAGCCTCCTCCACCGGCTCCACCTCGACCGATGACATCGACTCGTCCTCGACGGTGGCCGGGGCCTCCGGATCGGTCAGCTGCGACTCAGCCGAGTCTTCGCCAAGTCGAAGCGACGAACAGCCGGCCAACAGCACTGACACTACGACAGTCGCAATCGCCATGGCCGACGCCGATAACCAGCGCAGCACCGAATTCACGGGTAGGTCAAACCCAAACCCTCGCACCCTCCAACCAAACACTTTCTACCTCCAACACCAATTGCCGCCGAGCGGCACCAACCACGTGCCTTCGACCTTAGCACGCGCCGATTGGGGCGTTTCCAGGTGGTCCGGTTACCGCCGACGCCAACTCAGTCGCCGGCGGGCTTGAGAGTCGGGTACACGGGACTCCACCAATGAGCGTCCACTAGTGCCTCCAGGTCCTCGACACTGCGGGCCGGGGCGACACCGTCGGCTATGGCCGCTTGACCGACCGCCACGGCAATCTTGCGGCTCACCGTATGTATGTCGGCCAGGTCTGGCAGGAGCCCGGTGTCGGGGTCCGGTTCGCTTCCGGCCGGCTCGTGGCTCGACTCGGTGGGATTGAAACTGGCTTCGGCCACTGCGGCGGCTGCCGCAGTCAGCATCGAATCAGTGACCCTGGCGGCTTGGGAAATTAGAGCGCCGAGCCCGAGCCCGGGGAACACGTACACGTTGTTGG
>JAHDFR010000294.1 GCA_020628065.1 Acidimicrobiales bacterium
CATTGGATGGTCATCGTGGCCTACCGCGACACCGACGGATCGATCGTCTCCGGCAACGGCCTGGAGTTTGTGCCGTCGTTCTCCTACGCCACCTGGATCTTTCAGGTGATGCCGCTGTTCTTCATGGTCGGAGGCTACGCCTCAGCCGCCTCGCTCGACTCCAAACAGATGGGTCGCACCTCGACCGCCGGCCAGCGATCGACCTGGATAGCGTCTCGCATGGCCCGCCTGTTGCCACCGGTTGCAGTACTAGCCGGCTTCTGGCTGATCGCCCTGGCGGCGGGTGTCATAACCGGCACCAGCGCTCTCATCGGAGCAGGGGCGATAGCGGCCGCCATCCCGCTGTGGTTTCTGGCCAACTACACCGCCGACATCATCCTGGCCCCACACGTACTGCCATGGTTCCGCCGCTCGCCGCTGGCGACCACCGCCGTCGGCCTCGGCCTGTTCGCCTCGTTCGAAATGTTGCACCTCTTCGGTCCCGCACTGCTGGAGCCCATCGGTTTCGGTTGGGTGACCAAAGCGGCCCATGTGAACTGGATCATCGGCTGGTTCCTGTTCCAGATCCTGGGCTTCGCTTGGCGTGACGGACTGCTGCCCACCGGTCGACGACTCCTGGCCGCAACCGCGGCGTTGTGGCTCGCCGCTATCGCCGCCGTAGCTCTCGGCCCGTGGCCGGTGTCCATGGTGCACTTCCCCGGCCTGGCTTTCAGCCCCACTCACCCTCCGTCGTTGGCTCTACTGCTGTTTGGTGCCGCCCAGTCGGCCACCGCCATCGCCGCCGCTCCCCGTATCACCGGCTGGTTGGAGCGAAGCGCCACCTCCTGGAAAGGCGTGGTGGCCGCCAACTCGATGGCCATGTCGGTCTACCTTTGGCACATGACGGCCGGTGTCATCACGTTGGCCGTGTTCGACCTGACCGGCCTGCTGAACATCTCGGTCTTCACCGCAGCCCCCGGTTCGCTCACCTGGTTCCTGGCCAAGATTCCGTTTGTGCTGGTGTCGATGACGCTGTTGGGTCTGGCCCTGCCTCGACTGGCCAACGTCGAGCGCGACGCTCTGCTGTCACCCAAGGCCGATTGGCCGGATCACGGTTGGATGTCCACCGTCGTGTTACTGGCCGGGGCCGTGATCGTGTCCGTTGCCCTTAAAGGCTGGACGGCAGGCAACGTAGGCCTGCTGGCGGCCTGTCTGCCGGTGATCATCGTGGCGACAAGGCGCTGGGCCGAATCATCACCCGGGCTTAGAACGTGAGCGACGAGGCGCACGTTCTAAGCATCAAATGGCTCTTCGGCCGAGGCCTCATCCCTGGGCTCCTCAGCTGTCGGCTTCTTGCGCCGCCTGGTTGGAGAACGCTGCGTGGTACTCGTCGAGCAGGCTGTCGAAAGCGGCCCGGCCTTTGGGAGTGGTCACGTCGGGCAGCTCGTTCGTTCCGTTCGGGTAGGCCAACGCAGTCTCCTGCGGCCGGTTCTCAACCGACCACGCCACGAAGTAGTCCCAGTACTCGGCCACCCACTGCCGTTTAGCGAACCGGTTCATTACCACCGCGCTGACCAGGCCGTCCTCCACTTCCATACGCAGATCAATCAGGAAAGTTCGATCCTCAACCCGGCTGAGCCGGTCACTGGTGCGGACAATGCACGAGACTCGTCCCACCGGTAGAAGCTCCTCGCACCCGTGGACTTCGCCTCGGACGTCGGCGGCCTCGTAGGCGGCGAACTGGTCACGCAAGTCGTCCTGACCGGAGGCGGCCAAATCAACCGCGGTCACATCAGGATGAAGAACAGCCAAAGCGGCGTCGGCATCAAGATCAACGAAGGCGGCAGCGAACGATGCCGCTACCAACTCCCGCTCGGTCGGCGGCTCGTCCTCCGCCGCCGACTCGGCCGGAACGGTCGTGGCCGTGGTCGCGGAAGTGGTGGTTGTCGATGCGGTGGTCAGCATTCGCAGAGCCATGGTGGAGTTCGGACCGGTCTCGGTCACCGGTTCCGGGGAGTCCGTCAACAAAGCGAGCAGGAACACGGCGCCGACAACGACACCGCCGAAGGGAAGCCAATACGGCGACCGTTCCCGCTTGAGAACCTCATTCTGGTGGATGGAACCAACTCCTAGTTGGTCCACCACCGAGGCCGCTCTCTTTTCACCCGCGCTGTGCTCCCCCGTTGGCTCGGGGTTTGGGTCCGGTCCCTCGACCGGCCCAAATGGACGGCGCGGTTCGCCAGGAGACATCCTCCCTCCACGCTCCCACCGTTTGAAGACGAACGCAAGGGCTTTGCGTCGAAGCGCTTCCATACACCAGCGATTCGCACATCTGCTCAATACGTCAACCGCTTGTCGGTTGTAGTGTTGTGGCGTGCCCCGCCGCCGCACCTTCACGTTCTGCTTTCTGCTGCTGTTCCTTTCGGTCCTAGCGGCCAGTGGCTGCTCGCTAGGCGAAGCACCAGCCTCCTCAAACGGGACGCAACCGTCACTCGAGCTTGAACCGGCGTCCGCTACGGCCGACTCGTCGATCAGGAGCACTCCGGCTGACCAGGCGGCCCTGCTGGAACTCGTGTCGCAGACAGGCGAGACGTTCCTCACTGATGGGACGACGCTTGAGGCCCGGGCCGAGGAACTTTGGCAAATCACCTCGTGGTCGAATGACCCGGACAACCCCAACAGCCGAACAAGTGTTGACGTCACCGGAGCCCGCTACTCGTATACGGTCGACGCAACTGGCGACAACAAGGTTCAATCCGTTACGGCCACTTTCGATGTCGACGTGAGCGGTGACACTGTCTTCTTTGTCGCTCGCCCGGCACTGACAGCCGCTTCCCTTACCGGCGCCGATGACGACGCTGGTATTGCCTGGGCCCTCAACGCGGTCGACGTTCTATCAGCTGGCCTCCTGGGCCTCGGCGAAGGGCCAGTTCGATTCGCCCCCAACAGCTCACTGGCGGCGACGGCGGTGTTCGACCGGGACCAAGCCACCATGACCGTCGCCTTTCAGCCATCTCGACGCCTGGAACCGCAGCCGGCCGAGTCCGCCACCGGCACCTTGGCCTTGACCCCGGCTCCGTCAGAGTCGACCGTCTCCAG
>JAHDFR010000088.1:0-8246 GCA_020628065.1 Acidimicrobiales bacterium
GTCGTTGGAGCTCAACCTCAACATCGTGGCGGCCTCCGAGTTGGCCAACACCACTACACCATCGGAGTCAACAGCCAACACCCCCTCATGCAATGCCCGCAACATGGCGTCACGATGCTCATACAGTGCGGCGATCTCAGGTGGTTCCAACCCCAGCGTTTGGCGGCGAATCCGGCGGGCCGCCCAAATCGCCACCACCGCTCCGGCGGCAAAAGCGGCACCGGCTGCGGTCAACAGACCCCACCGTCGCTCCTGCAGCGTGTCCGACACCTCGCCGGTCAACACCCCGACCGACACGATGCCCACCACCTCCTCACCGGTGGTGTCCCAGATCGGAACCTTGCCCCGCACCGACTGGCCCAGGGTGCCGGTCTCCACGTACCAGTCGGAGATGCCGGCCAGCGCCCGACCGGGGTCGGTTGACACTCGTGCCCCAATGCGCTCCGACTTGGGGTGAGAGTAGCGAATACCGTCCATGTTGGTGATGACCACGAAGTCAACTCCGGTGCGTATCCGCACCGCTTCGGCCGTGGCTTGGACCTTCGGCGAGATGTCATCGGCCGCCACCAACTCCCGCACCGACGGAATTTCGGCCACGGATTCGGCTACCGCCTGAGCCCGCAGCCCGTACTGCTCTTCCAATGCCGACTGTTCGAAGCGGGTAACCGCCACCGAAACGATGACCAATACGAGCGCGATGATGGCCAGCTGCAACGCCATTGCCTGAGTCACCAGGCGATGCCGGAGCGGAGTCCGGCTGGCGGACGGCGTCACCGAAGTCATGTTGAACGGCCGATCATCAGACATCAATGTTGGCAGCCCACCTCACCATTCGCACTTCGACCGCAGCGACTCCCCTGAACCACAAGCCTGATCGACCTCCAAGGCACCCCCGCCAAGCCGGAGAGTTTGCGGCGAGCCGCAAACTCGTGAAGCCGATCCCCCGGATCGGCGACTTAGACTTCGGCGCCGGCGTCGGCGAATTCGTCGTTAACACTCGAGCCTCTGACACGACTGAGGATCTGCGGCAGGAATAACACACCGAGGGCCATCAACACCAGGATGATGTTCAGCCAACCGTCTACGAAGGTGGTGTAGTCACCCTGGCTGGCCACCAGCGACCGCCGGAAGTTCTGCTCCAGATCATCGCCGAGAATCAAACCCATCAGAACGGGAGCCAGCGGTACTTCAAGTTTTCGGAAGATGAATCCCAGCACCCCGAACAGGGTCATGATGGTGATGTCGAGAGACGAGTTGTTCACCGAATACACGCCGATGTAGGAGATGACCAGAATCATCGGCATTAGGAACCACGGTGGTATCTCCAGGATTTTCACAAACATCTTGACCAGCGGGAAGTTCAGCAGCAACAGCATTAGGTTGCCGATGTACATCGACGCAATCAGCGTCCAGATCAACTCCGGGGTTTCGGCAAACACGTTGCCCGAACCTGGCCGGATACCCATCGAGATAAGAATTCCCAGCAGCACCGCAGTGGTGCCCGAACCGGGGATGCCAAGCGTGAGCAGCGGCACCAACGACCCGCCGGCCGCGGCGTTGTTGGCCGACTCCGGGGCGGCCACGCCGCGAATATCGCCGGTACCAAACGTACCTTCGGTGTCGCTCAGGCGTTTCTCCAAGCCGTACGACATGAACCCGGCCACCGAAGCCCCGGTACCGGGAAGCAGGCCGACAAAGAAGCCGATGACGCTACCCCGGATGATGGCGCCGAGCGAAAACATGAACTCTTTAAAGGTGACCCAGATGCGCTCCGCTTTCTGGAACACCACTTGTTCACCACGGACGGTGTCCTCCAGCAGGGACAACACCTCACTGACGGCGAACAGTCCGATGGCCACCACCACGAAGTCCATGCCTTCCTGAAGTTTCAGCTCGCCGAAGGTGTAACGGACCACACCGGTCTGAAGGTCGGTGCCGACGGTGGACAAGATGATGCCGAACATGACGGCCAGTAGACCTTTGGCCAGGTTGCGTCCGGCCAGGCTGGAGACGGTGGCGAAGGCCACAACCACCACCATGAATTTCTCCGGCGACTGGAACCGGGTGGTGATCTCCGACAGCGGCGGGCCGAACAACATCAGGCCCAGGACCGAAGCGGTACCGGCGATGAACGAACCAATGGCGGCGATGGCCAACGCCTGACCGGCCCGCCCCTGGCGGGCCATCTGATAGCCGTCCAGGGTGGTGACCACCGACGACGCCTCGCCCGGGACATTCAACAGAATGCTGGTAGTGGAGCCGCCGTATTGGCTGCCGTAGTACACCGAGGCCAGCAGAATAAGGGTGGCGGCGTCATCTAAACCCAGCGACAGGGTGATAGGGAAGAGAATGGCGACTCCGGTGATCGGCCCGATACCGGGCAACACACCAATCAGGGTTCCCAGCAGACAGCCCACCAGGGCCAGCCCGATGTTGCGGGGCGTCAATGCGGCCTGGAAGCCGTCCAACAAGTTGAAGGCGAAGATACTGACTGCCACCATGGCTGTCGTCATTTAGAAGCCTCCCCACCAGCCGGCCGGGAGTCGAAGCTCAAGCCAGTTGTTGAAAATGAACGCCAGTACCACCGGGAAGGCAATGCTCAACGGCAGCAAGAGCTGCAACCGGGCTTTGAACAACATCCCGATGATGACGATGATGGCGGCCGAAGCGAAGATGAACCCCACCGGCTGCATGACCTGGCCGTAGGTGTACGACGCGGCGATGACCAGCCCGATCTGCCACAGCGCTTGGCGGGTCGGCCAGCGGGGCTCACCGTCGGGTCGAAGAATCAGATAGAGCGCCAAGGCGCCGAAGATGATCCCGAGGCCGGTGGGGAGAGTCTTTGGTCCCACCGGCCCCGAGCCGAATCCGGTGCCGTCAAACGTTCGAGCTTCCACCGTGTACCACACGGCCAAGGCCAGGCAAACCAGGCCCAACAATCGATCGCTCAACGACACTCTCCTCTCAGTGCTCCGTAACTATTACTTGATAACCGTTACCGGATAACCGCTACTCGGCCACCAGACCGAAGGGCTCCGACAGGGTGCGGAAGTCAGTGACGGCCTGTAGGGCAAATCCCTGGAAGTCGTCGCCGAGCAGGCGCAGCGGGCTCAAGCCGTTCTCCTCGCGGGCGGCAGCCCACTCGGGTGAGGCTTCAACCTGTCCCAACGCGTCAACCCAGAAGTCGTACGCTTCGTCCGACATTCCACCGGGGGCCAGCAGACCACGCCAGATGGGGAAGATGGTTTCGTAGCCAAGCTCAGTGGTGGTGGGTACGTCGTCCATGCCCGGCACCCGATCTTCGGCCATAACGGTGAGGATGCGGAGATCCTCGTTGCCGATGGTCTCCGACACGTCGAGGGTGGCAACCTGAATCTCGCCGCCGAGCAGAGCCGACTGGGCTTCACCGCCACCGTCGTAGGCCACCCATGGAATAGCGGCCGGGTCAATGCCAAGCTCCTGCGACAGCAGCAGCACCTTGAAGTGGTCCTGACCGCCGACCGGGGAACCACCGCCGAACACCACCGAGGCAGGGTCGGCCTGAACGGCTTCGATCAGCTGGTCAAACGTCTCAAACTCGCTGTCAGCCGGAACGGCAACCACACCGAAGTCGGCACCGATAGCTCCGATCCAGCGGAACTGGTCGGCTTCAAGACCGGTGTACTGCTTCTGGGCGAAACGAATGGCGGTGGCCGGTGAGGCGGCAATCACGAGGTCGCTGTTATCGGCCCGGTTGGCAGCCACGTCGGCGAAGGCCACGCCGCCGCCTCCGCCAGGCTGATTGGTCACCACAACATTTGAGGTCAAGCCGAGATCTTCAAACAGCTGACCGATGGAACGACAGGTGAAGTCCCAGCCACCACCGGCGTCAGCCGGAGCGACACATTCAGGTGAGCCGGGAGCGTAGCCGGCGGCTTCCTCTTCAGCCGGGGCTTCCTCTTCTTCTTCCTCCATGGCTTCTTCGGCTTCTTCTGTTACTTCCTCGGCCGCCTCTTCGGCTTCCTCGGCAACCTCTTCGGCCGCTTCGGTCGCCTCATCAACCGCGTCTTCAACGGCATCGTCGGCGCCGCAGGCTGCGGCCACCATGGTCAAGGCGAAAAGCAGGGCCAAGGCCCTGATCCACTTCTTCATTATGGGTTCTCCCTTCAAGGCGGCTTGTGAACGTGTCCAACCAGTCGGTGGTAGTCCAAGGCTCAAGCCGTGTCTGAATAGAGCCAACCACGACCGCAGCGGACGCAGCAAGAATCAGGAACTAAGGAACAGTAAAAGATCGTTACACCGACTTTTGGTCTTTTCTGACCATCGAGCGTCAAAACCAGCAGAGTTTGGATGTTCTTTGTCGCTCTGTCGCACTGATGGGGGCACCGTTGGAAATAGGATGAGGTCCATAGTTCCGCAGAACGTATGCAAGCACATCGTGCCGGTGCAACGTCACCGCACGCCACCAGAGGTAGCGCCTGAATGACCCGTCTCGGTTATCAGATTCCCAATTTCACCTATCCCGACACTCCGCCGAACAAGCTGTTCTCAACCATCGTGGCCCAGGCCAAAGAGGCCGACACCTCCGGGTTCGACCGCCTGTTTGTGATGGACCACTTCTATCAACTGCCGCTCATCGGCACCCCGGACGAGCCGATGATGGAGTGCTACACCCTTCTGGCCGCCTTGGCCCAGCACACCTCAAACGTGCGGCTGGCTTCGCTGGTCACCGGCAACACCTACCGAAACCCGACACTGCTGGCCAAGGAGATCACGACGTTGGACCACGTGTCGGGCGGGCGGGCCACCCTCGGTATCGGCGCCGGCTGGTTCGAGTTGGAGCACCAGCAACTCGGCTTCGAGTTTGGCACCTTCACCGATCGGTTCGAGAAACTGGAGGAGGCGCTGCAGATCATTCTGCCCATGCTCAACGGTGAGGCCCCGTCGCTGGACGGCAAGCATTACAAGGCGGAGAACGCCGTCAACTCACCGGCCCCGCTGTCCAAGGTCCCGGTCATGATCGGCGGTAGCGGCGAGAAGAAGACGCTGCGAATGGTGGCCCAGTACGCCGATGAGTCCAACCTCGTCGGCATCGGCCCTGACGGCGTGCCCCGCAAGCTCGAGGTGCTGGCCGAGCACTGCGAGCGCCTGGGCCGTGACCGGTCGGAAATCAAGGTAACCATGCTTCAAACCGTGACGGTGGCACCCACCATGGAGGAGGCCGAAGCCGACCTCGCAGCTATGGCCGCCCTGAAAGGCTGGGGTGAAGAAGAGTTGGCCATGGTCAAGATGATCTCCATCCACGGCGACCCCGACACCGTCGGCGAGAAGCTGGCCGCCACCATGTCCACCGGACTCGACGGCCTCACGATCAACGCCATCGTCAACGGCCACATTCCCGGTCGGGTCTCGCTGCTGGGTCAGGTGGCCGACGCCGCCCTCGGGTAATACTCGGCCAAGCGCCAACAGGCCAATCCGCTCAACTCGCGCACCAAAACGCAATCAAAGGCGGTCTCGCCAAGCGGCCAGACGTTGAGCCGTAGCTTCTCGGGCCCGTTCGTATCGTTGGGCGTACAGCAGGTTCCACAGAAGGGCGTAGACCTCTCGTAGTTCGTGATGCCAACGCATTGATCTATTCTCAGGATCCACGCCAAGCGCGTCACAGGCAACATCACCAGCGGCAGGCCACGCCCGTCGGAGCGTGGCTAGATCCCATGCCAACGGTCGGCGGTTAGCGTCTTCAAAGTCGAACCAGATCATCTTGCCGTCATGGCGGGCAACGTTCACTCGATGGGCATCTCCATACACCAACTGCCAGTCGTCGCCAGGCTCGGTTCGGCGGAGCGACGCCAGCACCCCGTTGATATCGCCCATCACTTCCGGCTCGGTCGTCGACGAAACCGTTTCCACCAGGCGGGAAAGTTCCTCCCAGGGATGACCGGCCTCGCCTTCACTCAGCTCGGCCGGTAATCGACTCAACGCTGTCGACAGCGCGGCGAAGGCCCGACCAGCCTCAATAGCATCTGTGTCCGAGTTGAAGTGAATTGGCTCCAAGGACTTGTATTCAACTAAGAGGAAGGTGAAGGTCTCGGTCGTGTGAGGCCCAGGATCGACAATGCTGGTCGGGCGAAGAACGGGAACGCCATCATCGGCGAGGGCCAATGCGATCTCCCTCTCACGTTTAAGGAAGCGATCGGGATGGCCACGCATCTCGGCAGTGAGTGTCGCCACTCGGGCAACCACCGGGGCCGGCTGCAGATGGACCACGACGTTCGCACCTGCGCCAAGCACACGGGGATAGGCAACATCAAGGCCCAACTGACGCACGGCGGCCAACAACGGATTGAGTATTGGCGCTGCGACGTCGGCGTCTGATTCCATTGTTCCCGCACCATTCCTAAAACCTGTGCTACACGGGCATGTGTTACACTGACCAGGTGGCCAATCTTACGCTCTCAATTGACGACGACATGCTTCGTCGAGCTCGCGAACGGGCGGCCGCCAACGGAACCTCGGTGAATCAACTGGTACGCGACTATCTCGAACGACTGGCCGGACCAAGCGACTCGGCTGCTCGGACACGCATCCTGGCATTGGCCGACAGTGCGCACAGCTCCAGCGGACCCGACGGAAGGTCGTGGGATCGCGACTCCCTCTACGACCGATAACCCGAGGACCGGTGTGACACGACAATTTCTGGATACCAATGTCCTCGTTTACCTCTACGACAGGGCAGACGCTGATAAGCGCCATCGAGCTCGCTCCATCATCTCCGACCAGTCGGCCGCGCTGGTCGTAAGCAGTCAGGTTCTTGGCGAGTTCTTCGTTGTAGCGACGCGCAAACTGGCAACCCCGCTTTCGGTGGCCGACGCAACCGCAGCCGTACGGGCATTCAGCGATCTGTCTGTGGTGCCAATCGATTCCGAGCTCGTCCTGGCCGCCACCGACACAGTCAGTCGCCACCAGCTGAGCTACTGGGACGCGTTGATCCTGGAGGCGGCAGCGGCCGGAGCCTGCGATGAACTCCTAACCGAGGACTTGGACGCCGGATCCACGCTCCGAGGCGTCACCGTAGTGAACCCATTCACCTAGCTATCGGCAACCAGTTGAACCATCTACGATCAGAACATGGTGGCTCCCATGGAATTCACGTTTTTGCTGGCGGCGCTGGTCCTGTGGCTCGTTCCGGTCGCTCTGGTGGCGTTCGCTCTGCTTGACGCTGTTCGGCGACCGGTGGAGAACTGGGACGGCGCAGGCCAGAGTCAGATGATGTGGGTGATCATCATCTTGTCCGGGGCGCTACTGCCGTTTGTGGGGCCGATCATGTACCTGATCGTGGCCCGCCCGAAACTGAAGGCCGCCGCCTGAAGGCGATAGTCGGCAGACACTCCGGCTAAAGAGCCACCGTTTCGTCAGGTGTTGGAATCGGTGGGTCGCCGGCACCGAGAACCGACTGATCGACGTCGATGATGTTGCCGCTCAGCAAACCGGAGTCAGGCGACAGGCAGAAGGCCACCATGTTGGCCACCTCCCACGGTTGCACCAGGCGACGATACGGCCGAGACGGAGCGGCCAACTCCAACCAGTTCTCCGGAGCGCCGTCCTCGGTCATCTGCGTCCGGTGTTCGGACTCGGTTTCCATCCAGCCCGGGTTGACCTGGTTGACCCGAATGTTGTGGCGCATCAAGCCGTAGGCCAGGTTGCGGGTCATGATCGACAGCGCTCCCTTTGACATGCAGTACGAGGTCAGTTTGGGTTGGCCGCCGTGAGAGGAGGTCGACCCGATGTTGACGATGGAGCCACCGGTGCCGGTCTCCACCATCATCCGGGCCGCGGCCTGAATGAGGAAATACGGGCCCTTGACGTTGACGGTCATGTGGCGATCGAAGTGATCCGGCGTATCGGCGAACAAAGTGGCCCGGGACGTTTGGGCCGCCACGTTGACCACACCGTGAACCTCGCCGAACCGCTCCGCAGTGGCCGACATCACCTTGGCCGGGGCATCGGAGTCCATCATGTCGGCTTCCACGAAAATTGTCGGAGTGCCGCCCCCGGTCAGCTCGTCGGCCAACGCCCGGCCTCGCTCGGCCGAACGGCCGGTCAGCACCAGGCCGGCGGCCTCATCGGCAATCAGCCTGCGGGCCACCGCCTCGCCCAGACCCTGGGTACCGCCGTTGATGATGGTGATCATGAATGCTCCAAACCGTTCTGAGATGAGTTAGAGGGAGATGAGTTAGAGGGAGATGAGTTAGAGGGAGATGAGTTAG
>JAHDFR010000088.1:8346-9701 GCA_020628065.1 Acidimicrobiales bacterium
CGCTGGAACGAGTCACTGACGCAGGTGGCGAACAAGGGCGTCAAGGGCCACCACATAACTGTCGACACCAAACCCGGCGACCACGCCGATACAGACCGGGGCGAGTACCGAAGTGTGCCGAAACTCCTCGCGGGCGTGCACGTTTGACAGATGGGTCTCCACCACGGGAATCTCGATGGCCTCAATGGCGTCACGCAGGGCAATGCTGTAATGGGTGTACGCACCGGCGTTGAACACCACGCCGTCAACCGGTTGTGTACCGTCGACCCGGGCCTGATGCAGTCGGTCGACCAGTTCACCTTCAATGTTCGACTGGAAGTCGACAACATCAATGTCGCCCGGACCGTCACCCAACTCGGCGGCGCGCTTGCGGACGGCCAGCAAGGCGTCATCCAACGTCTGCGATCCGTACACGTCGGGTTGGCGGGTGCCAAGCAGGTTCAGGTTCGGCCCGTTGAGAATCAGAATGGTCAGAGCCACACAGCAAGTGTAACGAACGAGCGAACGCCAATATCCAGTACCGGTTTCAACATCAGTATTCTGGTTGGTGGTGAACAAAAGCGAGCTGCCTACAAAAGTGTGTGCTTCGTGCGGTCGCCGGTTCGCCTGGCGGAAGAAGTGGCGCAATAACTGGGACGACGTCAAGTACTGCTCCACCGGTTGCCGGTCGCGGGGTGTGGGCCGGTTGGACGAGACCTTGGAGAGCACAATCCTTGCTCTGTTGTCGGAGCGGGCGACTGAGGCCACCATCTGTCCATCGGAGGTCGCTCGTCGAGTGTGGAGTGAGAACGACCGGGACCGACTCGACGAGAACCCGGATGGCTGGCGTGATCTGATGGAGCCGACCCGCCGGGCGGCCCGACGACTGGTCGAAGCGAGGCGTGTTCAGATTCTCCAGAAAGGTCGAGTAGTCGACCCCTCCACCGCCCGAGGACCGATCCGCATGGTCTAGCCCGGCCCGGATCCGGACCGAGTCGCTAGAAGCCCGGTCACCGTCACACCGCTTCCATAGAGTTGGCCTTACGTTCGCTCATTCGGCCCGAACGCTCGAGAGCAGCCGAGTTCTCCCAAGAGACCAAGCGTGCCAGCTACTGGCCGGCACCAAGTCACACTGGCGTGTGATGTCCACACTGTGAGAAACTCATGCAACTGTCCGAATCCGACCGCAACCAGGTTTATCAGGCACTGACTGACCTCTGGGCTCCCACCGTCGCTGATCTCGTAATGGAACTTCTGTTCACACAACCCACCACCGAGCTTGTCACTCAACAGGATCTCCATGCCAACACCGTCCTCCTCAGGGGCGAGATGGCCGAACTGCGAGCCGAGCTGAAAGGCGAGATGGCCGAACTGCG
>JAHDFR010000088.1:9801-14785 GCA_020628065.1 Acidimicrobiales bacterium
GGCGAGATGGCCGAACTGCGAGCCGAGCTGAAAGGCGAGATGGCCGAACTGCGGGGAGAACTCGCTGAGTTGCGAGGCGATTTCAAGTCCGAAATCGGCAATCTCTACCGCTGGGGAGCAGGGGTCATGATGGCCAACGGGGTGGCCGTCATCACCGCCCTACTCACCTGAGTACATCAGCGAGCGTTTGGACCTCTCCGAATGCGACATCACCCGTTAAGCTGACGCGGTAGTTACCCCAGGCTTACCGAAGGCGAGGCCGCAGATGTCCGATTCTCGACGCGTAGATTTTTGGGTTGACCCCCTTTGACCGTTCTGCTGGGCAACGGCTCGTTGGGTCGTCGACGAAGTAGCAGGACCACGAAGTCTGGACATTCAGTGGCAGCCAATCAGCCTGCTGAAGAAGAACAATCCCGAGCAGGGAAGCGACTATCACACAGTGTCGGCCTTCTCACATGGGCTGCTCCGGATCATGGAATCGGTTAGGGCGTCAGCCGAAACGCCTGAAGCCGGCAACAACGACGTGTTCCGGCTGTACTGGGAGTTCGCCTCGCACTTCCACCACGACAAGCAGTACCAGTTTGACCCGGTACCGATCCTGGCCACCCTCGGAATCGACTCCGCCCACGCCGAAGCAGCCGACGACGACAGCTGGGATGCCGAGATCGCCAAACGCATGAACACTGGACTCGAACTGGTCGGCGAGGACGTCGGCACGCCGATCATCGCCGTCGAACGGTCGGACGGTCAGCAGGTCGGCTACTTCGGTCCGGTCATCACCAAGATCCCCACCGGTGAAAAGGCCACCGACCTCTGGGACGCGTTGATGACCATGATGGAAGCCGACGGATTCTTCGAGCTGAAGAAGACCCGCCAGGAGATGCCAGACCCCGGCAATCGACCGGAACCAATCGTCGACTAGCCAGCACGCCAAAAGGCACTCGGGCGAATATCGACCATCCACTCAACCAAAGACAGAACCACCGCATTTGCAAAGGAGCACACGTGCGAATCGGATTCATCGGACTGGGCAACGTCGGCGCCAAACTAGCCGGCAGCCTACTGCGCAACGGCGTCGACCTGACCGTCAGAGACCTGGATCAAGCAGCGGCCCAACCACTGCTGGATGCCGGAGCCAAGTGGGCCGACTCCCCGGCCGAAATGACGGCCAACGTGGACATGGTCATCACCTGTCTGCCAAGCCCAACCATAAGCGCTGCGGTTATGGAGGCCGAAGACGGCATCCTTTCGGCACTACAGCCGGGACAAGTGTGGGCCGAGATGAGCACCACCGATGAAGCAGAGGTTCGGCGCCTCGGCGCCCTCGTGTCGGCCAAAGGCGGTGAGCCAATCGACTGTCCGGTCAGCGGAGGGTGCCATCGGGCGGCCACCGGCAACATCGCCATTTTCGCCGGATGCGAGCGCTCCACGTTCGAACGAGCCATGCCGGTGTTGACCAAGATGGGCCGACGCATCCTGCACACCGGTGAACTGGGCTCAGCCTCCGTACTCAAGGTGATGACCAACTACCTTGCCACCGCCAACCTGGTCACGCTGGCTGAGGCCCTCACGGTGTCGAAGATGGCCGGGATGGACCTGGGTGTCACCTACGAAGCCATCAGAATCTCGTCCGGCAACTCCTTTGTCCACGAAACCGAGTCGCAGGTGATCCTCAACGGCAGCCGGGACATCAACTTCACTATGGACCTGGTGTCGAAGGACATCGGGCTGTTCCAAGAGATCGCCGACCGTCACGGCGTGCCGCTGGAAGTCTCACCGGTTCTGATTGACATTTTCAAGGACGGCGAAGAGCGCTTCGGCTCACGGGAGCTCAGCCCCAACATCATCAAACGCCTCGAGGAGTCGTGCGACGTGGACATCCTGGCGCCCGGCTTCCCACCGGAAATGGTGGATAACGAGCCGGAGGAAGCGGGCTACGAGGTCATCCCCGGATCCGGTGTGGACTAGGCCAACACTTCAACGGTGGATGGCTGGCTGATTACTGATTGATTGCTGACCGACGGCTGTCCTACCAGCGGTCGTTGGGTCGGTCGCCGTCATCTCGGTTCAGACTCTGCAGGAACAGCAGCGCGGCCCGAAGCGACACCTCTTCGCCCTCATACATGAAGGTAACCAACTCACCCTTAATCAACCGGGCCTTCTCGTCGCGAGGCAACGCCATCCATTGAGGAATGGAGAGGAAGTTGAATCCGCCGAGCTTGCGAACTGCGATCTGGTCGACCGGGTCGCCGACCGGCGCGTCGCCAATCCCACCGGAGATAAGCGCCGACGACGATGTGTGCGGAGCCGGTGGCGGAGCCACGATCGGCACCTCATCGGTAATGGGAGCCCGACCGCGCCCTGAGTCAACCGGGGGCTCGGACCTCATCTGCTCGAAGTCGCTCATTGACCCAATCGACTCGCCGTCACCAACCGAAGGCTGATTTGCCATCACCGGCTCCGGAGACACATCAAAAGGATGAAGAACCCGCCTGGCCGGAGGTCTGGCCGGCTCGAACAGTTGATGTTCCGGCGTTTCATCGGCCACCCCGACATCACCCGACGCTCCGCCCACCAGGCCAAGCTGGGACATCTGATCCGACGAAAGTCCGGCGGCCGCCGCCAACTGTTCAATGTCGGGCGCAGGGGCACTGCCATTGGACGAGGTGTGACTCAAGCCCTCATGGTCAGGCTTGTCATGGTCAGGCCTGTCATGGTTTAAACCATCGAGGTTTGGGGCGCCATCATGATTGCCGACACCGTTCAGGCTCGCAGACCCGTCGACATTCAGATCAATTGACGGAGGATCCGTATGAGGCAGGGGCGGCAAAGGCGGAACCGCTGGAGGTCCGGTGCCGTTCAACGACGGCAGGTCACTGCCGGTAAGAGTGGAGTTGCCGTCGACCGAGTAATCCGGCGCGGCCGTGACCTCGGTATCGTCCCAGGGCTCACCCTCGGTCGGCTCGTCAGTCGAGTAGTTGTGCGAGCTCATCATCGGACAGGTCTTCCGCCGGGTTGAAGGTCTTCTTGGGTAGGTCGTCGAACTCCAGGTCGACACCACGCTGCTCGCGCAGTGGCGACACTCGGAGGCCGATCACCCGCTTGATGATGGAGAACGCAATGAATGACGTGACCCCGACCCAAGCGACATTCACAAACAGACCGAACGTCTGAATGGTTAACTGTTCCAGATTCGGTCGACCAAGCGCCGACTCGGGGGCAAACACGGCCAACGCCAGCGTGCCCCACATACCGGCAATTCCGTGAGCCGGCACCACACCAAGAGCGTCATCAATCTTCATCCGGATGAGAGCCTCGTAGCCGATGTTGTACAGCACGCCGGCCACCAAGCCGGTCACGATTGCACCGAACGGACCGACGACATCGGCACCGGGGGTAATGGCAACCAGGCCGGACAAGCCACCGCCGATCATCTTGGAAATCATGTCCATCCGGTCTTCAACCAGATAGGCGTACAGCGAGGCACCGGCCAACCCGGCCACGCCGGCCAGGTTGGTGACCAGAATTATTCGGGGCACATCAGCGGTAAACGCCAACGCTGACCCACCGTTGAATCCGAACCACCCGAACCAGAGAATCAAGGTGCCGACGGCGGTCAAGGGAATGCTGGAGTGTTCGAACACCCGCACCGACCCGTTGGGCCGGAAACGACCGATTCGAGGGCCGACCATAATCACACCGACCAGAGCGGCGGTGGCACCGGTTAGGTGAACCACGGTACCGCCGGCGAAGTCATGGAAACCCTGGGCTTCCAACCAGCCCTGCGTCTCACCGTTCAAAAGGCTTCCCCACACCCAATGGCCGTACACCGGATAGATCAGTAGGCCGACAACGGCCGAGAAGCTGGCGTAAGCCAGGAAGGTCATGCGCTCCACCAGCGAACCGGAGATGATGGTGATGGCTGTACCGGCGAACGCCAACTGAAACAAGAAGAACGTGGGTCCCGAAACGGTGGATTGCGTATCAAACAGTTCAGTGATGTCCCAGGTCAAGCCACCGAGCATGGACCCACCGGAACCGAACATCAGGGCGAACCCGACGAAGAAGAAGGCCAGACTGCCAACAACCCAGTCGACCAGATTCTTCATGGCTACAGCCGGGGCGTGCACATCCCGGGCTAAACCAACCTCGAACAGCAGGAACCCGGCCTGCATGAAGAACACAAGCGCAGCGCAGAACAGCACCCACAACTCATTTATGGGATCCGTCACCGATGCAGTGGGCAATGCCTCGCCGGAACGGCGCAAGGCCAGCGCGAAACCCAAGACGACCAGCCCGAGCAGGAACAGAGTGGCCGCTTGCCGTATCCGCCGCGACCTCCGTTCGAGATCGTATGCTCCTGCCATTACTAACCTCCACCGCTAGCAGGCCAATACCCCGCCACACGCATCGCCTCAATCCGGACGGTGCCGTTAGACCGGTCCCGCCTCGGCGCACTGTGCTTGGGCTGGATATTAAGAATCCGTTAAGACAGATGCGCGAACAACCTTAGCCTAGCTTGTTGTTAACCGGCGTTTCATAGGCAATCAGTACCGCTTCTTAGTCGTTTGTTGGGTTGATTAGCCTCTTCCGTGTTGGGTCTCCGACCTGTTTGATGACAGGTACGGCGGACAGCCCGAACCTCAACCCGTGACCCAAGCGAGCCATGGCGGGCTCCTGTCACCCGGGCGATGGTGGCTGTTCGGAAAGGAGCGGTTGCGGTGACCGAGCTGAATGCACTCATGTTCGAGGTGGTAAGACGTGGGTATGACATCGATGAGGTGAATGCGCACCTCGCCACCATTGAACGGCAGCGCAGTGCCGAGCTTGACCGGGCCCAAGCAGTTATCCGGCAAAAGGACGCCGAGATCGAGCGGTTGCACGGACTGACCGCCGAGGTGGAGGAAGTCAACCATCGACGAGCCGAAGTCGACCGGATGACACTTGAGACCTCCCGCAAACGGGAAACGATTCTCGAAGAGGC
>JAHDFR010000088.1:14885-19113 GCA_020628065.1 Acidimicrobiales bacterium
GAGGCGACACTCGACCAGTCGACAGTCGAAGAACCGCATGTGGAGGACGACCCACTAGCGGATCAGGATCCGGCGACGGAAGAAGCAACGGTCCCCGACCACTCGACGCACAGTACCGACGACGGGCAAGAGGCTCTCGCCGAGGCGGACGACAGCAGCCAGGCCGAGGCTGTCAACACCGACGCAGCCATGGCGGCCGAGACCGTAGAGATCGACGCTGAGGACCTTGCTGCAGCCGCGGCGACCGGCGGACCGTCCAAATGGCGGTTGATAAGCACAAGATAGACCCCCACCGGGCAAGCCGGTTGCGGGCGCCTAGCCCCTAGCGTCTTGGGCTCAGCGTCTAGCGCTCACCGTCAGGCGGCGCCGGGCCAACAGCACAGCGACCACAACTACGGCCAAGCCGACAACCTGTGCCGTCACAGTTCGTGGGATCGAAACCACGGTGGCCAGACCGCCGATGACCACAAGTGCCGACGTTACTCCGACAACAACAGCCATCTCCATCAGCCGATCTCTAATGAGACCATGATCGGCTGGCTCACTGATCGGACTGTACGAGCCGTCATCGAGACCTGCCTCGTCACCCGATAGACCACCACGGGATACACGGTGCCGATTCAAACGGCGCCACTGGATGGCCAGTGCGCCTAGTTCGCCGGTACAGAACCACAGGCAGCCGATAACCAACGATCGGGACAACGCCTGTTCGGTAGTCGACAAGACGTCCCACACCACCGCACCAAGCATGGGAACGCCGGACATCAGAACAACCACAGTCCAGCCGCCGAGCAGGCCGACCAGGTACAACCCGAAGGCAACCGAAACCAGCAGCGCCGCCCGCCCGGTCGAGCCCTCGACCAAACCGAGCACCGCCAGACTGGTCAGGGACAAGAGCAACACCGAAGCTCCGTGCAAGAACCCCGACGTCAAACCGGAGTCGACCGAACGCCGTCGATCCTCAACCCCCGCCATCACTTGCCCACAGTTCCTTTCACCAACGGACCAACGCCGGCCCGCGACAGCCGCTGGCGCCGCCTCGACAACTCATCCAAGGCGGCGTGCAAACCGGAGTCGGTTGTGTCCAGCTCACAATTCCAACGGGCAACTGCTATGCCATGATTGGCCAGCACGTCCCGAGCCATCTGCCGCTCGGCCGACCACATCAACCGAAGGGCTTCGGGCACTTCTTCAGGCACCGGCTTTTCCAACGACACCACGGCAACATCCGCACCCCCACCGGCCAACTCGACAACAGCATTGACAAACCGATCGTCGACCAACGGGCTGACCCCTATAACCATGGCGGTCGGAGGAATCGCCCGTCGAGGAACAACCGAAAGATCTCGCTTGGCCCAGCTGTGGTACGGCGATGTGGCCAGGGCGGCATCGAACAGACGGTAGAGCTGGAGGCGGCCGGCCGCCGGGCTGACCCAACGGACGATCCCGCCGAGCTCAACCAGGCCAACCCGATCGGTCAAGGCCAGATGGCGAGCAGCAACGGCCATGGCCAGGCGAACAACAAGGTCCAGCAGATAGGCCTGACCGCCGGTTGTTCGACCGTCATCGTCGGCGTCGATGCCGTACGACTCGGGGAAGCTGTCGAGAAGAAGTACAACATCGGTGGAACGGTCGGGATGTCGTTCGGAGACCCAAAGGTCGTGACTGCGAGCCGATGCCCGCCAGTTGACATCGCGCAGACTGTCGCCTGGACTGTGCGGCCGAACCCCGGCAAACTCCATTCCTCGTGCCGCCAATCTCGACTGGTGGACACCGGTCTTCCGTCGCATCCTCGTCGGAACCAGCAGCTGCCGCAGCTGCAACTCGTCGGGGTGAAACCGGACGGGCGCCGCCTGCATCAACTCAGTGGACCAGACGAACAGACCAAACCGTTCAACAAACCTGGCTTTGACGACGCCGGCATCGTAGGTACCCCAACGGGCAGCGGTGAAAGGCACCGTAAGCTCGACCGGAACCCCCGTCAGAAGGGGCCGGGCCAAGGTTCGGCCGAGCAGAGAGTCACCCTCAGGCCGGGCAGCGTCCAACCGGCCGACCCCCGGCCGCCCCGGTCCGGCCGGAGAGGCATCAGGCCAGGTGGCATAGAGTGTCCCGGCCATTCGGGCCCCCGACGGTCCCAACCGGAAACGATAGACAACATCAACGCTGTCCCCGACCGTTGACCGCTCACTAGCCGGCTCAACCGCCATATCAATGTGTGGCCGACGACTACCGGCCAGGCCCATGACCAAGAGAATCAGCCAAGGCAAGGACAGAACCGCTATCTCCGGTCGGGCGGCGAAGACCGCCAACAGCAGACCCCCGGTGGTCAACACTACGGTGACCGAAAACCCGACGGTCGGATGGCGGGTCATCGATGGTTGGATGCTGGCGCCGGATAATGATCAGGGCTCAGCGGAGTCTCAGGCCCTGTCCCAGGCGGCGTCCCAGGCAGGGTTTCGGGTGCCGGCACCGAGTCGAGGCAGTCGTGCACCACACTGTCCCCGCCGACTCCTCGAACCCATTGCTCGGGCCTCATCGAAATACGATGGGCCAGCGCCGGCACCGCCACATGCTTTACATCGTCGGGGGTCACGAAATCACGGCCGGCCAGAACTGCGGTGGGACGGGCCAACTTCACCAGCGCTTCAACGCCACGTGGACTTGCCCCGGCACTCACCTTCGGACTCTCCCGAGTGGCTCGAACCAACCCAACGCAGTAGTCGACAACCGAGTCGTGAACCTCGACGTCCTCCATGGATTGTTGCATCGCCACCACGGTGTCTTGATCCACCACCGGTTCCAGGGTGACCTCGTCGGTGCGGCGTTCCAGGCGACGTCGAATGATCTCGCCTTCATCCTCCTCGGCGGGATAGCCGATGGACGTTTGCAGAAGGAAGCGATCGAGCTGGGCTTCGGGGAGAGGGTAGGTTCCTTCGAACTCAACCGGGTTTTGGGTGGCCACGACCATGAACGGCTGAGACAACCGGTGCGAGTGACCGTCCACGGTCACCTGACGTTCCGCCATGGCCTCCAGCATGGCCGCCTGAGTCTTCGGCGGTGCCCGGTTGATCTCGTCTCCCAGCACGATGTTGTTGAAGATCGGGCCCGGCCGAAACTCGAACCGGCGGTCGGCTTGGTTGAACACCATGGAGCCGGTCACATCGGCCGGCATCAAGTCGGGGGTGAACTGGACACGGCCGACGTCAAGCCCCGTGACCTGGGCCAGCGAGCGGGCAATCAACGTTTTGCCGAGGCCGGGTACATCCTCCAGCAGCACGTGCCCGCCGGCCAACAGGCCACTTACCACCAGCGACAGGCACGGTCGTTTCCCCACGATGACCGTCTCAAGCTGGTCGAGAATACGAGCGGCGGCGGCCGCTGTCTCAGCGAGAGTAAGCGTCTCCGGTTGACTGCGTGTCATGTCATCACCTGGTCCTCGTTGAGTATGACGGTTAGAAAGCGGGCCAACTCGTCGAAGGTAGGCCCGACATCGGATGACCTGTCGAGGGCTCGGCCACTGTCGATCATCCAGCCAAGGTCACCAAGTACCCGAGCCACCTCGTCGCCGTTGGAAGGATCGATGCCGTGCCGCTGCGGAAGATAGTGGTACGCCAGCGCTCTTAGGCGGGGTTGTAATCGGCGGTTGAAGTGCTGCCCGCTTCCAGTGGACACCGACAGCAGATTGTCGAGTGATCGCAGCTCGGGTGGCATCGGACTCGTGGCCTGATCATCGCCGCCAAGAAAGGACGAGACGGCGTTGGTGTCGGGCAGGCGTCGCTTCACCGCTTCACCCCATTGACGTAACCACCCGACGTCATCGCCCGCACCGGGAGCGATCAGCTTGGAGCGGCGACCAGCCGCCCCCAACAGGCGCCACACCAGCTCGGCCACCACCAAACCACCACCGACCACCAGCCATACCTCAACCGAAACACGCTCCTGGCGGCCGTCAAGAACCGCCACGAACAAGCCGAGCCCGGTGGCCCAGGCAAGCATCAGAACCGAAGTAATGAACTGTCTACGCCGACTGACCCCGGCACCGTCGTCGCCCACGTCCCGGTTGAGCGATCCTCGACCAACGCTGTGATCCCGGTTCCGTCCGATCAGGCGGGCGAACACTAGACGCCCTCCGATGCCGCCAGCTGACTGGTGGCCTGATCAAGCAGGCCCAGTGCTCGCGTTCGATCGTCTCCATCGAGGTGGCTGGTGGAGAAGCGTGCCGTCTCGT
>JAHDFR010000295.1 GCA_020628065.1 Acidimicrobiales bacterium
ACGGCCGGTCAGCCCTCGTAGTTACAGGCGAAGTCCAGACTGGTCTCTTCCTCAGAGGACTTGGACGAGTCCTCGGCAGTACCGAAGGCAACCTGATGGTCAAATCGACCAGATTGTCACGCCCTGAATGACGACGTTCCCTACGACCAGTGGGTGTACGGCAACATCCTGCCGTAGGCTTGGCGGCGCGTTGGTTGTCACCGAGCCCTGTTACTGTCGATGCACATGGGGTTGTGTCGATGTAGTTTTCTTGATGGTGGACGGTTGTCATGAGCCGATTTCAACAGGTTCCACTGATCGAGACGGAGAGGCCGATGGTTAGGTGGAAACCCGATCCAGATGAGCGGCATGGCCAAGTGTTTACCCGCCACTGGGTTGTCGAGCTGATCCTGGACCTTGTCGGCTATACCGTCGAGTCCGACCTTGCAGCCAAAACGATCGTGGAACCGTCCTGTGGCGGAGGTGCCTTTCTAACCCCAATTGTGGAGCGGCTCGCCGAATCGTGTAGGCGTCAAAACAAGGACATGAGAGACTGCGCGCACGCAATCCGGGCATTCGACCTGCTGAAACATAATGCCGAGCGATCTCGCAAAGATGTCGTTGCAACGCTCACTGGTCTTGGGGAAACAGTCGAAGTTGCTGAGCAACTGGCAGATACATGGGTCACTACCGGCGATTTCCTGCTCTTAGATCATGAGCCCGGAGCGGCTGATTTTGTCGTCGGCAATCCGCCTTACATTCGTCTTGAGGACGTGCCCGACGAGGTCTCTACGGCCTACCGGAACGCTTGCCCAACCATGAGAGGACGAGCCGACGTGTATGTCGGCTTCTACGAAATAGCGTTGGGCCTTCTTCGCCCCGAGGGTCGGTTGGGCTTTATCTGTGCTGATCGTTGGATGCGTAACCAGTACGGTGCAGGACTCCGACGTCTCGTAGCCGCTGACTATGCCGTCGATGCCGTGATCGCTATGCACGATGTGGACGCCTTCGAAGACGAAGTGTCGGCCTATCCAGCCATCACGATTCTGCGTAGCGGGTCGCAAGATCGGGCCAGGTTGGTGGAAACAAACGAAACATTTGGCGAAGAGGCGGCTGTTCACCTATGCAAGTGGGCGCAGACCATAGGCTCATCAGCCAAGTCAAGTTCGTACAATGCCGCCGAACTTCCATCATGGTTCGACGGTGACGGTCTCTGGCCTACGGGCTCGCCGGCACAACTACGCCTGCTAGCCAAGCTCGAGGAACGGTTCCCACCGCTCCAGGACCCAGATACAGGAACTCGTGTTGGAATCGGAGTGGCTACCGGCTGTGATTCCGTGTACATCACCGATGACACATCTGTGGTAGAGCCGGACCGGCTCCTTCCACTACTGACGGCAAAGGACATCTCAGAAGGAAGTCCACAGTGGTCGGGCAAGTGCCTGATCAACCCATGGAATGGCGAAGGTCTAGTAGATCTTGACTCCTACCCCCGGTTAGCCGCTTACCTCGACGATCATCAGGACCACCTCCGACAACGTCACGTGGCGAGGAAACAGCCGGCCAGGTGGTATCGCACGATCGACCGGATTACGCCGGGTTTGTTAGAACAGCCGAAGCTGTTGCTGCCCGACATGAAGTCCGCTTCTCATCCCGTGCTGGATCCCGGCCACTACTATCCCCACCACAATCTCTATTACATCGTTTCCGAAAAATGGGACCTCGAGGTGCTCGGGGGCTTACTGCTCTCCAACATCACCAACCTGTTTGTCGGCGCCTACTGTGTAAAGATGCGCGGCGGTACATACCGGTTCCAAGCGCAATACCTCCGTAAGATCCGCGTTCCGCCGCCCGCCTCAATCAGTTCCGACGCCCAACGACAACTCCGAGCTGCGTTCGCCGCTCGCGATGTTTCACAGGCTTCCGAGATTGCCGCTGCGGTCTACGGCATCGATTCAGCGGAACTGGCCAGCAGCGGGAGGAACACCTCTCGAGCCTCGCGCAAAGCGGATTCATGACCCTCCCCACCGTCCCCGACTACGAAGCCGACTTCGCTGCCGCAGTGAATGATTTTTGGCGAATCAAGTCAAGTCAACAAGCGGCGTCGGAGGAAGCGGGCACCGACGACGGCAGCACCAGCGGGTCAGTTCGAGCAGGCAAACATATGGATCCGTTCGAAGCGCTGGTTCGCAAAGTTGTCCAGGACGCTGGTATCACAGTTGATGATTCCCCGGGAGACAAGATCTACCTGCCCGGCTACTACCGAGAGACGAAGTCCTGGGACGTCGTTCTGCAATATCAAGGCCACACGTTGGCCGTCGTGGAGGCAAAGTCTCAGGGTTCGAGTCTGGCCAACAACTTCAATAATCGAGTCGAAGAGGCAATCGGCCAAGCCGCCGACGTGTGGAAGTCGCACGAACGCAACCTGCTTGTGTCGGGAATCCGGCCATGGATTGGCTACTTGATGATCGTTGAGGAGACACCGAAAACAACCGAACCTAAGCATCTCCGTCGAGGCAAGGCTGTACCTGAGGGTATGACCGTCGACCCAGCCTTTGATGGCATGAGCTACGCCGAGCGGTACGCCACTGCATTCAAACGGCTCGACCAGGAACGCATGCTGGATGCAACATGTGTCGCAATCACCAGCGGCCCCAGCAGTTACACATACCCTGATCAGTGGCTCTCATTCAATAGTTTCGCAGCACAACTGTGGGGACGCTGCCAGCACGTTCGGGCGGTCACCGGATAGCGTGTCCGGCACAGGGCCGAAGACTCGGCACAATTGCGCTCGTCACTACCGGCTAGCGAGTCCTTTGACCCCACCGGCCCGGGTCAAGAAGATGGTGGCCGCCGTCATCACCGACATGATGGCAACGCCAACCGCTAGCGGCGTCACCGACGTTGACACCGCTTCACCGATGAAGCCGCCGATGAAGGCCCCAATGGCGATGCGGGCCGCTCCGGTCAGTGCAGAACCCGAACCGGCGATGGCGCCCAACGGTTGCATGGCCGCCGAGTTCATGTTCGGCATCAGGAACACGAAACACGACAGGGTGACCGCCAGCATCGGCATGAAAA
>JAHDFR010000296.1 GCA_020628065.1 Acidimicrobiales bacterium
AGCTCGGCCTGTGTGCCGGTATCACCGACGCTCAATTCACCACCACAACCGAGGTGTATCCCGACAGCCCGTCGGCTACGCCGCAGATCTGCATCGACGCCCAGATCGCCGCCGTGCGAGCAGGCCTGGACTTCGCCCTGACCGACACACAGCGGTAGCAGCCGGCAGTCGCCGGTTCGATCAGCGTCAGATCTGGAATACCGCCAGGGCGGTAGAAGCCATCAATACCGTGTGAGCGGGCACGGCGGTGATGTGATCGGCCATCGGAAACCGGTGCCGGCCGCCGTGAACGACAAACAGGTGGTCGAGATTCAACGATTCGACGGCTGAGTGCATGGACTTGGTGGTCCTCGGCGAGTCAGTTCGCTTGACCTCCACACCAACCACCTTGCTGCCCAATTCGATACGGAGATCAACTTCCGCACCACTGTGAGTCGACCAGAAGCTCGGCTCAACCACATCCGGTCGGGTGGCGAGATGTTCGATGACCATGCCTTCCCAACTGGCACCCACCTTCGGGTGGCGCTCCATGTCGAGGCGGGACCGGACACCGAGCAGCCGATGCAGAAGGCCGGTGTCACGCAGAAACACTCGGGGAGACTTCACCTGACGTTTTGAGATGTTGGCGTGCCAGGGCTGAAGCTGGCGAACGACCAGAGCGTCGGTCAAGGCATCCACGTAGCGACGTATTGTCGGCTGCGAAACATCGATCGATCGAGCCAACTCGGCACCGTTCCACGTCTGGCCATGATAATGAGCAAGCATCGACCAGAAGCGGCGCATGGTGGCGGCGGGCATGGCGAATCCCAGTTCGGCAAGATCCCGCTGCAAGAAGGTCGTGATGTAATCGTCGAGCCAGCGCCCGGCCATCTCATCGTCACCGGCCAGGAACGCCTGGGGCAGCCCACCCCGAAACCATCTGGTGGCCAGCGATTCTTCGCCTACATCGCCCAGGTCGAAGCCACCCAGCTCCACAAAGGTCACTCTTCCGGCCAGGCTCTCAGAGCCGAGCCCGATCAGGTCGGGCGATGCACTGCCGAGCACCAGGAACCGGCCCGCTCGCCGATCCTCGTCGACGAGCACTCGCAGCACTGGGAACAGGTCAGGCGCTAGCTGCGCCTCGTCAAGTACCACGGTGCCGCCCCGACCCGAGAGAGCCAGCGTCGGCTCGCCAAGGCGGGCCAAATCACGAGGATCTTCAAGATCAAAGAAGTTCTCTGGCGGGGCATCGACCACGGAGCGAGCAAGAGTGGACTTGCCGGCCTGCCGTGGGCCAACCAACAGAACGACCGGCGACTCGCCAAGGGCCTGACGAAGCCTCCGCTCCACACCAGGCCTGGAAATCAGCATGGTGGTGAATTTATCATTGAAAAACTAAACTCACAAGTTAGTTTTGCAATCTAAATTGGAAACACCGCAGCAACCTACCCGACCCCCAGAACCTACGCTTCTAACCACCGGCGATGGCGGTCAGCCGCTCTTCTACCACCAGGCTCACGTTGACGGTCATCTCACGACCAAGCTCACCGCCCAAGCCATCGGCCAAATCCTGTACCGGAGGAAGACCGTCCGACGGCCCGATGACCACCGCGTTCACCACATCACCGTTGACCCGTGCCTCCACCAGACGGTGAGGGCCATCGTCGGGCAACCAGGCCTCAAGCTGCTCCTCGATGGTCGACTGCTGAAGAGCAGCGGTGGTGATCTCCAACCCGTTGGCCAACAGCGCGCCGAAGACGATGACCGCGGCGGTAAGGGTGGCACCAACCGCGGTTCGGACCCGGTCCCGACTACTTGCGGCGTGGTCTATCGGTGTCACGCCGGTCAGCACGAACGTCGAACCCCCAACGATGAGAATGGCCAACATGTTGGTTGTGAACAACAGCAGCGCACCCAGGCCAGCACTCCAGTCGCCTTGGGAGAAGGCGATGCCGACAACCGTGAGCGGCGGCACCAGCGAAATGGCGATGGCCACACCCGGCAACGAGTCTGACACATCGGGTCGGGACAAGCCGTAGGCTCCCGCTCCCCCGGCGGCAACCGCGGTAATGAGATCGATGATGGTAGGGCTGGTTCGGGCCAGGATCTGGGGGTTCACTGCCGTGTCGATGTTGAGTGGCGAGGTGAGCCCCAGCAGAACACCGATGGCGATGGCGAACACGATGCCGCCAAGCGCGATCATGGCCGCCCGGGCCAGTCGGTTCGGCCAGCCCATAACCAGCGAAATGGCCATGCCCATGAGCGGAGTCATCAGTGGCGCCACCAGCATGGCGCCGATGACCACGGCAGTTGAGTCGGCGATCACGCCGGTTGAGGCGATGACCGAGGCGAAGCCCATGAGGGTGAAGAAGCGGATGACCCGGGTGCGGGTGGTCGGACCTTCGTAGAGGATCTTGTCGTACAAGGCTTGGCGGGCGTCAACCGACTTGGGACGATCACGAAGCCAGTTGAGGACCATGCCGCTCGTATCCCGATAGTTGGCGGCACCCTGGGTTCGAGCGTCGAGCGATACAACCAGGGTTAGCAGGCACACGCTTACCAGCAGGAGCGCCGACACGGTGATGACCGTGGCCAACAGAGCATCGGTGAGGGTGACTAGGAGCACACCCAATGCGGCCACTGCTGTCATGAACGGGAGCCGGCTCAAGTCCTGCTCAGCGCTTCGAACCAACCGGTAGGCCGAACGGATGGCGTAGGCGAGGAGCACGGCACCAATCAAACGACCGACGAAAATCGATGATCGCTCGGGGTTCAACAGCAGCACGACAGCTACTGCCAGCGTCAGGACCGGCCCGGCAAGAGCTGACCAGCGTCGTTCGTTTCCGGCTGGAGCGAAGAACGCCCGTATTCCAACCAGTGCCAACCACAGAAGCCCGATGGCAACCAAGCGGGAGAAGACCAGGTCTGACCGATCGGGCCAAACCAGCAGCGACATTCCAACAACCAGACCACCGAGAGCTCCGAGCACCACCGGGTCGGTGAGGACAGCGGAGTCGATTTCGACCGGCCGGAATGACGCCTCCTCGATGCCGTCACTTAGCTCTT
>JAHDFR010000297.1:0-2517 GCA_020628065.1 Acidimicrobiales bacterium
GTTCAAGCTCGTCGACGAGTGTGCGTCCCTCACTTTTGCAGTGGGCCGCGATGTCCGCGACCGCGAGTGCCGCGCTAATTCCGTCCTTGTCGCGAACCAGATTGCCCACAGCGTAGCCGAGCGCCTCCTCGTAGCCGAAGACACATCGCTTCCCTTCCGCTTCAAACTGAAGGCATCGTCACCTGGGCACCGATCCAGGGTCAGGTGCTGGAGACCGGGGATGTGGTGGTGGAAGTCGGTGGACGGCCGGTGGTTCTGGTGGTCGGTGAGTCGCCGCTATACAGGCCGCTTCGACTGGTTCGCTCCGGTGAGCGGGATGAAGCAGGCGCCCGCCTCGGACCGTTGAAAGGCCCGGACGTTGAGCAGCTGCAAGCGTTTCTGGCGGCCGCCGGGCATGACGACAACGGACGCCTGATCGTCGACGGTGAGTTTGGGATCACCACCCAACGGGCGGTGAAGCAGTGGCAACGGGCAGTAGGCCATCCCGCCACCGGCGTTGTCGACACCTCGCAGATGATCTTCATGACGACATCTCTGCTGGTTGATAGCCGGTTGACCGTCGGGCAGGTCTTCGAAGGCCTCGACATCTCAGGCACCGAGGTGGTGTTGCAGATCGTCGGCTCAACCACGCTGCGGGAGTTCTTTGCCCCCGGCAGTTCAGTCGAGATTCTGGCCGACCCACCCACAACCGGCACCGTCACCCAGTCGTCCAGGGTCTCGGGTGAGACCGGAGTTGAGCAGCTCATCGAGATTGCCGTCGAGTTCGGATACAGCGGCGACCTGGGCCAGTCGGTACAGGTGATCGGTTCGGTCACCCGAGCTCGGGATGCGCTGACCATTCCGGTGCGGGCGCTGCTGGCCGATTCGAACGGCCGTTGGGTGGTAGAGGTCGACTCCGGCTCCGGCCCACAAACGGTGGCCGTCGACCTGCTGGAGGTGGTTGACACCACCGCCATCATCGCCGGGTTGGACGAAGGCGATCAGGTGGTGGTGCCGCTATGACCGCCGCAACCTCAATCACGGCGATAAGGCCTGTAGTAGAGGTACGGGCGGTTCACCGTCAGTATCGGGGGTCACCTCCGGTCGATGCCTTGGCCGGAGTCGATCTGGTCGTCTCCGCCGGTGAGATGGTGGCCGTCACCGGGCCGTCGGGCTCGGGCAAGTCGACGCTACTCAACATTATGGGAACACTCGACCGGCCGACTGAGGGCAAAGTATTTGTGGAGGGGGCCGACACCTCGGCCATGTCGGACCACAAGCTCTCCGGCATGCGAGCAGCCCGACTGGGATTTGTCTTTCAAAGCTTCCACCTGTTGCACAAGCTGTCCGCCACCGACAACGTGGCCACCGGCTTGTTGTATCGAGGTGTGAGCGGTCGGGAACGAAAGCGGCGAGCTCAACAGGCACTCAAGCAAGTCGGCCTTGGCCACCGGTTGAAGGCTCTGCCGCCAACGCTGTCGGGAGGGGAGAGGCAGCGAGTGGCCATCGCTAGGGCAATTGTCGGCCGGCCGGCCCTGGTGCTGGCCGACGAACCAACCGGCAACCTCGACACCACCACCGGGTCCGGAATCATCGAGCTGCTGTCCGAGCTGAACGACGGCGGGGCAACCATTGTCGTTATCACCCACAACACTGAGTTGGCCGACCGGATGCCCCGCCGAGTTGACGTGAGAGATGGGCGGATCCGATGACGGCCAAGATGGCAGGGGTGGATACCTCCACCTGGCGGTCAAGGCTTCGAACCCGAGACCTGGTGGTCACCTCAATGGTCGGGCTGCGCAGTCGGCGGGGTCGAAGTGTCCTCACCGCGCTGGGCATCGCCATCGGTATCGCCACCATGGTTGCCGTTGTCGGCATCTCGGCCTCGTCAAAGGCGGCCTTGTTGTCCCAGATCGACGCTTTCGGAACCAACCTGTTGGCCGTGCAGCCATCGGGCACAGGTTTGCAGACCGAGCCGCTACCGGTCGACGCTCAACCCATGATTCGACGGGTCGACGGGGTGCAGACCGCCAGCGCCGTGTCCGACCTGGGCTTGGATGTGCGCCGCAACCGCCACGACACTTCGTTGGTCGGCATCGCATCGCTGGCCGTCCAACCGGAGTTGTTCGACACACTAAAGCTGGAGGTCGCTCACGGTCGTCGGCTCGATGACGGCCTGCGGGGCCTGCCGGTGGTGGTGCTGGGTGATGTGGCCGCCGTCCGACTGGGGATCGGCGACCTGGCCGGAGGGCCGGTCATCGATATCGGTGGTCAGCCGTTCGCCGTCGTCGGCATTCTCGATGAATCTCCGCTGAGTCCCGATATCGCCCGGTCGGCACTGGTTGGTGATCGGGTGGCTGTTGAGCGCTTGGCTGCCGAGCACTACCCGACAACCGTTTACGTCCGAGCCGACCTGTCTGAGGTCGAGCGGGTGTGGGGGCTGCTGGCCCGCACCGCCAACCCCGACAAGCCAACAAGAGTGGCCGTTTCCCGCCCGTCCGACCTGTTGGAAGCCAGAGCAGAAGTCGACACCAACCT
>JAHDFR010000297.1:2527-3031 GCA_020628065.1 Acidimicrobiales bacterium
GCTGGTTGGTGGCGTCGGTATCGCCAATGTCATGGTGATCTCAGTGCTGGAACGCCAAGGCGAGGTCGGCCTGCGTCGGGCGCTGGGGGCGACCAGAGGTCACATCCGACGTCAGTTCGTACTGGAGGCCGCTCTGCTGTCGGGGTTGGGTGGAGCGGCCGGGGTAGCGTCCGGCTCGTTGCTTACCGCCATATACGGTCGCCGTCAGGGTTGGACCATTGACCTGCCTCCGCTGATGCTGGCCGCCGGTCTGGCCGCTGCTCTGGTTATTGGTGTCCTGGCCGGCCTGTACCCGGCAGCCAAAGCGGCTCGCCTTGATCCGGCCTTGGCGGCCGGTGGCAGCGCCTAGCTGGGCGTAGTGCCGTCGGCTATCTGTTCATATTCGTCGTCGACGGGTTCCCACAGCTCGACGCGTCGACCGTCGTTGTCGACGATGTGAACGAACCGCCCGAATGGCTGAGTCTCGATGGCACCGACAGGTTCAACGCCTACCTCGGCCAGCTG
>JAHDFR010000298.1 GCA_020628065.1 Acidimicrobiales bacterium
ACAACGATCGCTGGAGCCAGCTGACCGCCGGACAACCGGTAGAGCTGCATTCTGGCGAGACAGTGGCACTCGGCCGACGAACATTCGTGTTCGAAGGCGTCAGCCAGTCATAACGGCCGCGACGTTTGACCGGCCGACTGATCAACGCCGATCAGTGTCGAATCGACCGCCTGAGCGCCAGTAGACGCCATCAGCTCTAGTCAACATTCCGTAGTCGACCAGATAGCGCCGAAGCGTGGCGTAGTCCTCGTGATAGATCTGCAGCACTGAGTTGACCTGGCGTTCGCTGTAACGCAGACCGGGCTCAAACTCGAAGGCCAACCGCTCGAGCACCACCCGGCGCTTGGTGTCCCCGGCCGGTATACCAACCAGCCGTGCCCCGGCAAAGAAGCGAGCCAAAACCTGCTGCTCCGACTCCGACCAGGGGCCGGCAACGATGGCCGGATCATGTTCGGCCTCGCTGGGCAGGCGCTTGGCCAGATCTCGCAACAGCTCCACGTTGAGGACACCGTGGTCGTCCAGCAGGCCGTCAGACTTGAGCCGCTCGATTTCTTTGAGAACCTTCGGTCGGGTCTTGCCCAGTTGATCAGTAAGTTCGGCGACATCAAGCCGCCCCCCGGCCGCCGAACCCAGAATGGCCAAGCGAAGCGGGTCGACAACGATTCGTAGGTACTCGGCAGGGGTCACGCAGCAACCCTAGGTCCTGGCCGGAGCGTCAGCAGCTCATTAGTAGGCTCGACAGCCCGGCCCACAGCTTTCAGCTCCCGGATTATCACTGGAAGAGACCAAGCTTTATCAGCTGAGCCATAGCCTCGTCAGGACCAACGACCACATAGGCGTTCCACCCGGCCGAGCGAGCACCATCAACGTTGATCTGGTTGTCATCCAGAAAGACAATCCGTTGCGGGTCGACCTGAAGGTCGTCGGCCACCTGCACATAGACCTCCTCATCAGGCTTCAGGAGTCCAAGTTGGTACGAGAGAAACGTCTCGTGGCAGAGCGTCTGGATGACCTCGGCATCGACCTGCCCTTCCCAGTGCAGCGCGTTGGTGTTGCTCAACACAGCCGTTCGGTAACCTTCGGCCACCTTGCCGACCAGTTCTACCGCGTTGGGGTAGAGGCCGGTCGGAAAGCGGTTGAAGTTGACCAGGAATTCTTCCGGAGTCAGATCAAGCATCAACTCGTCAACCAGTGCCCGGGCAAAGCTTTCAGGGCTACTGCCGCCCCGCTCAAATTGACGGACAGCCGGGCTTGACAGCCACTGAGGCCAAAACTCCTCGGCCCGCTGGTCGACACCCAACAATGACGGGAGCGATCCAAGCCGCACCAAAACGCCCCCCATATCAAAGACCACCACTTCAACTGACTCACCGCCGAGCGGCCCGCCTCCGGGCTCAACGAGGGCGCTGGTTGGAACGTCGGCGGGTGAAACAGGCATGACGAGGAACTCTACCCACCCAGGTTTACCCACAAGGACTACGACAGCTTTGACACACTAACTTTCAGCGGCGGACATATCTTGTCTGCCGCCGGTACCCCACGGGGTGCCAGCGTGGCCCGGTCCTGGTGGTGACTGGGCCACGCACTCGGGGGCCTACTTGTTGTTTAGGGTGGCGAGACGGTTTGCGGCCCGGCGCACCAGTCTTGGCGGTGCCAAGCGGGCCGCCGCCACCGCCGCCTTGTTTTGTCGGCCCGGCACGACAACGGCTTTGCCTGCCGCCAGACCTTCGAGGGCAGCCTGAGCCACCTCATCTGCTGTCTGCCATGTCCGAGCCGGGACACCGTCAGGTCGATAGCCGGCTCGTTGGTGAAACTCGGTTTCGGTCAGGCCGGGGCAGACGCAGGTCACGACAACGCCTTGAGGGCCGAGCTCAATATGAAGCGACTCACTGAGGCTGGTGACAAACGCTTTGGTCGCCCCGTACGTGGCTGATCGAGGGGTAGGAGCGAAACCGGCGATGGACGACACGTTGAGAATCGCCCCACTCCCCCTCTGTACCATGGCTGATCCAGCGGCCCGACTCAGCAGATGCACGGCGCCGACGTTCACGTCGAGCATTCCTGTCTCCGATGAGGCCTCGGTCTCCAGGAAATCACCGACGGCACCGAACCCCGCGTTGTTCACCAACAGGTCGACCGGAGAGGTGGTTGAGCGCAACCGGTCGGCGACAGTCTCCAACTGCTCGGGTTGAGCGAGATCGGCCACCAGAACCTCACAGGCGGTGCCAAGCTCAGAGGACAGCGCCTCCAACCGATCTCGACGCCGCGCAACCAAGACCAGATCGACGTGTTCAGCGGCCAATCGCCTGGCGATGGCTTCGCCGATTCCCGATGACGCTCCCGTGATCAGCGCCCGTCGCCACTGTCTCTGAGGCCCCGAAGCCGACTTCACGACATCGCCTCGGCGTCAGCGGTCGCTGGCTCGTCGGTTACAGGCTCGTCAGCTGCTCCCTCATCTGCAAAGTCGATGTCGGGGAACATCGTCTCGAAGAAGGTGATGATGTCCGCGCCGACAGCGTTCTTCTTCATCAACCCGAATTGCAGCTGGCCGCCCCGATCCTCGTACTCACGCGGCTTCCACACTCCTTTGGCGAACAACCGCTTGAATCGGACCTCTTCGCTGGCTTTGAGGCTGACCGGACCGACTTTGGCCACATACTCCGGCCCACCAAAGCCGGGGCCGCTGACCAGTAGCACCTCGGTTACACCCAACGTGACGCAGTACGCCCTGATAACCGCCACCTCGAGAAGACGATCGGCTTCAGCCGGTATCGGACCATAACGGTCCAGCCATTCAGCCCGGATCTCCTCGACTTTCGCCGGAGTGCTCACCGCCGCCAGTTTGCGATAGGCCTCAAGCCGCTGATATTGGCCGTTGACATAGTCCGGCGGCAGGTTGGCGGCAACCGGAAGATCGATCTTGACCTCGATCTTCTCCGGCGGGGCTTGACCGTTGAGTTCAGCTACCGCCTCGGTCACCATCTGGCAGTACAGGTCGTAGCCGACGGCGGCGATGTGGCCGG
>JAHDFR010000299.1 GCA_020628065.1 Acidimicrobiales bacterium
GAGTGGACACCTACACGAGCATTCTCCAGCAGCTGGCAGAACCGGCCGCCTGACGGCGCTCAGCCCGACGACGTTTACCGTCAGGTGCAAAACGGCCCGTATTGGTTCCAAGCCCGGTCGAGGATGTCGGACGGGTCGGCGCTCCACGTGAAGGCTTCGACGTCGGCGCGGGTGAGTCGGCCGGCCACTCCCCGGATGAAGCGGTGGGCCGATGTCTCGACGGCGACCGAATTGACCATCTCCGCATCCGGCGCAGGCCAGTGCGAGCCGTCGTCCAGCGTGATGGTCAGGGCAGTCTGCGTCACGTCGGCGACTCGTTCCTGGAGCAGTGGGATGTAGCGGTGGGCCGACATTGGGGTGGCGGCAGCAGCGGCGACGGTCGGTTGGGCGAGCAGCTCCTCGAGGTCGTACACGTGGACCACGAGATCGGCCAGCAGCGCAGTTGCCCGGCCGAGGTTCTCACCGAAGCGACGATGGAGCGCCGGATCCATCGATTTCCACTCATCGAGCACTTCGCGCAGTGAAAATGACGCCCGATCGGCAACCTGTCGGGTGGTTGCCTCGTCTGACCCCAGCGGCCCGGGTATGTCGGCGAGCAGCTCTGCGTTGAGCCCACAGACGTGGGCAACAACATCTTTCACCGTCCACGTAGGACAGGCCGGGACGGTGACCAGAGCGGCGGTTTGGTCGATTCGGCCGAGGCTTCCGATCAGCTCATCTCGCACGGCGGAATACGTCCGGGGTGCATCCATCCAGACACCGTAGGTCACGCTGCGGATGGGAAGGCCTCACCGCCCATCCGAGCCGTCGCACCCGTTGCCAGTGCCCATCAGTTGCCCGAGACCTGCATCAGGTCCGGCGCAAAGATGTCGCTAATTCCGAGGAGCAGCCTCTGGACAGCTTCCTGCTGGCAGAGGCGGCGAAGGCGGGCGAGGATCTCCGATAGCCAAACGCCGTTCGTCCTCCGCTATTTGTGTAATATCCGCTGACGCATTCTCGAAATTCGAGAATGCAATGAGGAGTTGGCGAATGCGAGTTTTGCGTGCAAAGCGAGTTCTAGGTGCTTCGGCCCTGAGCGTTGCACTGATTTGGGGGGTTCCCGCCGCGGCGGCGAGTTCCGTCGACCCAGATGTCGGGCCGATCGTGCCGACTTCACTAGCTGAAGGGGGAGCGCCGACATGTGGCTATGACAACAGCATGCTCGTCATCCGGGGGACGTCTGGAGACGATGTGCTTGTAGGTACTGCTGAGGCTGAAGTAATTCTCGGGTTGGGTGGAAACGACCGCCTCATCGGTGGCGGTGGAGCAGACATCATCATCGGTGGATACGGACACGACATTCTCGAAGGTGGGAATGGTCCAGACATAATCTGTGGCGGCCACGGAAATGATGTCATCCGCGGCGACCACGGCAACGACAAGCTGAACGGGCAGGGTGGGGTGGACACTCTGCTTGGTGGGGATCATCAGGATCAGATATTCGGCGGCGATGGTGCAGATGTGCTGAACGGCCAGGCCGGGCACGATCTGCTGATCGGCGGGGCTGGCGATGACAACCTCCTTGGCGGATGGGGCAACGACCTCCTTAGCGGAGGTTGGGGGCATGATTCACTCGACGGTCAAGGAGCCGCTGACCAGATGTGGGGCGGGCCGGGCAACGACGTGGTCAAGGGGGGCCACGGAGACGATGTCTTGGTCGGTGGAATCGGTAGTGATGTCCTGCACGGCGGTGATCACGCCGACCAGCTCTATGGCGCGTGGGGAAACGATGACCTCAGCGGGGACAACGGCAATGACACGCTCATTGGCGGTCTTGGCTACGACAGCGCGGATGGTGGCTCACACGCAGACGACTGCCAGGTGGAGAATGCTGTGTCCGGCTGTGAGACCGCAACAGCCTTCGGAGTCGCGCCAGACCTAGCGCCAATCGATGGCTCGCGCGACCTGATTCAGGTTGAGCACCATCAAGCAGCGAAGTGCGCCTCGTTGCTTGAGGGCGTGCCAATCCTGTCCAGTGGGGACAGCGTCACGGGATACTTCAGCAACCCACGATCAGTGGCGTATGAATACCTTGGCTATCTCTGGGTCCCCGATGGGTGGCGGATCAGGTCAAGCGGCACTGTCGAGGTCCTGGATACGGCCGCAACGAGTCAGTTCGCGATCAGCGGAACTCAGCTTGTCGTATTCGGCTCGGCTGGGTTGAAGCTCACGGAAGGCGCTGTTAGCACGTACGGGTCGCCTCTGCATGAGTACGAAAGCACAATCGACTTCAGCGGCGCGCACAACAACCAGCCCGCTGGTGTTACGAGAGTCGACGTACCCGCTGCTGAATTGGACGCGAACGGCAACGAGGTCGTGGTTGGCCGGTACCAGATGATTGGCTTCAGGCGGAACCACGGTGCTTCAGAGTTCCTCTACGACTGGACGGGGATGATCGAACCGATTCACTCCACGGATCCAGCCCCCTTCACCCGCGAACCATGCAGGTTCTTTCAGAGCGTTGAGGGTTTCGAGTCGCTGTACCAGGCGCACGAGCTTGAGGTCGCGATTCATGGTGTGATTGATGCATCCAACGAGATCGTCGCGAGCCTGCCGCTGCACTCGTGCCTCGACAGCGCGAATGGTCTAAGCCTTGGAGATGAGACCCCAGTTCACGTGGTCTTGGCGAATTGTGCTTGGGACTCCTACATGCTCGTGGGTGGCGATGCTGGCATTGATGTGGTGAGCGATGTGCCACTCGCGGTTACGGTCACCGACGGCATCGACCGGGTTCTTGTAAGCGTCTCAGGTGTACCGCTTGATGAGGTGCAGGCAGTCGAGTAGAGGGAGGGACCCGCCCGTGCAGTCTTGCGGGCGGGTCCACAACCGGCTCTTCTCCGGAGTCGTGGCGAACCCGTCACAGGCGCATCTGCTGGACCTGGGCGGAGAGTCCGCCGTCGAGGACCCACAGCTGGCCGCTGGCGTAGCGGGCTTCGTCGCTGGCCAAC
>JAHDFR010000300.1 GCA_020628065.1 Acidimicrobiales bacterium
ACAAGAATTGGCGGGACAGGGTTGCCCGATTTAGTTCCTCGAGACTGATGGAGACACCGATAGCCTTCCGACTTGCCACGAAGGCCAATCAACCACGAAAACGAGAAGATCGCAATCGGACCTGCCTTTGAGCGACAGACGGATGCTACCGTCCGGCTTCTAGCTGATCGGCTCCGGGTGGTAACCGACGCCCTCGTGGAGACGGGACCGGCGGCTGCCCATGGCCGGTAGGGCCGGCGGGCGTTCAGCCTCTTCCGGCTCTGGTTCGTAGGTGGCGCCAGTGACGATGCCTTCGGCCATGCCGTACAACAGCGGCAACGCACCGGCCACAACGCCGCCGGTCTGGTTGATGCGCTCAACCCCCGGAGTGATGGCTTCAGCGTCGCCCTTGATCTTCCAGACAATCTCGGCGCACTCCTCCAACAGCGTGGCAATGCGAGACAGTTGGCTGCCCAGCACAAACAAGAACCCGGCCAGCCCGGCGATCAGCACAGTTATGACAATGACGGAGAGGGTTATCAGAGTATCCACGATCAGCTACGCACCTTTTCCAGTACTCGGCCAAGGAACAGGTGATGCTGCAAGCCCTCGTTGAGGACAGCGTCAACCCCGTCGGCGGTCTTGCCAATAAGGGCGGTGTCAGCCGTGTTGGCCGATGCCGCCTCGAGAGTGGCCTTGATAGTGGTGACCCGCTGCTCGATGGTGCGAACCAACAGCACCAGAATGGTCAACAGAGCGACCACGGCGACGATGACCACCACGCCGCCGATAATGGCACCCCACCAAAGTCGTTCCTGAGTATCGGTCAGAGCGAGAACAAACATCTCAGCCTCCCAGCCGTGTACGGCCACGGTTCAGCCCGGCGGTGATCGCTCCGGCGGAGTCGATCGTGGTGTTCAGTTTCTTGAGACCGTCGGTGTTGGTTACGGCGTTCTCCAGATGGGCGTTGATGTCAGCAGCCCGACCGCCGATGGAGCGGGCCAGCAACAAGATGGGCACCACCAGGGCGACCACGGCGATCACCACGATGATCCCGATGGTGTAGCCGATGGCCCAGCCGGTCGTCGACTGCGCAACCAATTGAGTAAGTCCAAGCATCATCAAACCTCAGATCGAGTCGGCGACGTCGCGGACTGGTTGCAGATTGGCGTTCACCGAGTCAAGAACCCCCGGCACAGTCGACGTCTTGTCGGAGATCACTCCCACCCCACCAACGACCGCCTCCAACGTTTCGTCGACCGCTCGCAGGTGCATGACCACCCGGAACAGCCCTACCGCGGCGAAGAAGATAATCAGCACGGCCAATAGGACCGTGACCCAGGCAACAAAAGGCATATCTCGTCTCCCCTGCTCTTATTCGGCCGGCGGCAGCAGCTTGGCTACCGACCCGGCGTAGCGGACGGCACCGTCGGCTACTTCCTCGATCGTCGTGTCGGTCTGGGCCAACAGGTCCGGCGTGGAGTCCAGCTCGCCGATGGCGGCCACTCCCCCGGCCAGAATGTCATCGCTGGCTTTGCGGATGCGCTCGATCGCTCCCAACAGCCGGCTCAAAAGGGCGACAGCCACCAGGGCCGCCACCAACAACAGCAGGTTTCCTATCCACCACAACATTGGTTACAGGCCTCCTATACGGCTTCCGGGGAGTAGGGCAAGAAGAATCGCCGGTAGACCCGGGCCAGCGCCATGCGGGCTGCCCGCAAACCGATGGCCAGTCCACCTGAACTGCTGGAGACCGCTTGGCCTACCTCATCGGGGTTACGTCCGGCGGCGATGGCGTCGAGTCGGGCTTCGGCGTTGACGGCAAAATCGTTCAACAGCACCGAGGTGACATCGGAAACCAGGCCTCGCCCGTACTGGGCGGCCGCACCGGACAAGTTGAGATCCATCCCGACGTTGACTTTGGTGCCCCCGGTGGTTGGAGCCAGGTTGGCGTTGACCATCATGGCCGCCTGCCCTCGACCCTTCTTCTCAGCGCCCGAAGCATCGATCTTCATGGCGTGAGCTGACTCGTCGCGCTCCAGGATCTTGGCCGTGCCGTCGAACTCCAGCTTCACCGGACCGAGGCCGATCTCGACGTCACCGGCGTAGTGGTCCGGCCCGATCTCCTCGTTCAGTTCGGTCCCGGGTAGGCACTTGGCCACCTGCGGGATGTCGTTGAAGAACGCCCACACCCGATCAATCGGATGGTCGACTTCAAACTCGTTGGATATCAGCATCAAGCCCCCTGCTGGTTCTCGAAGGCCGCCCGGCATCCCGGGCAGCAGAAGTAGTAGGTCTCGTCGCCAACCTCAAGCGGGTTGCTTGACGGTGTGGCGTCCACGGTCATGCCGCAAATCGGGTCAATGGCGGTTTCCGGCCGTGGCACGTCGACGGTTACGACCGGCGTGAACTCACCGGCCGACCGACGTTGCACCAGATCGGCCAGGATGGCCACCGCCATCTCTTTGTGGGTGGTGCTGCCTAAATCCAGCCCGGCAGGAATCTGCAAGGCCTCAAGCTGCTCAGCCTCGATCGGCCGGGCTGACAGATAGGAACGCAGAGCGTCGCCACGCTTGGCCGACGCCACCACGCCGACATAGGTTGGGGAGGCTTTCAGCGCCTCTTCCAGAATGTCTTCGTCGCCGTGGCCCTGGGTGGCGATTACCACGATGGAGTTGACCGACAGCAGTCCACCGCTGAAGTCGTCGCCGTTGACCAGTTCGACCTTCCAGTCGAGCTGGGTGGCCTGAGCCGCCAGCGTCTCGGCCATGGGTGAGTCACCGACGATGACAAGGTGAGGCATGGACATGACCGGCTCCAGGTAAATCTGTAGGGCGCCCTCACTCTGACACGACATCTCAACCGACATCGTGCCCCGAGGCAGATCGCCGAAGCGTTCGCCGGAACCCAACGCCAGCAGCCGGGGAACCCCGGCCTCCAACGTCTTGACCGCTTCCCGTTTGAACACCGGCTCGGCGCAGGCGCCACCGATCCAGCCGTGGATCTC
>JAHDFR010000301.1 GCA_020628065.1 Acidimicrobiales bacterium
GACACACTTCGTGCCATCGGGCTTGACCGGAACAGTGTCGAGTCCGAACGGAGACGTCACGACCCCACTTGGAAGAGAAGCGGTGAATCCACCGCTCACGAAGAGCTATTCGCAAGGCCCAGTACTCATCATCGGAGTCCAGCGGCGACAGAGGTTTGTCGGTGAATACCAGGACGTGCAGGTGTGGGTGCCAGCCGTTCAGACCGTGGGTGACCTCAACCGATTTGATCCAGCCGTCGATGCCGAAGCGCTGTGTGATCTCCTGCCACTGCTGGCCGCTGGTCATGTACGACCAGCCGTCGGTCAGGATGTCCCACACGTCGGCCAGGCGTTCGCCCCGACGGTGCGACATCGTGAACGTCATGAACAACACCCCGCCACCGTTGGCTAGGTGTCGGCTGGCGGCCAGGGCGATGTCGGCCGCTCGCTTGGTGCGGATCTTGTACGAGCATGACGGGCACGACCACACGCTGCCGCAGGTGGCAACCCCGGACGTGAACACGCCACCACGGTCCGACTGCTTGACGGTGACACCCTTGCTCGATCGCACCGTGCGCCCGCAGGCCGTCAATCGTTTGGCTGCCGCCAGGTAGGCGCATGTCTCGGCGATCAGCCGTTGGGCTATGTCCATCGCCCGGCGTCGCTGCTGTCGCAGGCGTCTTGAATCGTCATCCTTTGGTGTCCGCCATTGACTCTTGGCTTCCGCCGAAGGATTATTCGCGGTTATTACCAAGGGTGCGTCGGCAGCCGGCCCTTCGGGCCGGACGGCCTCCGCCTCCGCCTCTCGCGAGGGCTTCCGGCTGCGGCTTCGGCCTTCTTTCGAACTGCCGCTGCGCGCCACCTGTGGTGTGTCGCTCGTGTTCACTTCGTCAACCCATCGAGCAGCTGAGCGACGACCATCAGGATTCCACAGAAGGCCGTCGCCAGCAGGACTACGGTCGTGACCAACCCATCCGGCGTGTCGGAGACGATGGCGGCCAGGCGGACCAATCCGATGCCGACCAGGCCGACGATGACCGACCAGGGAAACCACCGACGCTGTCGCCGTGCTGCAATGAACGGCCGGATCTCGACCACTGGCGCAGTGGGTGTTTCGTCAAGCTGGCGACCCTCAGCCGTGTCATCCGGTCCGAGCAGTCCGAGAATCACTTTGTCGCGTTGACGGAGGTCGAAGGTGTAGGGAGGGGACGTCGCCGGGGAGAACGTCCGGCCGTTGGTGGTAGCGGTCTTAGTGTCGTGAATAGGCACCGCATCGCCGCCGGCTTCCGCCGTCGGAACGATGAATCCCGATCGGGGGTGGGCGACCCGAGCGCCTCCAGTGCGTGAAGGGTCAGGCGGCCCGGCGTGGCCTCTGGTACTGTCCATGTTGTTCGAGCCCTTTCAGGGTTTGAGTGAGTGGCCGCTCCCAGGTCTTGCAGGACTATTGATGGGAGCGGTCACGTGCGTTTGGTCAGGGGATGGAGTGAACGGCCGGCGGATCTGTGGCCAATTGGAAGACATCGTCATAAGACCAAGCCAGGTGCTTGGTGGCGGCAGCCCGGCGGGCGATGTAGTCGTCGTCGACGAAGTGGGCCCGGCCCCGCACCGGCTCGGGGTCATCGGGAAGGCCGGCTATCCAGAGTCCACCGCGTTGGTTGACAGGAATCGACTTGACGCTGATGCGCTTGCCGTAACCCCGGCCGAGGCAGACGTCGATCTGTTCACCGGAAGCGACCCGCAACATGATACGAATGGCCAGCTGGGTTCGGATCTGCTGGTCGATCACCTCATGTGACGGGTACTGGGTGGCGGTGACGATAGTGATGCCACACGCCCGGGAGAGCCGGGCCAGCGATCCGAGCAGCGCAGTGCGAACCTGTGAAGCGCCGCGAGCGTCCCGCATGATGTCTCTGGTCTCGCCCGTGAGTGCAGCCCGAACCAGAGAGTCGGGATCGAAGCCCGACAGTTCGGCCAGCTCGTCGACCACAAACAAGATCCAGGGTCCGAACTCGGAGCGCCACATTCGCAGGCCCCGATCCTGGAGGAACTGGGAGCGGTAGGCGATGAGAGTGCGTAGGGCGGCCAGGAGGCGGTCGGCCTCCGACGTGGTTGTAGCGGAAACCGTGAACCGATCCCGCCAGGGCCACTGCTCGACCAGCTTCAGGTCAATGCCGCAGATGGCCACGTTCCGGTAGCCGGCCACGGCGGCGATGATGGCGTTGAGCGTGCCTGACTTACCCGAGCCGGTTTCGCCTCCAACCAGGATGTGAGGACAGCCGGGCCAGGGGAGAGCGAGCGGCCGATTGTCGAATCGCCGTCCAATAACCGGGGTCATCAGTAGACCTCCCACTCGTCGTCGGGAACAACACGCAGGGCCGGCCGATCAGATGCCGTTTCTTCATCGATGTCATCGGCGGCGGGCGGCAGAGGTTCGGGGATCTCGGGGAACTCCAGAATCTCGGCCGAGTCCGAAGGTTCAACCACGGCGGCCAGCGGGTCGTCAAAGGTCACCACCAGACGGCCGTAGGAGTCGGACTCCCGCTCGTAGTCCAAGGCGACGTCGATGCAGTGTGAGATGTTGGCGGCCAGGATTGACAGCAGCTCGTCGAGGGCGGTGAATGATCGGCCAGGGGGAGGGCCGACCCACCAGGACACGACTGGCCATTCGATGCGAGGCCACCATGCCAGCTTGGGATGGTCGGCAATGGGGCGAAGCCGGGCCGAGGCGATCGGTTCTTTCGAGGTGCCGACTTCGGCCTGGACCCGAGTGGTCTTGGCCGCCACCGCAGCCCAGTCAGCCGGCCACCGTCGACGCACCCGCCACGCTTCACGCCACCCGGCCAGCCACACCAGAGTGTGGGAGGCTGAATGGGTCATGACCAGGTGGTGCACCGCCTCGAGCAGCAGCCACCACAGGCCGACGATCAGGGCTTCGACCCACAGCGGCCAGGGGAGCGACCACAGCAGAGCGATGATGCCTGCGGTTGTGATGTGAG
>JAHDFR010000302.1:0-416 GCA_020628065.1 Acidimicrobiales bacterium
GGCCGCTGTTCGTTTCGACGACGCCTCTGTCGGTACGGCTGCCGCCTGGTTCACTTTGATTCAGCTGGTCGGACTGTTGGCCGGCTTGGGTGTACCCATCCTCATCAACCGGACCGGAGGTCAAACAACGGCCCCGGCCATCGCCGGGTCCGGAGCGCTGTTCATTGGTGTTGCCGCCGGTCTGCTGGGTGTGGTGGCGCCCTTCGCTGCCGGTGCCGAGTGGCGATCCCTGTCCGGCTTGTCGGGCCTGTCGCTGTCACCATTGCTCGTGGTGGCGAGTGTGGGCATGGCCTTGGGTGCCGCCGTCGATGCCCGCTTCATGTCGCTTCGTCGATGGCCTTTGGTGTTCGTTCGTGCCCTCCTACCCAGCATCGCTCGATTGTCGCTGCTGGCTTTCGATCCGCTTTCCGATCGGG
>JAHDFR010000302.1:426-2959 GCA_020628065.1 Acidimicrobiales bacterium
CTTCGGTGGTTCCATTGGCGCTCTCGGGCTACGCCGGACTTGTCTACTTGTTGACCGATCGCAATGTCGTTCTCCAGTCGCCTCGACGGTTGGAACCTGATGACAAACGATTCTTGGCCGTTCAACACTTCAGCGCCGTTGCCACCTACGCACCGTTCCACATCATTCCGCTGCTGGTTGCTCGCCAGGTATCGGGGCCGACCAATGCCGCTTTCTATCTGGTTTGGGTCATTGGCGTCACGGTTGCCGCCGTTCCGCAGGTGCTCAGCCAGGTCCTGTTGTCCGAAGCCAGCTTGAGCGACGCCGGTCGGCGAGTCCGTGTCCGCCGAACGTTGGCCGCCAACCTCAGTTTCGCAGTGGTGGTGTGGCTGGCCAGCTTCGTTGCCGCCGGGCCGGTGTTGAAGATACTCGGTTCGACGTACGGCGATATCGCCGGAATCGTACCGTGGATCCTGCTGTCGTCTGTGGCCTGGGCGGTCACCACTGTCTGTTTGACCGAGGCCCGACTGGCTCGCAACGGTGCAGCCACCGCATGGATATCCGGGACCTTGGCCGTTTCGTCGGTTCTGTTGAGCCTGGTGCTGATCCCTGTGGCCGCCGAGTGGGGAGCGGTGTTCGCCTGGTTGATCGCCAACGTCATTGGTGTTGTCGTCGGACTGTGGCACACCGGGCGCCGAATCGGGATGCCATGACGGCGCTGGGCCTTCCCGAGTCGTTCGGCGTTGCTGAGATCGAGGCCCACGAACGCCGCCGTCGTCGAGTTGGGTTGGTTGGAACGTTTGGTGGTTGGCTGAGCCTGGTTGCCTTGTTTGTTGGGGCACTCACCCTTGGCGACGAGCCGATTCCGGTGGATGGATCGTTGCCCCCTCCGCAGTGGGTTGACACCTTTGACCGGGACGGCCCGACCGAGCTGGACGGTCCATCGCCGGGGGGCATCCAGTGGTTCCGGCTGGGGCCGGCCTTCGAAGCAGCGGATGGTGTCGCATCGGTGCAGTTGAGCGACCCTCCCGGGCAAACCGCCATTGCTCTCACCGAGACCGGCTCAGACGCCACTGTGAACTTCGCCGTCCAGTCGGCGGCCTCGGGAACGGGGGCCGTCTTTCGCTACGCCGATCTGAACAACTTCTGGTCGCTGGTGGCCGCTCCCGATTTCGCCACCTGGAACGTGGCTTTGGTCATGGACGGAACCCAGGTGCAGACGTGGCCTCTGGGTTTGGTGTCGCTGGAACCGGGCACGGTGGTCTCGGTCGAGCTGATCGGCTCGGATATTCGCATCTACATCGACAATGAGTTGCTGCTGACCTTGAACGACACCCGCCTCCAGGAGGCGCCTAACGCCGGGCTGGTGGCGGTGGCCGGTTCGGGTGGTTCGTTCTCACGTTTCTCGATTATCCCCACTCAGGTCGGACAGCCGTGACCGCCCCTGTTGCCCAAAGCCCGGTGATCGGCCTGGAGCCGGATGCTCGGCCGTCGCCGGCCGCCAACGGCGGACACGTCAGCGCCTCCAACCGCTGGATTCCGGAGTTGGCCGGGTACCGGGCGTTGGCCGCCCTTGCGGTGTTCGTCTTCCACATTATTTCCACCGATCCGCCGGAGGGCATCCTCGGTCGTTGGACGGTGCCGTTGGGCAACGCCGCCGTCACCTTGTTTTTCTGTCTCTCGGGCTACCTGATCTACCGGCCGTACGCTCGGTGGGCGTTCGATCTGGGAGAACCGGTGAGGCCGTGGATTTTCGTCTTCCGCCGTGCCGTTCGCATCCTGCCTCTTTACTGGGCGGTACTGACCCTTCACTTGTTCGTCACCGGGACCGGGATTGACTCGCCGTCGACCGGTCAGCTGGTGGCGGCCTACACCTTGACCCAGAACTTTTTCGGCGACACGGTGTTTGTTCCCCCGTTCGTCGCTTGGTCTTTGTCGATCGAGCTGTGGTTTTCTTTCGCCCTTCCGCTCCTGGCCCGCATGCTGAGACACCTCGGGTTGGGTAGAGGCCGTCGAGGCATGCTGGCGGCCCAGCTTTCCGGCCTGATTGGTTTGGCCGGGTTCGCCGTGTTGTTTCGAGTGTTCGCCATCGCCAGCGGTGCCGAAACCGGTCGGCTGCTGTGGTGGCCGGCCTATCTTGACTGGTTCGCCTGGGGCATGGCGCTGGCTGTGTGGCTGGTGTATCGCGAGCGTTCCATCGTAGATGGGCGTCCGGTGCTGGGCCTGGCGCCCAGCGCTCCTTTGGTGGCGGCCAACGCCCTGGTTCTCTATTGGGCTGTGACCCGCCTCGGTTTACCCGGCGGCTTTCTGACACCCACTGCCTTTCAGACTCACGCCCAGTTCATTCTTCAAGGAGTGATGGCCTTCCTGCTGGTGGCGTTGGCTGTACTGCCCGGCGTTGATCAGGGCGTGGTCGGCCGCCTGCTGCGATCCTCGGTTCTTGTGTGGCTGGGTGCTGTCTCCTACGGCATCTATCTCTCCATTGGTGATCGACTGCTTCTTGAAGGAGTCGCCGGAGTCGTCTCTGAAGACGTCGGTCGCCACGTTAGTCGGC
>JAHDFR010000303.1 GCA_020628065.1 Acidimicrobiales bacterium
GGGAACCCTGCGTCGGTGCAGGTGTCGGCGTCGCATCAGCTTGCTGCGACGGTGATCGATGACGGTCTACCGGCCGGCTCCACGGTCACGTATGCGTGGACGACGCAGTCTGCGCCTACGGGCGGGACGGCTTCGTTCTCGTCGACCAGCGTCGAGGACCCGACGGTCAGCTTCGACACGGCTGGTTCCTACACGTTGCGGCTCACGGCCGATGACAGCGAACTGAGTGCCTTTGATGATGTGACGATCTCCGTCACGTCGGGTCAGGGAACGCAGGGCAACAGCCGTGTCACCACCGACCTGCTTGCCCTGTATGAGTTCGAAGAGACCTCCGGTTCGACCGTCGCGGACACCTCGAACGTTGGTGTGCCGATGGATCTCACGATCTCGAACACCGGTGTCACCAACTGGACCGGTGACGCGCTCGAGGTGAACGGCGACACGCTCATCTCGTCGAACGGCGCGGCATCGAAGATCAACACCGCAGTGTCGGCTTCGGGTGAGATCACTGTTGAGGCGTGGATCGCTCCGGCGAACGTGACGCAGAACGGCCCGGCCCGGATCGTGACGGTGTCGGCATCGCCGTTCGCCCGAAACGTGACCCTCGGCCAGGGCGTCTACGCGTCGTCGGGTGACCGTCTCGAGGCACGCCTTCGTGCCACGGGCACCGGCACGAACGGCACACCAGCCACGCAGACCGCGGTCGGGACGCTCGACACTCAGCTGCAGCACGTTGTGTTCACCCGTGACGCTGCTGGCGTGACGACGGTGTGGATCGACGATGTCGTCGTCGCCACCGGTTCGGCATCAGGGAACCTGTCGAACTGGGACGCCACCATGGGCTTCGGCCTGGCGGCCGAGCTCGACAACTCCCGCTTCTGGCACGGCGACTTCCACCTCGTCGCCGTCTACGACCGAGCCCTCACCAGCGCCGAAGTCAGCCAGAACTTCGCCGCAGGTGCAGACCCCTCGAGCTCCCCACCGCCGGCGAACGTGACGACCACGTCGTACTACATGTTCGGTGGGGCAATGATCGGTTTCGCTACCGACGGAACGCTCACCACCACAGCCCTCAACCATCTCGGATCAACCGAGATCACCAACACAGGTGGCACCACCCAGCGGCAGACCTACCTGCCGTTCGGCGGAGTTCGTTCATCTGCGGTCAATGCGCTTGGGACGGATCACAGCTACACGGGTCAGGTCGATGACGGGCTCGGCTGGATGCACTACCGAGCCCGTCAATACGACTCCGTACTCGGCCGCTTCATGCAAGCCGACACGATTACGGTGGACGGGCTCAACCGCTACAGCTACGTCAATAACAACCCACTCAACGGTGTTGACCCCACTGGAACCTGTGACAAGGAACCATCCGAACGGGAGAAATGTGCAAACAGCGGCGGAGGAGATCCGCTCGATCTTGCAGCCGAGCTCTCGCTCGTTCGGAGGCAGGCATCTTTCGAGCGATGGTACGAGATCTTTGAAGGCCTTGGCGACTCAGTAACCTTCGATGCACAGGTCAGCTCAGTGCTCTCAGAGCCCGAGTACTGGCTTGATTTCGATGCCACCGACCCTGACTTCGACAAGAAGCTTGCGATGGCGGCGTATCTGGCTACGACGAGCGATCTGATGATCGGTGAGAGTCGCCATGACGAAGGGACCATCGAAGCCCTGACGGAAGCTTCGCTCGAGGCGATCGTGGCCGCCTCGCTCGGGAAGGCTTGGGTCGGACGCAACCAGGGAAGTACGACCGTCTACATCGCGATCCGATCTGGTAAGGGCGTCTACGTTGGGATAACCAGCCAGGAGCTTCCGGCCAGGTTGGGGCAGCACAACGCACTCCGAGGTGCGAGTGGTTTCGACCGGTTGCAACCGATCTTCCGCGGTCCGCGCTGGCAAGCTCGAGGTGTTGAGCAGCTCTACATCAGGTACAATCCTCAGTTTGAGAATCGAATCAACTCGATCAGCCCACTTCGGCCCGGGTACAATCGAATTCTTGAGATTGCTAGCAACCTGCCGCATAGGCAGGCCGCCAAGAAGGCCCGCGGTGTCGTCATTCCGCCGCATCTGGGAAGGTAGCGATGATCGAGCCCGCCCTCACTATCTCGAGTGCTGAGTCGCCCGAGGATCTCTATCCTTGGGATGAGCCGGGTTATCTGTTATACGAGCAGGCCAGGCTCGATCCTGGAGGAAAGGGCGCAAGGCGACTTCGTGCGGGCCTGGTCCTTGGGACTTCGGTGCCACCAATTGAACGGAGCTTCACCTTCGTGGTCGGACCGGAGTCAACCTGGGAAGGTGGCCGAACTCATACGCTGTTTGCGCTTCGAGGGGAGCTCCAGGGCGATCTGACACCGGACTCACTTCTGTTGCCGCCGCTGCGTATACCCACGTCCCGCAACGCATTCGGGGCCGGCGGCGGAGGTTTCGGTTTTGAACGACTCGGAGTAACTGAGTTCTCCATGGATTCTTGGCCATTCGAGATACTCTGGCCCGTTCCGCCCGGCCTAATGAGCCACTCGTATGAATCGTCTTCAGGTGAGGCGATTGAGTCTCCTTGTCCACAAGCTCCGGTAGGGCTGGGTAGCCTTTATATGGCTAATGGACTGGCCCAGTTGCTCGTTGTCGCTGATTTTCTGCAAGGAGAGGCACCGAGGTAGCGATTTCGCATTCGGATTCAACCCTGGCGTCTGCTGCGGCAGCTCATCAATGGTCGTCGTGACCGTTGCGGACTTGTGGGCGGTGCTGGCAGGAGGGCTCGAGTCGCTCCCAGTTGTCGAGCAGATTGAGCGTCATCTGCCGAGCGCTCGTGAGCGGCCCTGCTAGCGACCTTCAGTCCTGGGGACTGAGCTCCGTTTCAGACTCCGTCGAATCGTGTGCACGCCGACGCCGTATTGCTTGGCGAGTTCGAGTGTGGTGGTGCTGTTGAGTCGTGCCTGGTGGATGGCGGTGTC
>JAHDFR010000304.1 GCA_020628065.1 Acidimicrobiales bacterium
AGGCCATGCGGCTCGACCATTGGTGGCACCCGACGTTCGGTTGGTACGGTCCGGCCGGTATCGGTACGTCCCGGGGTGTGGACGGTTTCCGGCGCTTTCATCAGATCCCCTTTCTGGCCGCCATGCCCGACCGTCGTGGTGGCTACGCCCGAGACTCTCACTTCTTCGGCGACGGCCTGTACGTGGGGGAGACCGGCTGGCCGGCCATGGCCATGACGGTCACTGGCTCGGGCTTCCTGGGCATCGTGCCGACCGGCGCCGAGATCACCATGCGCAGCCTCGATTTCTGGCGGCTCGAGGACACCCCGTCCGGCCGCAAGATCCGAGAGAACTGGGTGTTGATTGATCTGCTGGATGTCTGGCACCAATTGGGGGTTGATGTGCTGGCCCGTATGCGGGAGCTGGCGTCCTAGCCGGTCTAGTAGCTGATCACACCAGTAGGCCGCCGTCGGCTTTACTGGGTGTATGCGCCATGTTGGAGGACGGATCGGAACACTTGTGGTCGCCGCCTGTTTGGTGCTGTTCGCGTGCAGCGGTGAAGAGGCCGAATCTGCTGATGTCGGTATCGAGAACGCCGCGTCGACGACTGCGCCAACGGTCAACGATGGCTCCACCGGCCTAGACGACGAGGCTTCCGACGACACAACCACAACGTCGACCACGGCTGCGGAGACTGACGGGTTTGACCTGTCTGATTCGTTGTGGCTGGTGAACGGCTACGAGGGCGTGGTCGACGATCAGGGTCGCATGATCGGCGAACTGGTCGGTGAGATCGTAGGCGGTAGTCGGACGACGGCTAGAGCAGCGGACGGGACTCTCTACCTAGCCGCCGGGGAGAACGTGTGGAGCCTGGCTCCCGGAGACGTCGACCTGGCCGCCTTTGATGTGGACGTTGACCCATCGGACCCGTTCGGGGATCTGGGGTATGGGCTTGACGGACAAATCGTCAGTCCTCCATACAGCGATGACCCGGTGATTTTGGACGATCGAGGTGGTCGCCGCTTCGAGTTCGAACTGACCAATGCCGGATCGACTCAGTCGATCACCGCTACCAACGGGCTGACCGTCCGGGTTGTTGACCCGGTTGGTGAGTCCGACCCGGAAGGCGGCTATCTCAACAAGTTGGAGACCCCGGCCAAGTTGGAGGTGCTCAACGCCGACGGTGAGCTGGAGTGGGCCATCGAGGCCGGTGGGTCGAGAGCGGTGTGGTTGAGCCTGATTGATTTCAACGGGCGGTACGTCATGTTCGCCCGAGCTCCGAGCGAACCGGCCGACCCAGCTCTGCAACACGTGGTCTATGACTTGAACTGCCCGTCTCGAGGACAGATCCCCCCGGAGGGTGAGGCGTGCACCCAAACTTTTTGGACTCAGTTCGGCAAAGCCACCCTGGTCGGCCCCGACCTTCCGGCCGGCGACGACGAGTTGAATCCCGACCTGCTGGAGATCTGCCCGACAATGGGGCGTCAGGTAAGCCCGCCGCTGGAGATGACAGACGACTGGTTCGGCCCTGCCGTATTCAGCGCCGATGACCGGCAGGCCTTTCTGGACGCCGCACTGGCCATCGAGACCTGCGATCCGCTCGGATTGTTCACCGTCGAGACCGACGATCTGGCTTATGAGGCCGGAACCGAGCGGGACGGTTGGCTGTGGACGGAACTGGCAGCTGCGCTGGAGGGACCATTCGAGACCCTGGGTGAATCCGGTGGCGCAGCCGGCAATGTTGTGTGGCGGCGACATGGCGATCTTCCTGGGTTGACCATGGACCGCCAGCTCATCCCGCCTTGGTTCCGGGTCGACCAGCAACCGGTTCGACCTACCGGCAACATCGCTGTTGTTCGAACCGACGGCAACCTGGTGTTGGCCGGGCAGGCCGATGGGGCAACAGCAGCCTCGGTGAGAGACGCCGCCCAGCAGTTGGCCGACAGCCAGGGCTTGGATGTCACCAACTTCTTGGCCGAGTCAGGCCCGGCCCACGATGACGACGACGTGGCTGAGCTGGTCGCCACGATCGAATCCAGGCTGTCCGCAGGTCCGGGTGAAGTACACCTTGCCTACGGCAAGGTGGTCGCCAGTCCGGAAGTCGATGAAACCAATCTGGAGGAGCTGGCTTTTGCGTTGTCGGACTTCGCCGACGGTGGCGACGGCACCTTTGATGAGCTGATGTTGGCCGACGAGGTGGTGCTGGCGTTGGGTTCCGACGTTGCCGCTCGGCGTAGTCGAGATGACCTGGCGGAGCGGAGCGCCTGGAGTGTTGCCGACGCCGACTTCCGAGCCTACACCGGCCCGTTTGACATCTTGAGCCGAGCCGGTGGCCCAGTGACAGTGGGCTTTGGTGTTCATGATCGTTGCGCCTCGCCGCTACCGGCGCCGGCCCCGCCCGAGCTGGTTCAGCTTCAGCGGGTTTGGCTGAAGCCGGCGGAGGGCAGCATTGACTCTTGTCTTCAATGGTCGTCGGTTGACTTGTTCGTGGACGACGCCGGTCGGATCCGTGGTGTGAGCCTCGATCTGTGGGAGCCGTAGTGAAGAGTTGAACCTTTGTTCGACGATGTGCCACCCGAGTAGGCTAAGGCAATGTTGAGGCGGGTCTTACATAGCAAGCCGATCGTTGTGCTCGCATCGATTGGGTTCGCCGCAGTGGGTTTCGGCATGGCGTTCAACAACCTTCCGTGGGAGGACTCTTGGTGGTTCTCCATCGGGTTTGCTCTCTACGCCGTACTTGTGGCGGCCCTAAGCCACCTCAATCGACCCGGCTACGGCTACCGGTCGCCGCCACCACCGCAGCCTCCGACCTCAGGTTGAATCCCGGCTATCGCTTTGCCGTCGGAGCAGGCGATAGCCTGCGCGGCATGCGTGTGTTCGTTACCCACAACCCTGAGGATCTTGAGGCCTATTACGGCCGGGCTCTCGGTGAGCTGCAGGAGGTCTCCGGAGTCGAGATCGTCCTC